>JBIJBO010000192.1:0-6394 GCA_044345215.1 Prosthecobacter sp. | reverse complement strand
GCAGGCGAGCAGCGCACGCCGGGCGATGGGCTCGGCGAGAAAGTCGGACAGGCTTGGCAACTCGGACGGCATGAATGGATCACCAATAGATGAAAAGCGAGCACACGAAAGAGAAAAGCCCTCTCGCCGGCTCCGCCTGAGCAATCTTTCAAGAGAAGTCACTTTCGCTGGCAAAAGAGCACAAATGCAACGAAAGTGATCACTTCCTGCTCACTAGCGGGATTTTTACAAACCATGTGCGGCATCGTTGGCTACATCGGCAGGCGGCAGGCCAGCCCCATTCTTCTGGATGGGCTGCGCCGGCTGGAATATCGCGGGTATGATTCGGCGGGCATCGCCCTTCAGGCGGACGACGGCCTCCGCTTCATCAAGCGCGCGGGACGCATCGACAACCTCAGCAAGGCGGTGGCCGAGGCCAATCCCGAGGGCAGCGTGGGCATCTCCCACACCCGCTGGGCCACCCACGGCGCACCCACCGATGAAAACGCCCATCCGCATCGCGATCGCAGCGGTCGCCTGGCCCTTGTCCACAACGGGGTCATTGAGAATTACCAGATCCTGCGCGACCAGCTCACCGCCCAGGGCCACGAATTTGAATCGCAGACCGACACCGAGGTGCTGGCCCACTTGGTGGGCCGCTACTTCGACGCCTCCGACGAGGCCGACGGCGCCCGGCGCCTGCGCAAGGCGCTGCAGGCCGCCCTCGCCAAGGTCAAGGGCACCTACGGCATCGCTGCCATGCACGCGGACGTGCCAGGCCTCCTCGTCGGCGCGCGCCTCGGCAGCCCTTTGGTGGTCGGTCTCGGCAACGATGAGCACTTCCTTGCCAGCGACGTCTCGGCCATTGTCGCACACACGCGCGACGTCGTGTATCTGAACGACCACGACATCGTCAGCCTGACCGAGGGCCGCTATGACGTCGCCTCGATGGCCGGTGGCGAAGCCCGTGTGCAGGTCAGCCGCGTCGAGTTCACCGCCGACGATGCCGACAAGGGAGATTTTCCGCACTACATGCTCAAGGAGATCCACGAGCAGCCCAAGTCTCTGCAGAACGCCCTGCGCGGCCGGCTCTCGCGTGACGAGGCGACCGCCATCCTCGGCGGTTTGAACATGAGCCAGCAGGAGTTGCGTGGCATTGACCGCATCATTCTCAGCGGCTGCGGCACAGCCTTCCACGCGGCGATGGTCGGCGAATATCTCATCGAGACCCTGGCCCGCATTCCGACCGAGGTCGAGATCGCCAGCGAGTTCCGCTACCGCAACGTGCCGGCCGACAAGAACACCCTGCAGTTCGTGCTCAGCCAGAGCGGCGAGACGATCGACACCCTGGCCGCGCTGCGCGAGGCGCGACGCAAGGGCATCCGCTGCCTCGGCGTCGTCAACAGTGTTGGCAGCACGATCGCCCGCGAAAGTGACGGCGGCTGCTACATCCATGCAGGCCCCGAGGTAGGCGTAGCCGCGACGAAGACCTTCACCTCGCAGGTGATGATCATGAACCTGCTCGGCCTGCTGTTTGGTCGCATTCACCATCTGTCGAGCACCGACGGCATTGAGATGATCGATGAACTGGAGGCGATTCCCGACAAAATCCGCGCCATCCTGCAGCAGTCCGACAGGATCAAGGCGATCGCGGAGAAGCACGCCCATGCCGAGGGGATGCTCTTCATGGGGCGCCTCGCCAACTACCCGGTGGCCCTGGAGGGCGCGCTGAAGATGAAGGAGATCAGCTACATCTACGCCAGCGGACACCCAAGCGCCGAACTCAAGCACGGCATCATCGCACTGGTGAAACCCGACATGCCGTCGATCTTCATCGCACCCGACGACGCGGTCTTCGACAAAAACGTCAGCAACATCGAGGAGGTGCTCGCCCGCAAGGGCCCTGTCGTCTGCGTCACCACCGAGGGCCGCACCGAACTGGAGCGACTCACCGCCGACGTCATCTACGTGCCGGACTGCCCGTCCTACCTGACCCCGTTGCTCACCGTCGTGCCGCTGCAGCTGCTCGCATATTACACCGCAGTCGCCCGCGGTTGCGATGTCGACAAGCCACGCAACCTCGCGAAAAGCGTCACAGTGGAATAAGCCGCGCAACCCGATTGAACGTTTGGCGTTGAAAGTGGCTCTATTAGGGAGTCCTTTAATCCCCACGTGACGCCACACCGGAGCTTACTGCCGCTCGGCGCCGCCTTGCTGGCGGCGGTGGCTGCGCCTGGTCTGATCCTGGCCGCCTCTGAACCCGAGGAGAGCTCGCCGGACTCGATCGCGGCCAGCGCTGGTGACTTTGTTGCGCGACCGGTGTTCTGGACCGAGGACCAGACGCCCGCGGACTTTTTGGAGATGGCCGGGCAGCACACCAAGGCACGCTGGCGCACGCTTTACCGGCCGCAGCCTCCCAATCCGACGGCCGACCGCCTCAAGGCCGCCTTCACCCTCGGCAGCCTCCTGGGGGAAACCTTCCTCATCTGGCAGGCGGGCGACGCCCAACAGTTCCGCAACAACAACCAGGACGTGGCCCACTACTGCCGCATGCTCGGGCTTGGCGAAAAAATGCGCCCTCGCCTCATGGCCCAGGCAAAAATGGCGGAGATGGACGAGTGGAAGGACCTGCGCCAGGAGATCGTCGACGGCCATCAGGAGATCATCCGACTGCTGCGCGAGCAGATGGACGAGGACCTGTCACTGCTGGTCGATCTAGGTGCCTGGATGCGCTCACTGGAGATCGTCTCCAAGATCGTGGTCGAAACGCCCGAGGTGGACAAGCGCCCCCTATGCATCGGCTCACCCGCCCTGCTCGCCGAACTGCGCCAGGACTTTGCCAAACTGTCGCGCGAGACCCGTCGCTCGCCCCAGATGCTGCCGCTCATCCTTGTTCTCAACGAGCTCGAGCGTGTATGGGGGGACGAACGCCTGGGCCCGCCGACCCAGAGCATGGTCGCTCGCACCCATGAGCAGTTGCGCGGCCTCATGGAAGGCATCACGCTCAAGTGAAGCGGCCGCCGCACGGCCCGGTTTTTTCATTCGCAAAGACCGGCAGATGCGGCATCTGAAAAACCATGTCCGCCGCCATCCGCATCGAGCACCTGCGCCGCGCCTTTCCCGGGGCCGGGTTGTTCCGCGACAAGGAATGGCGGCTGGCACCGGCACCCTTCCCGCTGGATGCCGCCACCGTCGAACGGATCGAGTTGCTCGGCCCGGCCCTGCGCTACTTCCAGAGGGCCTGCAACCGCCTTTATTTTGCCAGCCTTGAATCGCCCGGGCTAGCCTGGGTGGCCGCACTGCTCGACCAAGGCAAGCCGGCGGAGCTCATCGCGCTGGGACGCCATCCGCGCTGGCGCGATGCCTTGCCCGGTGTGCTGCGCCCCGATCTGGTGCTCACGGAGGATGGCGTCTGCATCACCGAACTGGATTCCCTGCCCGGCGGCATGGGCCTGACCGGCTGGCTGAATGCAACCTACGCGGCGCTGGGCGATCCCGTCATCGGCGGGGCCGAGGGCATGACCGCAGGTTTTGCCAACGCCTTTCCGGACGCCGACATCCTCATCTCGCACGAGTCTGCCGACTACCAGCCGGAGATGGAATGGCTGGCCGCGCGCGCCCTGCGTCGCGATGGCCAGACCCGGCGCGTGCTCAACACATGGCGGACGTCGCCCGCGCAACTGGAGGGTCGCTCTGTCTACCGGTTCTTCGAACTCTTCGATCTCGACCAGGTCGAGCACGCGGCCGAACTGCTGCACCTCGCCGACACCGGCGTGCTGGATTTCACCCCGCCGCTCAAGCCCTTCCTCGAGGAAAAACTCTGGCTGGCGCTGTTCCATTCGCCGCCGCTGCAGGCCTGGTGGCGGGAGCAGCTCGAAGAAACGCACCTGGAACTCCTGCGACGTTGCATCCCCCGCGGCTGGGTCGTCGATCCCGCGCCGCTGCCGCCACATGCGGTCTGGCCCGGACTCGACATCCAGGACTGGCGCGAGGCCAAAGCCTTTGGTGGCACGCGCCGCCGGCTGGTGTTGAAAATCAGCGGCTTCTCCGAGCTGGCCTGGGGCTCGCGCGGTGTCTTTATCGGCCATGACCTCTCCCAGTTGCAATGGTCGGAAGCGCTCGAGACCGCAATGCAGTCCTTCGCCACCAACCCCTACCTGCTTCAGGAATTCCACGGCGGCCGACTGGTAGAGCAGCCCTACTGGGATGACGAGACACGGGTGCTGCGCGGCATGCGCGCCCGGGCGCGCCTCTGCCCGTACTACTTCGTACCGGAGGCCACAGAAGAAATCCGGCTGGGCGGCGTGCTGGCCACGGCCTGCCCGGCCGACAAAAAGATCCTGCACGGCATGCGCGACGCGGTCATGCTACCCTGTGTGTCGAGCTAGAGAGTTATCATGCCAAAAATGTTTTTCTTTGCGGTCAAATGAAGAAAACGCAGACTTGGCCCGCTGTTTGCTTGCTTATCGGTCCCGCCCATGAAAGGGATGGGGCCGCCAACCCATGTCAACCCAGGGACTCTATCAGACACAAAGCCAGAAGCTGTCCATCGGACCGCAGATGCAGCAGAGTCTGCAGATCCTGCAGGCGCCGACCCTTGAGCTGAGGCAGATCATTCAGCAGGAGATTGAGATCAATCCGGTGCTGGAGTTGGAGGCACCGGAGGTGTCGCTGGAGGATGCCGTGCCCGACGATCCCGACCAGGCACCTCACGAGCGCGACGAACTCGACATCCTGTCGCAGATGGACGAGGAATGGCGCGAGTACTGGGCGCAGAGCCGCCTGCAGAATTCAGCGCGCACGGCGGAGGACCAGGAGCGCTGGCAATTCCTGATGGATTCGATCGTCACGCCAACGACCCTGCAGGAGCACCTGCTCGGCCAACTGCGCACGACCGGCATCGACGACACCCAGTTGATCGCCAATGTGGAATTCCTCATCGGCAACCTCGATGACCGCGGCTTCCTTAGCCAGACGGTCGAGGACCTCAGCCTGCAGCACGCTCTGCCGGTCGACGACCTCTACGCCGCCAAGGCCGTTCTCACCGGCTTTGACCCGGTCGGGGTCGGTGCCGAGGATCTGCGCGAGTGTCTGCTGGTGCAGCTGGAGCGGCTGGGCAAGACCCACAGCCTCGCGCATCGCCTGATCGACCAGCACCTCGAGGATCTCGCCGGAAAGCGCTACCCGATCCTCGCCCGCAAGCTTGGTGTGCCGCTCGAGCAGATTTCCCGCGCCGCCGATTTTATCAGCACGCTCGATCCACGCCCGGCGTCGCGCTTCAGCCATGGCAGCAACAACTACGTCAGCCCAGACATCATCGTCGAGCGCCTGGGAGGCGAGTGGGTGCCGGTGATGAACAACGACGAACTGCCGCACCTGCGCCTGAGCAATGCCTACAAGGACATGCTCAGCCAGTCCGGCAGCAGCGGCGAGGTGCGAAACTACATTCGCGAGAAGCTGCGCAGCGGCAAGTTCCTGATCCGCTCGATCCACCAGCGCCAGCAGACCATTCATAAAATCGCCGCGCGCATCCTTGCCCACCAGCAGGAGTTCCTCGACAAGGGCACCAGCCATCTGCGGCCGCTCAACATGGCGCAGGTGGCTGAGGAGGTTGGCGTTCATGAAACCACGGTGAGTCGCGCCATCGCCGGCAAGTACATGGCGACGCCGCACGGTGTCTACGAGCTAAAGTTCTTCTTCAGCCACGGCATCAAGACCGATTCAGGGGAAGACCTCAGCAACACAAGTGTCAAGAACGCCATCGCTGAGCTGGTCAAGACCGAGCCCAAGAACAAGCCGCTTAGCGACGACAAGCTGGCCAAGCTTCTTGACAAGCAGGGCATCAAGGTGGCCCGGCGCACCGTGGCGAAGTACCGCGAGGCTCTTGGCATCCTGCCCAGCCACCTGCGAAAGTCCTTCTCCTGAGGTCGAGGAGCCTCAGCGGCCCAGGGCCTGACGCGCCATCACCGGATCGTCAGTGGTGATGCTGTCGACCCCGAGCGCAGCAAGTCGCCGCACATCGCCGGGCTTGTTGACGGTCCAAACATGAACTTCCAGACCGGCTGAGCGCACCCGGCGCACGAAGGCCTCGTTCCATGCCCACTTCTGACTTAGATCAAGGCCGTCCAGTCCATCGGCCACGGAGTCCGCGATCAGGGCGTCGAGTTCGACCGGCTTCTTGTCGCGCGTCTGTTCGGAGGACAGCCGGTAGACCTTGATCCAGGGCAGCGCCTTCTTGGCCTCGCGCGCGGCGGCACGGTCGAAGGCGATGATGCGGAGCTGGCGCGCACGGGACTTCCAGGAGGCAAGCTGGCGTGCCAGTTCCGGCACAACCTCCGGCCCGCACTTGATCTCGAGCAGGAAGCTGCCGCGGTCGACGGGCAGGGTCGCCAGCGATTCGGCCAGATCCGGGATG
>JBIJBO010000191.1:0-6398 GCA_044345215.1 Prosthecobacter sp. | reverse complement strand
TGACGGCATGGCTGAAGTCCTTGAAGCCGCGGCCGAACAACATCTTTTTCATGCCCGCGACGATGGCGGCCTTCCGCACCGGATCCCCGAGGCGGGCGGCAAAATCCTCCCGCGTCCCCTCGAGGGCGCTGTCGGGAATCGTCTGGCGCAGACCGGTGCTGGAGGCGGGGTAGGCGTACTGGTCATGGGTGATCCGCAGGCCCTCGGCGCGGGCCTGGTCGAGCAGGGCCAGCACCTGCGACGCGCGCCCCCAGGCGCTCGGTCCAGTGAGCTTGATGTGCGAGACCTCGGCGCGGATCTTCGCCTCGCGCGCGATGCGCACCAACTCTTCCACCGCCTCAAAAATGCGGTCGGTCTCGTAGCGCATGTGACTGGCGTAAAGACCGCCATGCTCGGCGGCAACCCGGGCCAGCTCAACAAGCTCCTTCGTCTTGGCAAAGCTGCCGGGCACGTAAATCAGCCCGGTGCTCATCCCCACCGCACCGTCGCGCATGGCCTGGTCGACCAGAGCCTTCATGACCTGCAGCTGTTCGGCGTTCGGCGCTCGCAAAAAGCGACCGCCCATGCCTTTCTCGCGCACCGAGCCATGGCCGATCAGGGTCGCCACATGGAGGCTGAGGCCGGCCTTCTCCAGTTCGCTGAAGAAAGCGCCGATGTCGGTGCGCGACATGCCGCAGTTGCCGGTGACGATCGTCGTCACTCCCATGCGCAAAAAATTTTCGGCGGACGGATTTTCGGCGATCTTTTCCGAGTGCGTGTGCACATCGACGAAACCCGGCGCGAGGACGCGGCCACCGGCATCGATGACCTCATCGGCGCTGCCCGAGACTTCTCCGACCGCCGAAATGCGGCCGTCCCTGACCGCCACGGCACCGGCCTTCAGCGGCGCACCCGTGCCATCGGCGATGCGGGCATTGCGGATGACGAGGTCATAATCCGCCGCGGCAGCGGAGGCGGCGAGCAGGAGCAGGAACGACAGGCGGCGCATGCCTCCTAAACGCGCCTCCCCGGGGGCCATCCTTCACCGGACGCTCAAACGGTGATCCGGCGGTTGCGCGCGGTCACCGGCCAGGTCGCCACCGCCCGGCCGCGCTCGACGACCACGACCTCGCCATGCATGGAGACGGTCGGACAGACATGGCGCGGAATGCCATGCAGGGCCTGGCCGACGACAAACTCATGGGCGCGATCGGTCTGCAGCACGAGATGCTCCTCGCTCTGCATCACCGCCTCGGCGTCGGGCAATTCCTCGAAACGGACGCGCGGGTGCGGATTCTCCGGAGCCACCGATTTGTGGCCGAGATCGAGGGTGAGACGGTTCGTGCCGGGCTTGCTGATGACGCGGGCCAGCAGGAAGGCGGCGGGCAGGAAGGCGAGGTCGGGATGCTTGTCGCCATAGCCAAAATCCCAGAGCACCGTCGTGCCCGGGCTGCAGATGCGGTCGGGCTGGCCGGCGTGGTAGCCGAAGGTCGGCGAGCCGCCGGCGACCAGTTCCTGAACAAGCACGCCCTCGCCCTCGAGGCGGCGGCGGAAGGCCAGCACCGGAGCGTAGGCGGCCTCGGCGCGCTCGCGGCGGACGGCGGGATCGGCATCATGGATGTGACCGTCGTAGGCGTGCAGGCCGCGGAACAGCAGGCCGGGGGTGTCCTTGATGACGTGGACAAGGTAGGCGGCCGCCTCGCCGGGAACGATGCCCGTGCGCCCCATGCCGCAGTCGAGTTCCAGGAAAACCCCGAGGCTGACGCGGTGCTGCTGGGCGGCGGAGGCGAGGCTGCGCACGGTCTGCTCGTCATCGGCGATGCCGGCGAAGCGCACGTGCGGATGCTTCTCGGCGAGACGGGCCAGGCGGTGGGCGTTCGGGCCCACGCAGGGCATGGCCAGCAGGATGTCGGCCGCGCCGGCCTCGGCGCACATCTCGGTCTCGGCGATCGTCGAGGTCTTGAAACGGGTGATGCCGAACTCGACCTGCCGGCGGGTCAGGTCCAGCATTTTGTGGGTCTTCACATGCGGGCGCAGGCGCTGCGGGCCGCCGGCGGTCTCCAGCATGAGCCGCAGGTTGTGCTCGACGCGCTCGCGGTGGATGAGCAGGGCGGGCGAGGCGATCTCGGCCTCGTTGTCAACATGGAACCAGGCGTGGAGGGACATGCGGCGTGAGATGGGTGCGGCAGAGCCTCCCAAGCCGAAGCCGGCGCGCAAATGCATTTTCCGGGCTTTTCCGTGGCGCCGCCCCGCCCCCGGGCTACAGTGCGCGTCCCGCGACCGCATGATCCGACTCATCACGCAGCAAGGACAGCTCATCGACTGGAACGACGAAAAGGTTCGTCCGTTCCCGGACAACCTTGTCTTTCTCGATTTGATGAATCCGTCGAAGGCGGAGGAACTGGAGGCGGAAAGCTGGCTCGAGTACCAGTTGCCGACCCGCGAGGAAATGCAGGAGATCGAGGAGTCGAGCCGGCTCTACATGGAGAAGGGCGCCCTGTACATGACCGCCTGGATCCCGGTCGGCCTCGACACCCCGGACCCGGACACCACGGCCATCTCCTTCGTCATCGCGCCCGACTGCCTGACGACCGTGCGCTACGCCGATCCCATGGCCTTCCGCCTGCTGGCCGACACCGTCCGCCGCCAGTGCGCCCTGCCAACGACCAGCGACGCGGTGTTCCTGACCCTCTGCGAACTCATCGTCGCGCGCATCGCCGACGCCCTGCAGACGGTCGAGTCCGACCTCAAGAAGGTGGGCCGCGAAATCTTCAGTCTGCGTCCGCATGAGACGAACGCGGCCATCGAAAAGGACCTCGGCGACGTCGTGCGCACCCTCGGCCGGCGCAGCGCCCTGGTGGCCAACCTGCGCGAGAGCCTGCTGAGCGTGAACCGCATGCTGCAGTTCCTGCTCAACAACGCCGCCACCTGGCTGCGCGGCGACCTGGCGGCGCAGTTCCGCAGCGTCATGCGCGACGTCAAGTCGCTCGACGACTACACGAACCAGCAGCAGCAGGAGATGACCTTCCTGCTCGAGTCGACGCTCGGCCTGATCAACATCCAGCAGAACCAGATCATCAAGATCTTCACGGTCGCAAGCGTGCTTTTCCTGCCGCCGACGCTGATCGCCAGCATCTATGGCATGAACTTTGAGCACATGCCGGAGATGGATGAGCCCTGGGCCTACCCGATCGTCCTCTGCGTGCTGGTGCTCTCGGCCGTCGGGCCGATCCTGTTCTTCAAGAAAAAGAAGCTGCTCTGACCGAGCCTTCCGTGGGGAATGCCCCTTGCCCTGAGCCGGCCGGGACGCTAATTTGACGGTTGGCCCAACCGGCACCCGGCCACCGCCCGCTACATGGATCTCGATCAATTTCTCTATCTGGCCGCCACCGTCGTGTTTGGCCTTGCCTGCCGCAGCTACGCCAACCGCTACCTGCTCAAGCTCGGCTGGCTCGCCTACCTCGCCGCCTCCTACCTCGGCGGCTGGTTCCTGACCGACAGCCACGCCGCCGGCGCCGCCAGCGTCGCCCTCTGGTTCATGCTGCCCTGGGTGGAAATTGTCGGCCGCGTGCGCCGGCTGCGACTGCCGACCCGCAGCGAGGTCCGCCACCGTTTCCCGCCCGCGCGCGACGTCTTCCCCGAGCTCGGCGAACTCTCCGAGGAATTTGAGGCCGCCGGCTTTTCCAGAGCCGGCGACACCGGCTGGAAGTGGAGCGAGACCGAGCACTTCATGCGCCTCTTCGTGCACCCGGAAAAACGCGTCCAGGCCTCGGTGGCGCAGGCCCAGCAACTCGACCTCGATCTCTACGTCTCCTACGTCAGCCTGACCTCGCGCACCCCCGACGGCCGCGTCTTCACGACGACCGACTATCCCTTCGTGCCGACCCTGCGCTTCTCGCCGGCGCACCGCGTTGTGCGTGTGCCCGGCGCCGGTTCACTCGAGGAACTGCTGGCCGCCCATCAGGACCTGATCGACAGCCAGGGGCTTGCCACCGCCGACCTCGCCGAACCCGATCCCGAGGTGCTCGCCACCCTGATTGAGGAAGACCTGCGCGCGCAGATCGCCCACAACCTCGACACCGGCCTGCTTGAACCCGCCGGCGAGGAGGGCGTCATCCGCTACACCTGGCGCGGCTGCATCCATCTCTGGCTGCAGGTGGTCAAGGACATGATCCGCGTCTGAGCGCTTTCCCGCTTGGCAGCCGCCGCCGCCCTGTGCTAGGGGCTGCCATGCCCAGATCCGACGGCCGCCTCCCCGACCAGCTCCGCCCGGTCGAGTTTTTTCTCGACATCGCCCCGCACGCCACCGCCTCCGTGCTCATCGGCTTCGGCAACACCCGCGTCATCTGCGCCGCCACCATCCAGGACGAGGTGCCGCGCTGGATGAAGGTGCAGGGCGTTCCCGGCGGCTGGCTCACCGCCGAGTACTCGATGCTCCCCTACTCCACCCTCGACCGCAAGGATCGCGACAGCTCGCGCGGCCGCCCGGACGGCCGCAGCATCGAAATCCAGCGCCTCATCGGCCGCAGCCTGCGCGCCGTCGTCGACCTGAAAAAGCTCGGCGCGCGCACCCTCTGCATCGACTGCGACGTGCTCCAGGCCGACGGTGGCACGCGCACCGCCTCGATCACCGGCGCCTGCATCGCCGCCGCCATCGCGTTCAACCGCCTGCTCGAAAAGGGCAAACTCACCCAGCAGCCGCTGACCAGGAAGGTCGCCGCCATCAGCGCCGGCATCTACAAGGGCGAAACCCTGCTCGACCTCTGCTACGAGGAGGACCGCGACGCCGACGTCGACTGCAACCTCGTGCTCACCGAGGGCGGCGACTTCGTCGAAATTCAGGGCAGCGGCGAGGAATCCACCTTCACCCAGGCCCAGATGGACGCCATGCTCGTCGCCGGCCGCAAGGGCGTCGCCGAACTCTGCGCCCTCCAGCAGCAGGCGATCGAAAGCGCCATGAAACCGGCCGACTCCCGCGACCTGCAGAAGCTGGCCGACTTCTTCGGCAAGAAGGGCTGAGGCAGCCCAAAGCTGCCCTCACTCTCCGAGTGCGACCTTTCAGCGCAGGCGCGGATCAAAGGCAAAAGGCATCGCCTTGCCGATTCGAACCTTTTTAAAATCCGGATGCGCCGGGTTGAACAGGTAGTTGGGCTCGATGCGGACGATGGTGCTCGGCAATTCCAGGACCGCCGACGAGGCCGTCCTGACCCACTGATCCCCCAGGGCCTGGGTCGAGGGCGGCGGCGGTTCTTCGGTCCAATCGGCCGGCAACTCCTCTGGGGTGACCGTGCGCACCCACGCTTCGTCGAAATCCAGCGGGATGGCCACATACTCGAAACGCACCGGCGGATTCAAATGCACCAGGTTCTCCAGCGCCGCGAGCGCCAGCGAACCGCTGGTGTAGACCACGGTCGTCCCCGGCGAGTTCCAGCGTCCCCCGTACAACCGCGCCCCCTCACCGCTCAAGGCCGTGGCGGCGTGGGCCTTTTTGACGATGCGCCAGGCCCGCTTCATCACGAATAGACCCCGTGCTCGATCCGCCCCAGCAGATGCTCGACTTCGCGTGCGCCCAATTCCGTCTCCGCGTACTCCAGAGGCACCGCCCCGCCCAAGCCCACCTGCGGTGAACTGAGCCACTGACGACCCGCCTCTTTGGAGGCCATGACAAAGCAAGCCATGCCCAGAAGGCGGGCAAAGCGCATCACACGGTCGGATTCGACCGGACCGAGCTTTCCGGCCACCTTGCGCCGATGCAGCGTGGCCTTGGAAATGCCCAGAAGCAGCGCGAGTTTTTCCATCGGCAGCCCGAGATCAGCGCGCAATTCCTCCAACTCACCCATGGGCAGCCCGGCTTGGACACTGGCGATCAGCCTAGCTGGCGGCCACGACGTGTCGGTCACCTCGCCAAAGGCACCATTGACCCAATACCGAATGAGGCCTTTTCCAGATTTCCGGGCCTTTGTCTCCACGCCGCGAGAGCGCTCCGTCCCGCCGGCTGCCAACCCTTGGCGCTTGGCTTGATAAGCCTGCTGGCGCTCAGAAAGCGAATGCTTCATTTGATTCCAATCATTGATTCATTTAAGACTTTTGTCAACTCCGCCAATGCATCGTTGCCTCCCAGACAGCCGGTCTGCACGCCGCAAAGCAACCCGAACCCTCCGAGTGCAGTTCGACTTCACGGCACCCGAGCTTGCCGACTCTTTTAGGCAAGCACGGGCTTCACCACGTGGCCGTGCACGTCGGTGAGGCGGAAGTGCCGGCCCTGGAACTTGTAGGTCAGGCGCTCGTGATCAATGCCGAGCAGGTGCAGCACGGTCGCCTGGAAGTCGTGCACGTGCACCTTGTCCTCGACGGCGTTGAAGCCGAACTCGTCGCTGGCGCCGTGCGTGTAACCGGCCTTGACCCCGCCGCCGGCCATC
>JBIJBO010000058.1:0-20853 GCA_044345215.1 Prosthecobacter sp. | reverse complement strand
TGCAGCACGGTGCCGAGCGGAATGTCCCGCAGGTCCGCCGGCGCGCCGTGATAGCGAACCACGGCGTAGGGCAGCAGGGCGAAGGGATGCGGGGCGTTGAAGCGAAAGGCTCCCGAAGACATGACGCGCAGGCTGCCGCGGCGATTGGCATGGTCGACAAAGACGAGTTCTCCGCGATAGGCGTGAGCCTTTTCCAGGGGTGGAAACTGGCCGGCTTCGGGACGAAACACCGCCGATTCCTGCTCCGGGGTCCGGGCTCCAGATTCCTTGTCGGCGGCGCTGGCCAAGACGGCCCACGAGCAGGCAAGCGCCACCAACAGGGGACCACTCCGGGCCCTGAAACGATGGACCCCGAGTATCACAGTGCGATGACCTTGTTGCTGTCGCCAAAAACGTCCGTCTCCACCCCCATGCGCTGCGCCATGAGCAGGAGCAGGTTGCTCATGTGGGCATCGGTGTTCGCGGGGCGACTGCAGAGCTGGTAGTGCGCCGTGGTGAGCGCGCCATCCGCGCCAAGCGCGTAGCCTTGGAAACTGGCGGCCTCCCGGTTGAAGTCGAGATGGCTGCCGTGCTTGAGGCCGAGATCCGAGCCTCCGGCGAGCACGAGCGGCAGGTTGGCGTTGCCGTGACTGTGGCCGTAGCACATGCCGCTGCCGAAGAGCGACATCGTCGAGCCCAGCAGCGGCTTGCCATTCAGGTCCCGGGTTTCCGAGAGCCGGGTCAGGAAGTGGCTGAACTGCTCGATGGCGAAGATGTCGTAGCTCGTGAGCTTCTCCATGTAGCCGGCATCGCCGCCGTGATGGCTGAGTTGATGGCGCGACTCGGTGATGCCAATCTCCGGAATGGAAAAGGCGTCGCCCTCGCCGCCGAGGCTGAAGGTGGCTACGCGGGTCACATCCGTCTGGAAGGCGAGCACCATGAGGTCATAGACCGTGCGGAAGTAATCGCCCGCCATGGTCTGGGCGATGTCGCGATTGGTGCGCTTGCGATCCTCCTCGGAAATGGCCGGCAGCGGCGTATCGAGCCAGGCATCGGCCCGCCGCGTGCGGATCTCCGCCTCGCGCACGGAGGTGAGGTATTGCTCCATCCGCCCCTTGTCCTCCTGCCCCATTTTTTTCTCGAGCCGTCGCACCTCGGCGAGGTTGGCGTCGAGCACGCTGCCCTTGCGGCGCAAGGCTCGGCGCTGGGCCGCCTTGCCGCCCTTCGGTTCCTCGAACAGCGAGGCGAAGATCTCGCTGCAGCGGCGCAAGGCCGGCAACTGCACCCCGTCCGCCGTCCAGGCGAGCGAACCCTGGGTGAGCGCGACCTCCATGGACGGGTAGCGCGTGTGCGGCGCGGTGACTTCCGCCATTTTCTGGTCCACCGAGATCGTGTTGCGGTCGGACGGGCCCAGCCTGCCGCCGGTGAGCCAGACGGAGATGCAGTTGTGATGGTGACTGAGCGCCCCCGGATGATGCAGGCCGCTGATCGGTGTGATGACCTCGCGATGCTTCTCCAGCGGCTTCAGCGACCGCGAGAACGCGTAGTCACGGCCCGCCGAGGTGATCTGGTAGTTCAGCGAGTGCACGCCATTGGCGAGGTAGATGAAAGCGCTGCGTCTGGGCGTCTCATCGGCGGCCTTTTCCGCGCCACGCAGCGGCAGCATGCACTCCAGCAGGGGCAGAGAGATGAAACTGCCGAGACCCCGGAGCACGTGGCGGCGGTTGATCCGCCAGGATTGGGATTGGATGTTCATGGAAGTTTTTGTTCGGGGTATCTCGGTCCGAGCGTGGGTCCTCGTTGTTGTCCAGCGCCACTGGAGCATCGGGAAAGTTCGTCAGCGCTTCCGCATGAGTTCCGACATCGCCACGGCGCGGACGATGTCCTGGATCCGGTAATGGTTCTTCCTGGCTTCCCGGGTAATGGCCTGGATGTCGTCTTGATCATCAAAAGAGAGCACGCGGCGGAGGGCATAGGTGGTGAGGTGCTCAATGAAGGCACGGGCGAGGGTGTCCCGGTCCTCCAGCAGACGCTGCTTGAATTCCGTCGGATCCTTGAAGGCGCGGCCATCCGGCATCTCGCCGGCGGCCTGAATCAGGGGATCTTCGCCCACGCCCGCCGCCACCTTTTCGCGGTCGCGCCAGCGGCCGATGGCGTCGTAGTTGTCCCAGACGAGACCCAGGGGGTCGATCTTCGCGTGGCAGGCGGCGCAGTTCGCGTCATTCCGGTGGGCCTCCAGCTTCTCGCGCAGCGTGGCCTTGGGGCTTTGCGGCGCGTTGGGTTCGATGGCGGGCACGTTCGCCGGCGGCGGTGGCGGCGACCTGCCCAGCATCACCTCGCTGAGCCAGACCCCGCGATGCACCGGGCGATGGCGCGTGCCATCGGAGGTGAGACCCAGCACCGCCCCCATCGTGAGCAGGCCTCCGCGACGGTCCTCGGGCTTCAGGGACACGCGCTGAAAGCCTCCGGACTTCGGCTCCGGCAGCCCGTAAAAATCGCAGAGCCGGGCATTGGCCACCGTCCAGTCGGACTCGATGAAGCTCTCGATCGGCATATTTCCGACGAACATCTCGCGGAAGAACTCCACCGGTTCAGCCCTCATGCTGGTCTCGAGCCAGGCGTCATAAACCGGGTAGAGCTTTTTGTCGGGGGGAAACATGCCCACCCGGTGCAGTTGCAACCACTGCCGCGCGAAGTCCTCGACGAATCGGCCGGCCTTGCCGTCGTCCAGCATTCGATCCACCTGCTTCCGGAGTCCCTCACCGTGGAGCGCACCCTCCCTGGCCAGGGCAAGCAGGGTGTCATCCGGCATCGAACTCCAGAGGAAGTAGGAGAGCCGGCTGGCGAGCTCGGTCTCCGTGAGATGTTCGCGGGCCACGGGATCGCCCTCGACGAGATGGATGAAATGCCGCGAGGTCAGCACGCCCTGAAGGGCGACGCGATAGGCATCGGCCAGCTTTTCACCCGCGGCGCGTTCCTCGCGATACGATTGCAGATACACTTCCAGTTCCTGCGGCTTGACCGAGCGTCGCCAGGCGCGTTCCGCGAAGCGTCGCAGATGCTCAGCTACCTGCTCGGGCGACGCGTCATCGGGCGGGATGACCTTGTGCCGCCGGGCTTTTTCTTCGTCCGAAACCAGCGGCCCCTCCCATTCGACCCAATCCAGCAGCACCGTCGAGAACAGGCCGTTGCCCTTGTCATCGAACATCTGCGGCGCGTTCGGATTCAGCAGCAGGGTTTCGCTGCTGTGCGTGAAAATGTAGCCGCCGCGGCTGGCGAGCGCGTTGCGGAAGGCCGCTCCGGCCCTGCGATCGACCACGTCCGTGGCCACCACGCAGAAGTGCAGGCTCGCGGGCATTTCGAGAAACACCTCGAACTCATGCACCTGCGGTTGGTCCTCGGGTGCCGTGATGTCGAACTCGATGATGCCATCCACGGTCTCCTCGCCGGTTCTTGTACCAATGCTCAGATGCGCCGTCTGGCCTCCGGGCGGACGGATGCCGCTGGCCTGGATGCGGAGTTTGTAGAGCCCGCTGTGCTCCGGCCCTGTTTTGACAAACCAATGCGGGGAAAGCGCATCCTGAACCGTGCCGGGAAACATCAGGTAGCGCAGCGGGCGCTGGATGCCGAAGCGGTCCAACGCCTCCTGCTGCTCCTTGCCGCCGCCGTATCGCAGCTCCGCCGCCGTCTTGCGCACCGTGCGCGCCTCGTTGAACGTCGCGGGAAAGGCACGATCAAGCACCAGCTCCGCCGCCCGGTAGTAGCGGTCCACGTGCGAGGGCGAGAGCGTCAGTTCCGACCCGATGCGCTCAAAGCCATGCCACAGGTTGTCCTCGTTCAGCTCCCCCGGCATGGCTGGGTCGTAGCGCACGCCGAGCAGATCGTAGACCGTGTTTTGATACTCCTTTCGGCTCAGCCGGTAATGAACCACCGGCGGCCGCGCCGCCATGCGTGCCGCGCGGCCCTGCTTGATGCGGGCGTCGAGACTCGTGACGAAGGTGGCCATTTCCTCCTGGGTCGGTCTCTTCTCTTTCTTCGGCGGCATCTCGCCCGAATTCACCTGCTCGATCACCTCCGCCCAGTGGTGCGTGTCCGCACCCACCTGAAAATCCCGCGAGAGTTCGTCGATGCGAAGATCCCCCTTCTGTTTCTCCGGTCCGTGGCAATGCAGGCAATACCGATCCAGAAAGGCCTCAAACGGCTCAGCAGAACGGGCGTGTAAAGCCAGAGCCAGCCCGGTGGCAAGCGGCGCGATGAAGGGGTATCTGCGGGGGAACGGCATGACTGCAGCAATGGTATACGTCATGCTGCCCCACGGCTTGTCAGGGGGCAAGGCCGGCCTGGATCAAGTCACATTCCACCATCCTGCGCGAACCGGCTGGCTCCCGGCGATTCCGGCGGGCGGAGACGCTTCGTCTCCGCCCGCGGGCAGGTCAGCCCTTGTGGGGCTCGTGACAGGCCTTGCAGTTGACGGCCTTCTTGTAGTCGCTGGCGTCCTTGGGATCCTTCTGCAGCTTCTTCACCGCGGCGATGAGTGCGGCGTTCTTCTGCTCCCAGCTGGTCGCCTGGCCCTTCGCGGGCTTTTCCTTGGCCATGGCCTCATAGGCCTTGAGCAGGGTGTCGATCTCAGCGGCGGTGCCTTCGCCGTTGCTGACCTTCTTGCACAGCGGGTCCTGACCCTGCGGGGCCTTGTGATACTTCTTCATGACGTCGCTGATGACGCCGTCGGCAAAGACGCTGGTGGCGCCAAAAACCGCGACGAGCGCGGCGAGGAGGGTGGTGTGTTTCATGTTTGGGTGGGTGGTGTTGGGGTGGGGTGGGAGTCGGGCACGAGGCCCGTTATTCCGAAAAACCGAGCGCCGGAGCGCGACCGAAGTTTCGGGAAAGGAAGATGTCGCCCCCGCCTGGAAACCGGCCAGGCAGGGGCGTCCCGGGGGATCATGGAACTAGCAAAACCATGCTCTGTTCTCCGGGAAAGGGAGGCCGCGCAAGCGCGGCAAAAACGACAGGGCCGGTTCACGGCCAACCGCGCGAGGGGCGCGGAATGAAGACGGCGTCACCCATGCAAGGGCGACCGCACACGCCGGCGACGGACGCGCCGGTTCGGCCGTCCGCGGGCGAAAACTCAGGCTTGGGTCCGGGGCGGCGGCGCACCCGGAGCCTCGGCGCGCAGTTCCGCCGCCTCGGAGGTCGTGCTCCAGGAGGGGGGTGGCGCGGCGCTGAACACAAAGACGGGGACGCTGACGAGGGCGAGGGTGAGTTCCTTGGCAGGCTTGACAGGAGTCGGTCCGTCGGTTGCCGGCCCCTCCTTGACGCCCTCGCTGACCGCCTTGCAAAGCGGGCAGGGATGTTCACCGTCGAAGGTGTCGTTCAAGCCCTGCACCACCGAACCGCGCTCCACCGTGTAGGCCACGGCCATGCCAATCCAGGCGGCCGACTGCAGCACGGCCCAGTGCAGCCCGATGGAGGTCATCAGGGCGGCAACCAGAAGGCAGCGCGCGGCGGTTTTCATGTCCAGCATGATAATTGCGGAGGGTCGGCGCTCTTGCAAGAATCATGCGAGCGCCGACAAAAAGAAAAGCGCCCCGGGAAACCCGGGACGCTTTTGGACCCGCCTGTGCCGTCCAGAATGAGGGCTCTCGTATCCCAGGGGCGACGAGGTGGGGGCAAATGAACAAGGGCGCTGTCTTCCAGTGAAGGCATGACATGACCTCCCAGGTCACCCGCTCCCGGTGTCATTGAAACGGGCCGGGCCACAAACATTCTGATGACGAACACCGCAGGAAAGTCGAACCGCGCGCCCGAACGACGCGAGGGGCGGTGATCCGCTCTGTCAAAGAACCCCCGCGACGGTCCTTGGGGGGATATTTTAACTTACGGGAAATCGATCCTCCGGACAAGCGGAACCGGCAAAAAGTGCCCCGCTCAGGGCTGACGGCCAGCCCCCAGCCAGCGCACGGCATTCTCGACCACCCGCAGCGGCTCGGCCTGCTGGAAGACCGGGTAGGTCTCGTGCCCGGGCCGGAAGTAGAAGACGCGGCCCTCGCCGACGCGCCAGACGCAGCCGCTGCGGAAGTGCTCGCCCTTGTCCCATTTTTCCTCGAAGATCACCGCATCCGGCGGCGGCACGTGGAAGGGCTCGCCATACATCTCCGTCTGCGGGATGTCCCACCGGGCCGGCAATCCGGCGGCGATGGGATGCGCTGGCAGCAGGGTGGTGACGTGCGAGGGCTGGCCGTCGTTGCGATACAGCGGGAAGACACACTGCGGCAGGGTGAGCTTCCAGGTCACGGCGTCGACCTTGGCGACAAAGGGGGTGATCCGCGAGGCCCGGCCGATGAGCTGGTAGTAGGGCGCCTCGTTGGCAAACTGCCACTGCACCGCCGCGCGCTCCGTCTCCGGCACCTGCTGAAGGGCGTCCGCCTTCGCACGCTCCTGCATGAGCCGCACGAAGGGCTTCGCCCAGTGCGCCGAGTGCAGGCCGATGAAACCCAGCTTGCCGTCCATGACGCGCTTCACCACGGCCTCCGTGCGCGCCTCGTCCTGCTCTTTGACGCGCCGGTGGCACCAGAAGACCAGGACATCCGTGGCGTCGAGCGCGGCATCGCTCAGCCCCTGGTTTGTCTCGTCGAGATGCGCCGTCTTCACCGAAAGTCCCGGCTGGTTTTGCAGATGCCGGGCGAGCGTCTCGCCAAGAAACGAGCCGCCGTAACCCTGCTTCTGCTCCGGCTGTCGCTCGTCCCAGACGAGCACGCGCAGGGGCTCGGCGGCGGGCAGGGCGGCCAGGAAAAGGAGGGGGGCAAGGACCAGGCAGGCGCGCTTCATGACGGTTCAGTCCTCGGACAGGGGCAACGACAGTCTGGGGGGCATGGCCGAATGGAGGCAACCCAAAACTCACGGCGCCAGCGCGCCGCTGAGGGGTGCCTTGCGCGGGTGGCTGTGACCGTCGGTCCCGAGAAAATGCGCGGGGTCGGCCTTGTCAAACGGGGCTCCGGGCGCGGGCCTGGCATCATGCCTGACCCCCTCCCAATCCAGGTCCACGAAGTCCTCCAGGCCGCGTCCCGGCGAGGTGCCCCGCCGCGGGCCGGCACCGAGGACGATGTTGCCGGTGATCGTCACGCCGTCGCTGCCGTTGGGAAAATCGATGGAGTTGCCGTCGCGCGAGTAGAGCACGTTGTTGGCGAGGACCATGCCCGCGCGCCCATTCCAGGATCCGCCGCGAAAGGCGGGACCGGTGTTGACGATGGTGTTGTGGATGACCTGCAGGTTGCAGGACCGGCCCTGGTGATCGGTGCTGGTGAATCCGGACCCCTTGCCGCCGATGAGAACGTTGTTGCGCACGATCGCCTCGCCCTGCACCTGCATCGCGTGATCCCCACTGCGGCGGCAGAGATTGCGCTCGATGAGGTTCACCGGCTTGCCGGCGGTGCCATAGACGGTGATGCACGGGTACTGGGTGTCGTGCACGTCGTTCTCGACAATCCGGTTGCCCCACGAACCCTGCTTGACCTCAATGCCGTCGCCCTGGTCACCCCGGCAGTCGTGGATGTGGTTCCGGGCGATCACGCTCTCGCTCATGATGAACTCGCCCTGGTTCGCGCCGAGGTACATGCCCTCGCCATGGCCGCCGCCATGATGAATGTGGTTGCGCGTCAGAAACAGCCGGTGGGTGTCGGCGCTGTTGGCGCTCAGGCAGACCGAGCCGGTGTGATGGATGTGGCATTCGTCAATCCAGACCTCACGGCACTGCCCAAGGCGCAGGCCGTGGCTGCCGCCCGTGATCTCAACCCCGCGCAGGCAGAGGTGATGCACCGGTCCGCCCTGGCCGATGTTCAGGACATTCTGCTTCGCATCCGGCCGCGTCAGCACCACCTTCGCGCCCTCCGCCGCAACAATCCAGATGGGCGCGTCCGCCGTGCCACTGACGCCGATGTCCCACATCCGGCCGATGGAATAGGTGCCGGCGGCGAGGACCAGCTCATCGCCCGGCTGCAGGGCGGCAACGGCCCGGACGAGGGCATCGTTCGTGGTGTCGGCATGCGGGATGCGGCGCTTTGGCGCAATCCCGGCCCAGTCAGGCTCCTGGCGCGGCTCCTCAGCCCGCAGGGAGCACGCCAGAAAGCCAAGACTCAGGGCAAGCAGGAAGCACGGCGGCAGTCTCATGATGGAAGAAAGGCAGAGCTGCCATTACGATTTCGCCCGCGCGGGTCTTGCGACCCTCCGGGCGCAGGCCATGCTGCGAGCCATTAGTCGGCCCTCAGCACACCCCGCATGAGAACCCCGTGACCGGGGAAGGAGCAGATGAAGGGGTATTCCCCTGGGGCGGGCAGGGCGAACTCCAGAATCTCTTCCTTGCCCATGTCGAGCAGCCGGGTGTGATGCAGCACGTCGTCGCCGGCGGGAATGAAACCCTTTTCGAAGCCGGCGGCGCCCATGGCAATGGCGGCGTTCATCACGGCGTCCGCCTTGCCTGGCTGGGTGACAAGGAGGTTGTGCGGCATGACATCCGTGTTGGCGAAGGTGAGCCTGATCTTCCTGCCCGCCTTCACCCGGAGTTCCTTCACGTCATACATGAGGCGCTCGCGGAGGGTGCCGATGCGAATCGTGGTGAGATCGGCGGTGTCGCTGAGGATGCCGGACTTCTGCGCCTTCTCCTCGGCCTCGCCGGCGATGACGCCGCCCTTGGTGCTTGCCTCGACGTTGAACCAGAGCTGCTGGACAACGTTCGCGGCGTTGCGGGCGTGCAGTTCGGGCGATTTCTGCAGGGCGGCGAGCAGCGCGGTGTCGCGGACGTTGTGCTGCTGGTGGAGCCACAGGGCTTCGAGCAGGTGATGCGCGTCTTCCTTCTTCGTGACGTCGAACTGCTTCATCCATTCCTTCGTGGCGGCGATGACGTCGGCCGTGGGACGCTCGCTGAGTTCGACGCGGGTGCGATGGCGCACGCTGTCGGTGGGATGCCTGAGGTTTTCGAGCAACGCGGGGATGGGCTGGCCGTCGATGGCGACGGGTTCCTGCAGCGGACGCCCCTTGGCGGTCATGCGGTAGATGCGGCCGTGTTTGTGGTCGCGGTTCGGGTCGCGCACGTTGTGCTGCATGTGGCCGATGATGACGTTGTGCCAGTCGGCGATGTAAAGCGCGCCGTCCTCACCAAAGACGGCATCGCTGGGGCGGAAGTTCTTGTCGCCGCTCATGAGCAGGCCCCGGGATTTGTCCTCGGTGACAGTGCCGTCGGCCTGTGTGACCTTCACGGTGAGTTCAGCACCGGCCGGCTCGCCCCAGACCGATCCGGCCTCGGCATTGCGGGCCAGATCGTAATGCTTGATGCCGAGGAAGCCGATGACGTTGCAGATGAGGAAGTCGCCCTGCATGTCCTCGGGGAAATGCGTGCTGCTGACGATCTCGCTCGCGGTGACGGGGCGCACTTCCTTCTTCAGCAGCTCGTGCATTTTGAAACCGTTGCCCTCGGGACGAACCTGGTAGGCGCGACCGCCGGTGCCATCGGTCGCATAGAGGTAGCCCCAGGTGTCAAAGGCGATGCCGTGCGGATTCGGCGAATTGTCGGCATGCCTGGCGATGGTGAAGCGGCGAGGATCAAAGCGGTACATGGCGCTGGCGCCGGTCTGCAGCGACGGACCCCACGGGTGCTCGTGATTGTGCACCATGAAGACCCCGCTCTGCCAGTAGATGCCGCCATCGGGACCCATGACGAGATTGTTCGCGCCGTGGTGCGTGTCGGCGAAATCGACGCCCTGCAGCAGGATCGTGCGCACATCGGCGACATCGTCGCCGTCGGTGTCCTTGAGGAAGAGGATGTCCGGGGCGCAGGTGACGATGACGCCGCCGTTCCAAAACTCGAAGCCGAGCGGATTCTGCACTCGGGCAAACTCCGTCACGCGGTCACACTTGCCGTCCTTGTTATCATCGTGGCAAATGAGCAGGGCGTCCTTCATCTCCTTCAGCGGTTCCCACATCGGGTAGGTGTGCCACGCGGCGGCCCAGAGGCGGCCCTTGGTGTCGACCTGCATCTGCACAGGATTCACCAGCTGCGGGAACTGCGCCTCGTCGGCGAACAGGCTCACTTCAAAGCGCGGATCAACAGCCATGTGTTGGATCGCCTCCTCGCCGCTGATGTAGTCCGTGCGGCCTTCCTTCAGCGCGCTGGAGGACTTCGACTTGCCGCCGACGTTGGAGATCACCGGCACGGGCTTGGGCACGTTGCTGTCATCCACTTGCAGATCGCCGCCCTTGGCACGGGCCCAGATTTTCGGATCGCGATTGCCGGTCATCACATCGAGCATCGTCAGCTCATGCTGGAGCACGACGGCATTGGTCTGACCATCGGTGAAGGAGAGCGTCGAGCGGCCGCCCCAAACGTCATTGCCGTCGCGGGCACGGTAGCGGGCATTCCAGTGCAGATCCTTCTCCATCACCGCCTCGCGCAGTTCCTCCAGCGAAGCCGAGGCGGCGACTTCCCTGCCGAGCAGCGCCTTGGCGATCACCTCGGCGAGCTGGCGATTGCCTTCGGCGCTGAGGTGCACGCCGTTGATCGTCAACGGCTCCCTCGCAGCTTTGAAAAGATCGCGCGAGGGATGGAACAAATCCACAAAGCCCACGCCAGCCTCCTGCGCGGCGGCTTCGGTGGCCTCGGTGTAGGCTTCGAGCTGCGGATTGTGCTCCGCGCCGTTCGGCACGTTCGGGTTTTTCGTGTCCTCATGCGCGATGGGACTGAAGAGCACGATGCGCGGGAAGGTTTTGCCGTTCGGCTTCGTGCCGCGCACATACTTCACGAAATCAACAAGCTGTCTTTGGAAGTCGTCCGGCTTGTTCTCGAAGGACTCGTTGTAGCCGAAGAAGGCGAACACGACATCCGGCTTCACGTGCCGCAGGTAGTCCGTCATGTGCAGGTGGCCGCTGCTGCGCGGGAAAGAGTTCGGGCGGTCACCGCTCGCGCTCATGTTGCGGAAGCGCACGTTTTGCTCCGGCAGAGCGCTTTGCAGCACGGTCTCCATCCAGCCATCGTGCTGCATGCGGTCCGGCAGGCCGTTGCCGAGGATCGCCACGGTGTCGCCCTGTTGAAACGCGAACGGCAGCGGGTCCCTGTGGTTCGCCGGCACCTCGACGAGTGCGGGCTCCTTCGCGGCAGGCTTGCCGCCCCCGCCGCCCTTGACGACCGGTTTGCCCGGCTTGCCGTCAAAGGTCAGGTAGGCCATCTTGCCGCCGCCTTTGACATCCACCGTCAGCGCCTCCGGTCCGGCGACGTTCCTGATTTCAAACACCGGTTGGCGCGCGTCATCGAGCAGGCTCAGGGTGAAGTCGCCCAACCGGTCCGAGAAACCCTGGCGCGCCCACAGGCCAATCGAGTCAATCGCCTGCGCCGAGCCCAGATCGATCTCCCACCAGGGATTCGGCTGGTTCTCCCGCGTGTGTGTTTGTCCACCCTTGCCCCAGTCCGGGCTCTTGTTGCCGTCGAAGGCACGCTCCGCCACGCCGCCGTTCGTGGTCGTCGATTGCGTGGCTTTTCCGCCTTTCGCGAGGTTCTTGCCAGCACTGAGGATCTCGATCTCGGCGATCTGCAGGCACTTCCTCTCACCCGGAATCTCAAGGCGGACATAGCGGGCGGGCTTGCCCGTGGCGACCGTCGGCTTCGTCTCCACCGAGGCCGAAGCGGCCGCGGGTGCGGCCGTGGCCTTCTTCTCCTCCCGCTTCGCTTTCTTGACGCCCTTGGCCGTCTCCGGTCGCTTCGTGTTCGCATTCGCCGGGATGGGGGAATCCCAACCGGCATACATCCCCGGCTGGATGCCGCGGGCGTAGGCGCCGCCGGCAAAGGTGTTCGGCTTGAAGGGACCGACGAAGGCGATGTTGAGATCCGGCGTGATCTTGTCCTCCAGACCCAGCGCCCAGAAGATGCCGTTCACGAGCAGGCGGCGGTAACCTTCGTTGGTGATATCCTCGGACGTGCCGTAGAGCGACGTAAAAACCCGGCCCTCCGTGCCCGAGGCGGACTTGTAGCTGCGGGTCCACTCGCTGGGCATCGGCGGCTTCGTGGTGTCGGCGGGAGAGTCGGGGGTCATGCCGTTGAGCGGCTGCGCCAGCGTCAGAATCTCGCCGGAAGTCGGTTTGCCGACGTAACCGCCCGCCTGCACCCAAACATCCTTCACGCCGCGCAGGATGGGATGGGAGGACTGGTCAGGGACGATGGCGATGCGCGTGCTCTGCGCGTGATTTTTGCCGTAGTGACCCACCCAGGTCTGGCCCAGCACCTGGTGACCAAAACCGAGCTCATAATCGCCGCCCTTGTAGTCGAAGGAATACTTCGCGTAGGGCGCATCCTTGGGGATCTTGAACCCGTGGGTCGCCGTCCGCAGACCCACGACAGGGCCGCCGCGCTTCAAGTAGTCATCGAAGTGCTTCATCTGCTCCGGCGGAAAATTCTGGAAGCGCAGGAACACGACCGCGAGGTCCGCCGTGTCCAGCGCCTCGATGCCCGGCATGTTCGACGCGTCCCCCGCGACGATCTCACCGGACTTCGGATCGATGCCAAAGAGAACCGTGCATTTGAAGCCCTGATGCCTGGCCAAGAGGCGGGCCAGCGCCGGCAGCGACTCCTCGGAGCGATATTCATGGTCATCGGCCATGAAGACAATGTGCCTGCCCTTGCCGGGACCGTCGGTGCCTTCAAACACCAGCGGCGCGGCCGTCGCGCAGGAAACACACGTGAAAAGGGAGAGGAGAAGACGTTTCATGTTCGGGATAAAGCGAGCCATTCTATACCGCACCAGACGGTGGATTCGGACAAAGAATCTGCTCTGGACGAGCTTTCGGTCAGGCCATGCGCACGGAGACTGGGCGCCACCCGGTCGGCCGGCACCCCGCTCCGCCTCAGCGCGGCAGGATCGGTCCGATGCATTCCGTGGCGATCACGACGTCGTCGAAGCAGACCCGGTTCAGCTTCGGCGGCGGGTCGACACGGTGCGCCAGCGAAAGCCTTCAAAGGTCTGTTCGCCCTCCTTGCGCCCCTCAAAACCATCGCCGGTCCATGGCCCGGTCTTCGTGCCCGGTCCGATGTGGGTGGCCGGGCGACCGTCCAGCCAGAGGGCGAGTTCGCCATCGCTCCGCCCCTGCGTGTTGCATTTCAGGATCATCTCGACGGATTGCCATTGGCCGGGCTGGCCCTTGTTGAAGCGGGTGAAGCCGGAAACCGCGTCATTCGGGCCGGCTTCATAAAAGGATTCAGCGCGACCCTCAAAAACGGGTGACTCATCGTGCCTGCCGCAGCAACAGAGAGAGCGCACCGGGGTGAAGGGGGTCTTTCATGGTGATGCGTCTCCGAGCACCCGCAGGCTCGGATGAACTCCGAACCTTCGGGTTGGGAAAGGCTCTGGCAGGTGGCCATGCCCGTCAAGACAAAGACGGGCCGAGGGCACCCCGGTACGCCGCGCCAGCGTCCTGGAGTGCTCCAGTCCACTGGAGCTCTGGCAGAGCACGGGGGCGGGTGTTCTTGCACGGCGGCAGGATGGTGCCGGCCGAGGGGGCAGAGCGGCGCAGAGGCGCCGCACTCCGAGGGCGCTGCGCGCGGGCGGGGGTGCGCTTGCGGTCTCAATACCTGCGCAGCACGGTGTCCCGGGGCGGCCGCGCCTCGTCCCTGTCCGGGAAGTCGAGGGTGTAGTGCAGGCCGCGCGACTCGTGGCGGCGGATGGCGCACTCGACGATGAGGGAGGCGGTGTCGACGAGGTTGCGCAGTTCGAGCAGCTCGCTGGTGATGCGGAAGTTCCAGTAAAACTCCTGGACCTCGCGCTTGAGGTTGCGCAGCCGGGCGGCGGCGCGCTGCAGGCGCTTGCCGGTGCGGACAATGGAGACGTAGTCCCACATGAGGCGGCGGATCTCGTCCCAGTTGTGGTAGATGACCACGAGTTCGTCGTTGTCGACGGCGTCGCCGCTCTGCCAGTCGGGCACCGCGTATTCCTGCAGGGACTCGCGGCCGGGCGGCAGCTTGCGCACGAGGTGATCGACGGCGCGCCGCGAGATCACCAGGCACTCGAGCAGCGAGTTGCTGGCGAGGCGGTTGGCGCCGTGCAGGCCGGTGCAGCCGACCTCGCCGACCGCGCAAAGGCCGCGCACGCGGGTGGCGCCGTTGACGTCGGTGACGACGCCGCCGCACTGGTAGTGGGCGGCCGGCACCACCGGGATCGGGTCGCGGGTGATGTCGATGCCGACCTCCAGGCAGGCCTTGTGGATGTTCGGGAAGTGCGAGGTGATGAAGTCGGCCGGCTTGTGCGAGATGTCGAGGTAGACGCAGGGGCCGCCGGTGCGCTTGATCTCGTGGTCGATGGCGCGGGCGACGATGTCGCGCGGAGCGAGCGAGCCGCGCGGATCGTAGTCCTGCATGAACTCGCGGCCATCGGCCCCGATCAGCCGGGCGCCCTCGCCGCGCATGGCCTCGGTGATGAGGAAGGAGCGCTTCTGCGGGTGGTAAAGGCAGGTCGGATGAAACTGGATGAACTCCATGTTGGCGACGCTGGCGCCGGCGCGCCAGGCCATGGCCACGCCATCGCCGGTGGCGACCCGCGGGTTCGTCGTGTACAGGTAGACGCGGCCGCAGCCGCCGGTGGCGAGGATGACGCGGTCGGAGCGCAGGGTGACGACGCGGCCGTCGTCCTCGCGCAGGACGTGCAGGCCGAGCACGCGGTCCTCGGAGACAAAACCGAGCTTGGCCGTGGTGATGAGGTCGATCGCGAAGTGATTCTCCAGCACCGTGATGGCCGGTTCGGCGCGCACGGCGGCGAGCAGCTTTTCCGAGATCTCGCGGCCGGTGGCGTCGGCGGCATGCAGGACGCGGCGCTTCGAGTGGCCGCCCTCCTTGGTGAGGTCGAATTCGAGGTGGCCGTCAGGCGACTCGCGCTGGTCGAAGTGCACCCCCCATTCCACCAGCTCGGCAATGCGCGCGGGGCCTTCGCTGACGATGGTGCGCACAGCGTCCTCGCGGCAGAGGCCGGCGCCGGCGATGAGGGTGTCCTGGACGTGTTTTTCGATCGAGTCCTCGTCGCTGGTGACACAGGCGATGCCGCCCTGGGCCCAGTTGGAGTTGGAATCGAGCGCGCCGCGCTTGGTGACGACGGCGACGCGGCCATGCTTGGCGGCATGCAGGGCGGCGCTGAGGCCGGCCGCACCGCTGCCGACAATGATGAAGTCGAACCGGGTCATGGAAGCTCAAATCTGCCACCGTCCGTGCGCACGCGCAACGACCGGTATGCAGCTCAGGCCTGCCAGTGGAGCAGCAACCGGCAACCGCTTTGTTCGTGGCCGAGGATGATGAGGTTCGCACCAGGCCGCAGGTGTGTCCGGGCGTGTTCACCGCCGAGGCGGATGCCGTTGAGAAGGGTGCCCAGCGTGGATTGGCAGTCGCGCACGAACGGCCCCTCGGCATCGGCGTCGATTTCGCAATGGAGACGAGAGATTTGATGCGGGGTTGCGTCGGGCAGGGCCAGATCGCAGCGCACGATCGCGGTCGCCGAGCTCTGCCGGCCGATGCGGAAGGGCAGTCGCGGCAGGCGGAGATCGACGGATCGCCCCGGCTGCGTGGGATCCGAGCGCAAGTGCAGCGAGGGCAACGGGGTGCTGCGGATGCCAAAGGGGTGCTCCATGGCGGCGTGTGTGTCAGCCGGGCGGCCATGGCTGTCCCAGAAGCGGCGCAGTTGGGCGTCGGCGGCGCGCACCCGTTCCACGCAGGTGGCCAGGTAGTCGCGCAAACGGGTCGGATCCTGCAGGATGCGTTTTTCGAAGCCGTCTTCGTCGAGAACCTCGACCGTGGTTGGCACGACCGCGCGTGCGCTCGCACTGCGTGGGTGCTCGCTGATGAGTGCCATGTCGCCGAACAATTCGCCGGGGCCGACGCGGCCCAAAACCTGCTCACCCGACGCGGAATGGAGAAGGATTTCCACCTCACCCTCAAGAACGAGGTAGGCGGCGAGTGGCGGGTCGCCTTCGGCGAAGACAAGGTCTCCTGGCTGGAATCTCTGCAAGGGCATGGCAGCCAGAAAGCGCAGGGCCCCTGCCGCGGCTACGCGGGCCTTGCCTTTTGCTGGCCGATCTTTGTGCTTGCCGCCTTCAGAGCCGGATTTCCATCGCCGTGGCGGCGCGGTGGGCCTTGGCGCGGGCGGCGTTGATGTCCTCGGCGCGGGCCAGGGTCACCGCCATGCGGCGCTGGCCGCTGACGCTCGGTTTGCCGAACAGGCGCATCTGGGTGTCGGGCTCGGCGAGCACCGCCTGGAGACCGCCGAACTCCACCGTGCTCGACTCGCCCTCGACCAGCACCGCGCAGCTGGCGCTGGGGCCGTGCTGATGGATGTTCGGGATCGGCAGGCCGAGGATGGCGCGCACGTGCAGGGCGAACTCGGACAGGTCCTGCGAAATGAGGGTGACCAGGCCGGTGTCGTGGGGTCGCGGCGACACCTCGCTGAAGATGACATCGTCGCCCTTGACGAAGAGTTCGACCCCAAACAGGCCGCGGCCGCCCAGGGCCTCGGTGATCTTGCCCGCCATGTCCTGAGCGGCGGCGAGGGCCTGGTGCGACATCGGATGCGGCTGCCAGGACTCGCGATAATCGCCCTTGATCTGGGTGTGGCCGACCGGCGCGCAAAAGCTGGTACCCCCCACGTGGCGGACCGTCAGCATCGTGATTTCGTAGTCGAAGTCGACGAAGCCCTCGACGATGACCTTGCCCTTGCCCGCACGCCCCCCCTCCTGGGCGTAGTGCCAGGCGGGCTCGATGTCGGCGGCGGTCCTGATCACGCTCTGGCCCTTGCCCGAGCTGCTCATGATCGGCTTCACGACGCAGGGCAGGCCAATCTGGTCGATGGCGGCGCGGAATTCCTCCTCGGTCTGGGCAAAGACATAGGGCGAAGTCTTCAGGCCCAGATCCTCGGCGGCAAGGCGGCGGATGCCCTCGCGGTTCATCGTCAGCCAGGCCGCACGGGCGGTCGGCACGACGGTGCAACCCTCGTTCTCCAGCTCGATCAGGGTTTCGGTGGCAATCGCCTCGATCTCCGGGATGAGCAGGTCGGGTTTTTCCACCTCGACGAGCCGGCGCAGGGCCTCACCGTCGAGCATGGAGATGACATGGCTGCGGTGCGCCACCTGCATGGCGGGCGCGTTGGCGTAGCGGTCGACGGCGATGACCTCGACGCCGAGGCGCTGCAGTTCGATGACGACCTCCTTGCCGAGTTCCCCGGAGCCGAGGAGCATGGCTTTCGTGGAGGTGGACGAGAGCGGGGTGCCGATGCGGGACATGCCTGCAGTTATGACCCGAAATCGGCGCTCGGAAATGCGAAAGTTCGGGATTCCGCCCGCCTCCGCCCGGGCGGATCAGTTGAGCGAGATCGCCCCGGCAGCCGGCACGATGATTTCATCGTCCGGGCCAAGCTGGCGGTCGGCCGCCAATTTGTTCATGGCGCGCAGGCGCTCGACACTGGTGCCAAAGCGACGGGCCAGGCTTTCCAGGGTGTCGCCCGGCTCCAGGATGTAGGCCATGATGCCGCGCGGCGCGGCCACGCGGGCAGGTTCCGGCAGCTCGACCACCTCCGGCGAGGCGAGCGGGTTCTGCGCGACCGCAGGCTCCGCGGCGGGCGATGCAGCCTCGCCTGGCGGCAACGCCGGCTCCGGGGCGACGACCGCAGGCACCGCGGCGGGAGGCTCGGCCGCCACCATGGCGGGCAAGTCGGGCACGGCGGCCGCCGGCGGAAGGCTCGGCGGTGACGGGGGCGCGGCTTCGACCGGGGCCGCCACGGGCACCAGCAGGCGCTGGCCGGGCACGATGAGATTCGGGTTTTTCAGGCCATTGGCCGCAGCCAGGGCAGCCGTGGCAAGGCCATGGCGTTTGGCAATGGTGCCCAGGCTTTCACCGGGAGCGACCACATGGCTGCGCAGGGCCACCGCCGCCACGGCCTTGCCAGTTTCAGCCGCCGGCGCAACATCCGCCGCCGGCGCAGCTTCCGCCGCCGGCGCGACCCGTTGGCTGCCGGCGCGCGCCTTGGCAGAGGGGATTTTCAGAGTTTCGCCGACCAGCAGGCGCTCGGGATAGACGGTCGGATTGGCGCGCGCCAGGTCATCGGGATGCACCCCGTAGCGCGCCGCGATGTCGGTGAAGGTTTCATTCGGCTGGACCACGTAGGCATCCGCACCGTTCGGCACCGACAGGCGACCGGGCTTGAGTGACAGGGTCTGGCCAATGCGGACGACATCGCCGGCGAGGCCGTTGGCCGCGCGCAGCGTCTCGGTTGTCAGGCCGTGGCGAACGGCGATCTCGGACAGGGTGTCACCGGGCCGCACCACGTAGGTCGAGGGGGTCTCGGCTTCGGTGGGGCGCGCCGCTTTGGCAGAGGTTGCGCCGGTTTGGCGCGCCGGCTGGATCTCGGCGTGTGCCGGACGGGGCCCTTGGCGCGGTGCCGCGACGCTGACGCGCTCATTCACGACCGTTCTGGGGGCGGCCCCACCGCTCATGGCCCGGGCCGTGTAGGCGGACCCGGGCTGGCGGTAAACGGGCGTCTGCGCGCCGGCGGCAAACGTCACAACAAGACCGAGCAGGGCGACCAAGCACTGGGCCAGGCTCGGGAAGCGGGCATGAACAGCGTCCATGCCGATAATTTACCGACCTTGATCGTCAGCAGCAATCGATATTTTAAAAACTTTAGGAAATTTTTAAAAGTTTGCGTCGCTCCGGGGCGGCTTCACCAGGCGGTGCCAAGGTTCCAGCGGCCGGCGAGCTCGAGAAGGTCAGGGCGCATCGGCCACTCGTCCGGGCGCGCGTCCTGGCCTTCGTGGCGCTGGCTGGCGCCCTTGAGCATCATGCAGCCGGTGTTGTCACCGATCTGGCGGATCGTTTCGACTTCCTCGGCGGTGAGCGGGTTGACCTCGGGCAGGGTGGCCAGCTCCTCGAGCTTGGCCTCGATCGGCTTGGCGCCGTCGCCGGCCTCCTGGATGAGGGTGGGCACGACGCTCTTCACCGGTGCCTGGGCGAGGTTCCAGAGGCAGGCGAGCTGGATCATGGTCAGGCCGTGCTTTTCGGCGATCGGGCGGACCTTGTCGAGTTTCTCGCTGGCGTGCTCAACCCAGCCGGCCGGGCGGAAACTGCGGTGATCGCCATCGCGGAACTTGTGACCGGGTTTGACGTCATCGTGGAAGATGCCGCCGTAGTCGACGACGCGGGCGAGGATGTCGACGCCGTGTTTCCGGGCCGCGGGCAGGACATGCTGGCCGGGCCAGGGCTCGAACGGATTGAGAATGATCATCGCCCAGTCCATGCGGTCGCCGAAGCGCTCGAAGCAGTCGATGATGTCGAGGGTGAAGCCGTTGGCCGGGCCGGGGGCAATGCCCAGGCGGTCGGTGAGACCAGCGGCCTTGAGGGCACTGAGGCCGTCCCAGACGGCCTCGCTGGTGTAGCCGACGGTGTCCGGGTTGTGCAGCATCAGGCAGTCGAACCTGGTGGCGCCGCAGCGCTTGAGCGATTCCTCGGTGGCCATGCGCAGGTAGCCGGCGTATTCGGCGGGCTCGCGCAGGCTGGGCTCGGTGAAGCGCGGATAGCCCTTGGCACCGGCGCGCAGGCCGCCGTAGTAGTCGTGGCCGACGATGCCGACCAGGCTGTACTCGTCGCGCGGCAGGCCCTGCAGGGCCTGGCCGAGCATGCTGTCGGCGCGGCCGGCGCCGTAGACGTCGGCGGTGACAAAGGTGCGCACGCCGCGGTCGAAGGCGCGGCGGATCATGGCGATGTAGCGCTCGTCGTCGAGCATCTCGCCGAAGTGCATGAATTTGCCGCCGCTCCAGGTGCCGTAGGCCGTGCGTGTGAGGTTCATATCAGAAAAAGGGGTTGGGGTTGTGGGGGGACAGGTAGGAGAGAACGCCGCGGATGCAACGGCCGTGTCAGCGGCGACCAAGGAAGGCGGTCAAAAGGGCAGAATTCGCAGGGGGTCAAGCCGTTGCGGGGGAAGGACTCGCCCGATGCGCCGGGACCGGAAGCCGGTGCGCGCGGCGGCAAAAAAAGAGGCAGGCCGAGCAGGCCTGCCTCCAAACACCATCAACCATCAAAAAAATCAGATCAGACCGGCGTCCTTGAGGGTCTTGAAGGCGCCGTTCTTGTCGAGCGTCTTGAGGGCGCGGGCCGACAGCTTGACGCGGACGAACTTGCCCAGCTCCTGAACCCAGATGCGCTTCTCGCGCAGATTCGGGAAGATCACGCGCTTGACGCGCTTGGTGATGTGCTTGCCGATACCGCCTTCTTTCTTGGCTTTACCGCTGCGATGAATGTGGTGGCCGCGCGTGACGCCGACTCCGGTGATTTGACAGACTTTGGCCATGACAGGAAGGTTCGTTGGAAATTGAGAGGGTTTGCAAAATACTTCAATGCGGGGGCGAGTCAACCGCGGATGGCGGTTTTTTCTTGGCCCCGCGAAACTTCAGTAGCTGAAGATCTCGCCGTCGCGGAAGAACCGCTTCAGTTCGACCGCCGCCGCCTCGGGGGAGTCGGAGGCATGCACCACATTGGTCATCTTGTCGCTGCCGTAGTCGCCGCGGATCGTGCCCTTGGGCGCGGCCTTGGAGTCGGTCGGGCCGAGCAGGTCGCGGACATGGGCGATGACATTTTCGCCGGACAGGGCGACGGCGATGACGGGCTTGCTCTTCATGAAGCCGGCGACCTCGGGGAAGAAGGGCTTGTCGGCGATGTGCGAGTAGTGCTCCTGCAGCAGGGCGTCGGTCAGCTGGAGCATCTTGATGCCGCGCACGCGGAATCCCTCGCCTTCGAGGCGCTTGAGGACTTCGCCATTGAGGCCCTTGGCGACACAGTCGGGCTTGAGCAGGAGGAGGGAGGTTTCTTGGGCCATGGCT
>JBIJBO010000190.1:0-6446 GCA_044345215.1 Prosthecobacter sp. | reverse complement strand
CATGTGCCGGCGATGTCCTCCTGCGGTTCCACCGCGGTGACGAGCGGGGCGTTGAACATGCGCAGACCGGGATGGTTCGACTCGGCAATGAGCCCGGCGTACTCCGGCGAGCGATTCATCGTGTAGCACATGTTCGACTGTCCGGAGGCGAGCCAGACCTCGCCGACGAGGACATCGCGCAGCGTGCGGGTTTCACCGCCCGAGCTGATGATCAGCTCTGCGCCCTTGGCATCGGCCGGGCCTGCGGCGACGACGGCGCGCCAGCGACCGTCGGCATCGGCCTGGACCGTGACTTCCCTGCCCTTGAAGCCGACCTTCACGGTCGCCCCGGGTGCGGCGCGGCCCCAGATCGCGGCTTCGCGTTCGCGCTGCAGCACCAGATGATCGGAGAAGAACTGCGGCAGGCTGAGCTGCGCGGAAACGCTGCCGGCGAAGCCGAGCAGGAGGAGGCAGAGGAGGCGTTGCATGACCATCATGGGCAAACGAAGTGAAGGCGGGGTCATTTCACGGTGATCCAGAGCGGCGATGACCAGGCCATGTTGCCGTCAGTCTGTTCAATGCGCAGGTAGTAGCGGTTTTCGCCGGGCAGCGGCGCGGGATCGGTCCAGGCGCCATCGACGGACTTCGCGCCGGGCTCGAGCACGTGATGGTCCTCCTCGTTGCGCACGAGGGTTAGCCTCTTCACCGGCGCGGTGCCCTCGACGCGGAAACGCAGCTCGGGCTTGCCGGCGATTTCAAACACCTCGCCCATGGGGCGGTCGCCACAGCTCAGCTCGACGAAGATCTTGTCGGTGGCCGCGCAACTGCGCCGCGCGTTGAGGCCGGCGAGGATGCCCTCGCGGGTGAAGGCCTCGACATAGACGCCGCCAAAGGAGGTGTGGGTGGCGATGTGATCGCTCGAGGCGAAGACGCCGAGCTTGTGCCCGACGGCGAGCGCCTTCTGATAGACGCCGTTGTTGTAGCCCTGCGGCTTTTTGAAGCCGGCATCGAAGTCGGTGATGGCGGCGGGCGGCTCGGGATGCTCCTTGCCGGCGAGCTTGTGCGGCGTGTAGGGCTCGCCCTGGCGCAAGCCGACGGTCGGCTGTGGCAGACCGAGGCCCTCATAGCTAACACGGGCGCCCTGGAAGATCTCGACGGCATTCTCATGGGTGTTGTCGATGCCGTGTTCGTAGCGGGTCCAGTCGGTGCCCATGCCGGTGGCACCGGTGTGACTGATCACCGCGCAGGGCTGGCCGTGGCGCTTGAGCAGATCCCAGAGTTCGGTCGGCTGGATCGGCTGGATGCCCGCGGCGACTGGCAGCGTTTTCTGCCAGGGCGAGGCGCGGTAGGTGGCGCGGTTGATGTAGACGATGGGGCCGCCGCGACGGGCGAAAACGATGTTGCGATGGCCCCAGGGAAAGGGCTGCTCGCGCTCGTAGGCGTAGAGCGAGGCGAAGCGGCCGGGCGCATGAAAGACATCGACCACCCGCTGGGTGTGCCACCACTCGTAGGGCGAGTAGATTTTGCCGATGTCGGTGTGATCCGAAGTGCCGAGGAAGTCGAGGCCGGCGAGGTCGAGGGCATAGCGGTAGTGCTCGTGCGCGCAGCCGTCGAAGCCGGTGCGGCAGTTCGACAGGTCGGTGTGGCGATGCAGGTCGCCCCAGACGAGACGGTAGGTTTTGCCGCCGATTGTCCAGGTGTGATGCTCGTCGAGCGGTCGCGGCGGGGTCGGTTCGTTGAGGTAGGGTCTCGGTTCCGGACTGCGTGCGATGACGGCGTCGGCTTCCTCGGGCAGCAGCGGCCAGTCGGTGTCATGACGGAGCTGGGCCGTGTGGATCTCGGCGATGCCACTCGCCTTGGTCGTGCGTTTGTCGGTCGCCCAGGAAATCCAGAGGCCGCCCTTGGGACCGACATGCAGTTCCTGGCGGCGGTCCTGGCCCAGGGTGCTGTCGGGCAGCGCCGCCGGTTCGGCCCAGCGACCGCTGGCGGGATCGTAACGGGTGACGGCCACACGCCAGAAGGCATTGGCAAAGCTGCGGTAGCCCAGCCAGACCTGGCCCTCGCGCACGGCGACCGAGGGCAGGTTGACGGCGAAGCCGGGGCTCGGATCCGGGGCCGGGGTGGGGCGGCCCTTGTCGGGCACGGCCACCTCGGTGAAATCGCCGGTGGCCGGATCGTAGCGACCCAGCAGCAGGCGCTTGTGGGCGTTGAGCCCCAGGTCGTTCTCATGGCCGCGCGAATCCAGTCCCCACTGGCGACGACCGCGTTCGGCGGCGATCCACAGTCCGCCCTGCGCATCGGCGGCGATGCTGGCGCGCGCCTCGTATTCCGGCGTGTTCAGCAGTTCGCGATCCTGCACCGCACCGTCGAGCCCGACGCGGGCCAGGCGCAGGTTGAACTCGCCTCCAGCCGAGCTGTCGTAGGCGATCCAGGCGCCCTTGGCATCGGTGAAGGCGAGGCGCGGCTCCCAGTTGCCCGCCTCGTCAACCGAGGAAACGCGCAACGCTGGCGACCACATGCGGGTGTCCGGACTCCAATGGCGCGCCCAGACCTGTGAGGCACCAGGGCGGATCTCCTGCCAGGTCACCCAGACGCGACCCGCGGCGTCGGTGCCGGCATCGGCAAAACCGCAGCCGGCGTCGGCATGGGCGGCAAGTTCGATCCGCGGCCCGGGCTCGCCCTTGGCGAAGCGACAGGCGCGCAGGCTCATCACGTCCTGATCATTCGCCTGACTCCAAAAGGCCCAGACGCCGTTTTCGGCATCGGCGGCGATGGCCGGCTGATGAATGACCCCGGGCTCCGAAAGTGCGGCGACCGGTTGCCAGCTGCCATCGCCGCGGGTGAGCAGGCGCAGGGTGTCGGCCTGGCCGTCGTGTTCGATGGCCACCGACCACAGGCGCAGGTCGCCGGCGATGACGAAGTCGGGCTGGTCGTGGTGCAGCACCGGGTCCGCCCGCTTCAGGTGCTGGGCCAGTGGGGCGGTCAGGCGCGGTGCCGCGGCCGCCTTTGCCGCGGCCTTTTTCTTTTTCGCCGCCGGCGGCTGCTGGGCGATCGAACCCAGAGGCAGGGCAAGCGGGAGAATCAGGGAGAGAAGAAGCAAACGGAGCGGCATCACCGCAGGGGAACGTCGCGACTGCCCCGAGCTTGCGCCGGGTAGGCGCCTTCGCCAGAAGGCGGGATCGGGGGCGCTGACGGTGTTTCTCCAAGACCGCGTTGTGGCCAACGCGCCTACGGGGGTCACTTCAAGACATTCTCGCCGCGGTTTTCCTTCTGCTGGATCGTCACCGGCCAACCGGGGAACTGGTTCGAGGGTTTGCCATCGGTGGCGTCGATGAGGAAGCGGAAGGACTCGACCCGGTAGGTCAGCTTGTCGGTGTCGAAGGTGATGAAGCCGAAGCCGCTGCCCTTTTCATGGGCCTTGTCGTAGCGGTTGGGCGCCTGCCCGACCAGCGGGTTGCCGACCGCATAGACATAGGCCTTGTTGCCGAGGCCCTCGATGAATTCGCCGGTGTCGGGCAGGCCGTGCGCCGGACGGTTGGCATGCGGCATCTTCAGTTCATCGGGCCGCCACCAGCGCGGATAACCGGCGGCGATGGCGGGCGTGCAGAACGACCAGTTGCTGTCGCGCTGCTTTTCGACGCCATACTGCACCAAGGTGGTGAGATGCTGGTCGCCGTTGATGTGCAGGGCCATGCTCGGACGCATCAGCTCGATCGTACGGTTGCGCGGCGTCTGCGGCCAGCCGCCGGAATCGAGGTCGGCCTTCAGGTAGCCGTTGTAGGCGCCGTGATGGGTGGCGACGTTGGCCAGGACGGTCTGGCTGAGCACGGTTTTCAGCTTGTGGCCGCGCCAGTCGTTGGCCCACTGCTTGAGGAATGCTTCCTGGCGTTCGCCGAGCAGGATCAACCCCGGCTTGTCGAGCTTGGCGGTGTCGAAATCCGCCTCCAGCACGTGGTCGGCACGCCCGCCGCCGGTGTCGACCTTCTCCGGCCCGCTCTTCCACTGGCGGTCGGCGAGGATGGCGAAACTGACATCGCCGTAGACCATGTCGCCATAGTAGACGCTGATGTCCTGCAGCACAGGCTTGGCGTCGTGCGGATCGGGGTGATGGGCGCAGTTGGTCTTGTGGACGGCATTGACCATGCGCGCCGGCTGGATGTAGCCGCCCTTCGAGGAGGCGCCACTGTCGCCCACGTCCATCGGCTTGCCGCCCTCGCCCCAGATGTTGCCCTGGAAGACGTCGTGATCGTCCGGCAGGCAGAGCGTGGGCGCGTTGCGCATGACCTCGCGGAAGGCCCAGCCGTGCTGGTAGAACTTGCGCAGGTAATTCAGGATCGCGCGCTCGGCATCGTCGCGGATGATGCCGAAGCCGCCGTGGTTTTCGTAGATCTGATCGCCGGAGAAGAAGACCAGGTCCGGATCGAGCTTGCGGACATTCTCGGCCACCGGTGCATACGGGAAGGCATAGTCGTTCTGGCAGGTGAGCGCCGCCAGACGCAGCGGTCGCCCCTTCGGATTCGCCCGGATTGTGCCGGCCCATTCATGGTCGGTGTGACTGCCATCCCGGTGCTTCTCGCGGTAGACCGCCTTGTAAGGCGTGGCGCGCGTCTCATCCCAGTTCGGCAGGCGGAAGGTCGCAGTCCAGGCGTCGGCATCGAGCCTGGCGTTGCCAAGCAATTTCCAGGCCCCGTCCTTCTCGATCCTCAGTTCGACCTCGGGGTTGTCCTGCACGCCGAGCGGACCGGTGAGCACACTGAGCTTCAGGACAAACCCCTCGGCGGTGCGCGAGTCGCTCAGCGAATACATCGTCCACAGAATCGGCCCAAAACGGTTGGCCTCGGTGACCGTGAAGGCACTGCCCTCGAGGGTCCAGTTCTGGAAGCGGTAGCGACCGCCCGCGGCGTTGCCCGCGGCCTTGGCCTTTTTGCCCTTGGCGGCCCCGGCGCCGCCGGCCGCGAAGTTGTTGGCGAGCGAGACATTGCCCAGAACCTCCTCCGCCGCCAGACGGTGCGTCACAATCGCGAGTTCGACACCGCTGTCGGCATCGAGGGCACGCAGGGTCAGGCGGCATTCAGCGCCCTCGGTCGTTCCCTGCAGGGCGAGGCGCAGGCGCGGCCGCGTGGAGCCTTCAGGCAGCGCGACCAACTTCGGTCCCAGCACCAACTGCCCGCCCTGCCAACCGGCGTTCAGCCCGCGCTGGACAAAGCAGCTGCTGCGATGCTCATCGATCTCACTGCGCAGGCCGATGCGGAAGCCGGCGCCACCATCGGTCTTGAGCGTTTCCAGACGCGTCAGCGTCACCGCCATCGCAAAGGCACCGGCGCCGGTGATCTGATGCGTCAGCGAGTGGACACTGCGTCCCGACCCCGGGCTGAGGCATTCCGCACCGCCGTCGCGCACGCACCAGTCCTCCATCGGGTTCGCCCAGAACTCACCGCCGAGGAACACCCGGTCGTGCGTGCGCGCCCAGGCATCCACCGGCGTGGCCGCGAAGGTTTCACGTCCAGCCAGACTGGCGAGGGTTCCGGCGGTGAAAAGCTTGAGGCTGGCGCGACGGGTCAGGGGCGTGTTCATGCGCCACCGATAACGCCGGGACAGCTCCAAACGATCAGGTTTTTTCGCCCCAAAGAGGCTCAGGGCTCGCACAGGCGGCGCAGGGCCTCGACATCGCCATACTTCACGGCCCCGGGCACGAAATGGATGTGCCACGGATCGGTCAGGTCGGCGAAGCGGAGGCCGTCGGTCTCGGCCTCGACCCCGGTCTCGCCGAGCAGGGCACCCGCCGCCAGCGCGATGGCGCCGGCGCCGTCGGTGCCGCGCAGTTGCAGGCCCTTGAGCGGGTATTCGGAGCGACCGCGCATCATGGCGACCATGGTCAGGGCATCGTGCACCCGGCGGGCGAACAGGCTCGGGTTGTAGCCAAAGGTGTAGCCGCTGAACTCGCGGAAATCGTTGGGCTTGGCACGCAGGTTGTCGCCCGCCTTGGGCTGTTCGGTGGCACCCTGCAGGTAGAGCGAGGGACAGGCCACGGCCTTGCCGGCATCGAGCAGGTCGCGAGCGGCCGGGGTCGGGCCCGAGGCACCGTGAATGCTGGCAGCCCCTTCCAAGCTGAGCCAGAGCACCGCCTCGCCACGCCAGTTCTTCGGGTAGAGGAAGGTCGCGCGCACCTCCTCACCCTGCGTCGTCAGGCGGCTGACACCCTCCATGAGCAGGTAGTCGCCGCGATCCTCCTTGCTGAGCAGTTCATAGTCGACTTCATCCGGCGACGGCGGCTGGCGCCCAATCAGCACCTGCCAGGCAGCACCGACCGTCGCGCGCAGTGCGGCCTTGTCGTTGCCGCGCAGCAGCGGCTGGATTTGCGTGTCGTCCTGGGCGCTCATCCAGGCACAGACAGCCTTCTCATGGGCGGCGCCGACCTGATCGCCCGTGGGCGCGGCGTGGCCGCCGGTCCAGACCGACAACTCCTC
>JBIJBO010000189.1:0-6460 GCA_044345215.1 Prosthecobacter sp. | reverse complement strand
CTCAACTTGTACAACACCAAGGTCACCGATGCCGGCCTGAGCAAACTCGCCGGCCTGGGCAAGCTCAAGGCGGTGTACCTCTGGCAGACCGGCGTCACCAAGGCCGGGGTTGCCCAACTCAAGGTCAAACTGCCGAATGCCAACTTCAACACCGGCTGGACCGCCGAGGATGACGCCAAGCCGACCCCGGTGGTCGCCGCGGCCCCGGCCGCCAAACCTGCAGAGGCCGCCAAACCTGCCCCGGCGCCCGCCGCCAAAGCGGCGGCCAAGCCGGCCGCTCCGGCCAAGGCCGCGGGCAAGCTCGATCCGGCGCTCGCCGCCAAGGCAGTGGTCTACCGCGACGTCGTCGCCCCGATCATGGCCGCCAAGTGCGTCAGCTGCCACGGCGAGGAGAAAAAGAAGGGCAAGCTGCAACTGCACGACTTTGCCTCCATCCTCAAGGGCGGCAGCGAGGGCGAAAACACGGTCGTCGCCGGCAAGCCGGACGACAGCCTGCTGCTGGTGCGCATCAAGCTGCCGGTCGATGACGACGAGCACATGCCGCCGGAAGACGAGCCGCAAGTCACGGCGGAAGAGCTCGCCGTGCTGAAGTGGTGGATCGCCTCCGGCGCCTCGGAAAGCGCCACCGTCGCCGCCGCCAAGCCGACGCCGGACATCGAGACCGCCCTCGCCGTGCTGCTGGCCAAGGGCCTGCCGAAGACCGACGCCAAGGTGGCCGCCCCGGCCAAGGCCAAGCCGGCGCCACTCAGCGACGCCGAGAAAAAGCAAATCGCCGAAATCAGTGCCAAGATCCAGGCCCTCAACGCCAGCCTGATGCCGCTGGCCCAGGACACGGAAGTGCTGCGCCTCAGCGTCATCAACGCCACCGACAAGTTCGGCGACAAGGAACTCGCCCTGCTGGGACCGATCGCGAAGCATGTCGTCTGGGTCGACCTGGCCCGCAGCCAGGTCACCGATGCCGCCGCCACCACCCTCGCCAAGATGACCTCGCTGGAGCGCCTCCACCTGGAAAACACCAAGTTCAGCGATGCCGGCATCGCCCAGCTCGCCAGCCTGCAGAAGCTCGAATACCTCAATCTGTATGGCACCAAGACCACCGATGCCGGCGTGACCAAGCTCGCAGGCGCCAAGGGCCTGAAAAAACTCTTCGCTTGGCAGACCGGCATCACCCAGGCCGGCGCCAAGGCGCTCGAAGGCCAGCTGCCCGGCCTGAAGATCAACCTCGGCCTCAGCGAGGCGGAAATCGCCAAGCTCACCGCCCCGCCGCCGGAACCGCCGCCCGCCCCGGCCAAGAAGGAGGAACCGAAGAAGGCTGAGACCAAACCGGCAGCCCCCGCCGCAAAGCCCGCTGCCGCTCCAGCCAAGCCGGCCGCCGCCGCCACGAAGGCCGATGCACCGCCCGCTCCGGCACCCGCCAAGCCGTCCCCTGCCGCTCCGGCCACCCAGCCCAAGTGAGACTGGCGCGCAGGGCTTCCCTGCGCCATGTCCTGAACGCCGTTCTTAGGCCATCCCAAGCCGGACGGCGTTCGTTCGTTTTACAGCACTCCCATGATGCCCCTCCCCCTCCGCCGCGGCGCCCCTGCCCTGGCCCTGATCGCCGCCCTGACCTCCTGCGAACGCGTTGGCTCGCGCATGGAGATCACCCAGACCCGCGAGATCTCCCAGTTCGAGGCCACACCGAAGCTGAATGCCTATCCGCAGGAACGCTTCGGCGACGAGCGCCTGTCCTGGACGACACCGGAAGGCTGGGCGCGCGCCGAGCGCAGCCAGATGCGTCCGGTCAACCTCACCTTCGGCCCGAATGCCGAAGGCGAGTGCTACCTCTCCATGCTGCCCGGCGGTGCCGGTGGCGTGCTCGCCAACGTCAACCGCTGGCGCAAGCAGATGGGCCAGCCGGAGATCGCCGAGGCCGAGCTGGAGAAACTGCCCAAGAAGGTCCTCATGGGCATTCAGGGCGTCTTTGTCGAGGTCGATGGCGCCTACACCAACGTCGGCGCCACCGAGGCCAAGCCTGACCACCGCCTGATCGGCATCGTCGCCAGCCTCGGCGAAGCCGGTCTGTTCGTCAAAATGGTCGGCCCCAAGGCGCTTGTGGAATCGAACACCGCTGCCTTCGAGGAATTCGTCGCGTCCCTGAAACTCCGCATGCCGCAGTGACGGCCGCCACCCCCATGTCCACCCCTTCCAAGTCCGCCTCCCTGCCCACCCGCGTCTTCGCGTTTCTGTCCTCGTACGGTCTGGCGGTCGTGGTGCTCAGTTTCCTGCTGCTGATCACCTACCTCGGCACGATCTCGCAGAAGGATCTCGGCCTGCTCGACAGCCAGCGGAAGTACTTTGATTCCTGGTGGCTGATCCATGACTTCACTCTCGGCCGCATGGTCGTGCCGTTGCCCCTGCCCGGCGGCGGCCTGCTCATGGTGCTGCTGTTCTTCAACATGCTCTGCGGCGCGGTGATCCGCATCCGCAAGGGCTGGCGCACTGTCGGCGTGCTGATCTCGCACCTCGCAATCCTGTTCATGCTCGCCGCCGGCTTTGTCAGCTTCCTGTTCAAGACCGAGGGCGCCATGCCGCTCTTTGAAGGTCAGGCCAGCGACCAGTACCAGAGCTACCACGAGCGCATCCTCGAGATCCGCCGCTTCGACGCCGCCGGCAAGGGCGAGCCGACGGCGCGCGTCATCCCGATGAAGCACTTCGCCGACCTCGGCCCCGGCAAGGCGCGCGTCTTCCACGCCGCCGACCTGCCCTTCGAGGTCCAAATCACCGGCTACCAGCGCAACGCCAACGTCGTCCAGTCCGAGGAAAAAGGTTCCATCGAGGGCTACCGCATCCAGCCGGTGACGAATGCCAAGGAGGACGAGGCCAACACCTCCGCCGTCGAAATCAGCGTCAAGCTCAAGGATGGCAGCGAGCAGAAGGCCATTCTCTGGGAGCGCGCCGCAGAACCCTTCACCGTGCGCGCCGGCAACGCCTCCTACACCTTCGCCCTCGCCCGCATGAAGTGGAAGCTGCCCTTCGCCATCCGCCTTGAGGACTTCCAGCGCGAGCTGCACCCCGGCACGATGAAGGCGCGCAAATACACCAGCCACGTGACCAAGATCACCGATGGGCGCGAGGAACCCAAGGTGGTGACCATGAACGTGCCCGTGCGCGACCAGGGTTACGTCGTCTACCAGGCCAGCTTCAGCCAGGGCGCCAGCGGCGAACAGTCCGTCTTCACCGTCGCCAAGAACCCGTCCGACCAGTGGCCGCTGTGGAGCTGCGTCGCCGTCGCCCTCGGCCTGTGCCTGCACTTCCTCATGCACCTCGTCCGCTTCCTGCGGCGCGCCCTGCAGCCCAAAACCGCCTGACCCCGCGCATGAAAACCCTTTTTGCCCTGCTGCTGCTCACCGTCGCCAGCCTGCTGCCCGCGCAGCAGACTGACCCCGCCCTGCTGCGCGCCCCGGAAATCGTCGCCGCCTTCCAGTCGCTGCCCGTCCAGGAGGGCGGCCGCATCAAGCCGCTCGACACCTACGCGCGCTTCCTGCTGCTGCGCCTGCACGGCAAGCAGAGCATCAAGGTCGACCATCCGGAGCTTCCCGGCGTCAAAAAACTCAAGGCCACCGAGTGGTTGCTGCTGTCCTGGTTCCGCCCCGACATCGCACGCGCCCTGCCGCTCTTCGTCGTCGACAACTCGCAGGCGGTCGGTGAGATCGGCGTCGACCCCAAGGACCTGCGCGACCGCTATTCCTGGAACGAGATCGTCAAGGGCAAGGAGGAACTCGTCAAGCGCGCCCAGGCCTACAGCGAGATCGAGTCGAGCCAGCGCACCGGTGTGCAGCGCAACGTGATCGACCTCGCCCGCAATTTCTTCGACTTTGATGCCGTCAGCGATTTCCTCACCGCCGCCCGCACCGACTGGAACAAGGAGGTCGCCGCCATCCTGCCCGAGGCCGCCGCCCGGGAACTCATTGGCGAGGGCAAACTCAACGTCTGGTCGCTGGCCGAGAAGCTCGGCGTCATGATCCGCGAGGACAAGCTTGCCGCGCTCGGCCAGGAAACCTCGAACCGCCTGCTTGAACTGTTCATCAACACCACCCTTCGCCCCGGCAAAACCCTCGCCTTCCTGCCGTCCGACGACGTCAAGGAGGAGGCCTGGCTCACCGTCGAACAGACCGTGACCAGCCTCATGCGCGCCGGCGCCCTCGCCGAGGGCGTGGAACGCACCGAGGCGAACCGCGATGCCCTGTTGGCCGGCGACTACCGCCGCTCGCAGGCGCGCGACGAGCTGCTCGAGGCGAGCTTCAAGGCCGAGACCTTCAAGCCGGCGGTCCTGGCCTTCGTTCAAGGCATCCGCAAGCAGGCGGAGCTGCGCGGGGAATTGAGGCACGTCGACCGCGAGGTCGCTTACCACAAGACCGACTACTTCACGAATGCCCTCGTCTGGTACCTGCTCGGCTTCCTGGTGGCCTTTGCCGGCCTGCTGGCACCGAGAACCGGCTGGTCAAAGTGGGCCGCCCGCATCGCCTGGGTCGCCCTCATCCTGGCCGTCGGCTACAACACCTGGGGCATCGTCGTGCGCTGCCTGATCAATGAGCGCCCGCCGATCGCCACTCTCTACGAGACGATCATCTTCATTGCCGGCTGCTGCGCCGTGGTGGGCCTTTTCATCGAGCGCTTCACCCGCCAGGGCATTGGCCTCGTCGTCACCGGCTTTGCCGGCGCGCTCGGCATGTTCCTGTCGAACCGCTTCATGGCCCTCGACGGCCAGGACACCATGCCGACCCTGGAGGCGGTGCTGATCACCAACTTCTGGCTCGCCACCCACGTCACCTGCATCAACATCGGCTATGCCGGTGCCCTGCTCGGCTCGATTGTCTCGATGGTCTACGTGTTCTTCCGGCTCTTCGCCAAGGGCGACAAGGTGGTCGAGTTCCGCCGCTTGCTGACGCGTGTCACCTACGGCATCATCTGCTTCGGCCTGCTCTTCTCGCTGGTTGGCACCGTCCTCGGCGGCATCTGGGCGAACGACAGCTGGGGCCGATTCTGGGGCTGGGACCCGAAGGAAAACGGTGCGCTGATGATCGTCCTCATGGGGCTCATCATCCTGCACGCTCGCCTCGGCGGCTACATCCGCGAGACCGGCCTGCACGGCCTGTCGCTCGTCCTCGGTGCCGTGACCCTGTTCAGCTGGTTCGGCGTCAACCAACTCAGCATCGGCCTGCACAGCTACGGCTTCACCGCCGGCATCTCGCTTGCGCTCAACATCGGCTACAGCGTCAAGGCGGCCTTCGCCCTCGCCTGCGTCGGTTTCTGGTGGCAGGAGCGGCGCGCGCGCCTCGCGGCCTAACAGCCTGTTGAAGAAGTCGGCCGACAAGATGGGCGAGCGCCCGAGTGGGGATGGCAGGGCGAGTGGTGAAGTCGCGATCAGGGAGACAAGGGCAAGCCGCTCAGCGCCGTCAGCCCTGCTGCGCCGCCGCCAAGACCAGGATGGAGTTTTTCAACAGGCTGCTAAGGCCGGCTAGAAGCCCATGCCCGGGGGCAACCCAAGGCCGCCGGTGATCTTGCCCATCTCGGCCGCCTGGCTGTCCTTCGACTTTTTCTGCGCCTGCTGCACGGCGGCCAGCACCAGGTCCTGCAGCATCTCCACCTCGGCCGGGTCCACAACCTCGCGATCCAGGCGGATCGACTGGACATCGCCATGGCCATTGGCGACGGCGACGACCTTGCCGCCGGCGACGCTGCCCTCAAAGGTTTTCGAACCCAGGTCGGCCTGGGTCTTCTGCATCTGGCTCTGCATCTGCTGAACCTGCTTCAGCATCTTCTGGATGTTCATGATCGGTGAGGCGGGTCAGTTGCCCGCCAGCTTGAGTTTGAACTTTTCGATCGCGCTGCGGATGAGCGGATCATTGTGAAAATCATCGGCCGGTGCGGGCGCCGCCTCCGCGGCGGGCGCGGGTTCCGGCTCGGCGGCCGGTGCCGGTTCAGCGACCGGCGGCGGGGCCGGCGGGGATTTGGCTGCCGCGGGAGCGGCAGACTCCGGCAGACTGCCGAACAGCTCCAGGGCGGGCGGCGGCTTGAGGGAGGCATCGACCACCAGTTCAAAGCGCATGGGCTCGCCCAAAATCTCGCTGGCGATCGCCTCCAGGAAGGTACGCTGGTTGTCGCGCGCCAGGCTGTCGCGCGCATGGCTTTCCTCGGCGGGGAAGCCGAGCTTGACGATCCCGCGGGCGCGGGCGAGCACGGTCGTGCATTCCAGCCACTGGACAATAAGGGGACGCTTGTCACCAACGCGTCCGATCAGCTCGAGGCGAAACTCCTCGTGGGTCAGGACCGGTGCGGCGCGGGTCGAGGGCGGATCCTGCCGCGGGGCGGGTTCAGGCTCCACAGTGGGCGGCGGCTCCGGGATGCGCAGCACGGGCGGCGGCGCCTCTTCAAGCGCGGAGGGCGGCGGAGCGACCTCCACGGCAGCCGGCGCAGGCTC
>JBIJBO010000188.1:0-6478 GCA_044345215.1 Prosthecobacter sp. | reverse complement strand
TTTGCCATCGACCGCATCCACGGGAAAGTGAAGCAGCAGGGGAGCGGCTTGCGCACCCTCATCGTCGAGTGCCTGACCAGCGACCTTTTCCGCTCGCGCTGAGTGTCCGGAGGCTGTCGTGTCGGCAACACAGGGACGATCGCGTGACGGCATCTTCCGGTTGGAAAGCGTCGCTTGTGCGACAAGGTGGGCCTCATGATTCGCTCCACTTGCACTGCCCTTGTGGCCGGTTGGATTGCCGCGGCCGCTTTGGAGGCGGCCGAGGACGGTCCATGGATTCCGCTGTTCAACGGACGGGATCTCACGGGTTGGACGATCAAGATTGCCAAGCGGCCGCTCGGTGAGAATTACGCCAACACTTTTCGCGTTGAAGACGGCATCCTCAAGGTCAGCTACGACGGCTACCCGGCCTTTGACCAACAGTTCGGCCACCTGTTCACCAACCTCGCCTACTCGCACTACCGGCTGCGCCTGCAGTATCGTTTTGCCGGCACGCGGATGGCCGACGCGCCAAAGTATGTGAACCTCAACAGCGGCGTCATGCTGCACGCGCAGCCGCCGCAGAGCCTGCGCTTCGATCAGGGCTTCCCGGCGAGCCTGGAGATGCAGTTTCTTGCCGACGAGGGCAAGGGGCCGCGTCCGACGGGCAATCTGTGCTCGCCGGGCACGCATGTCGAGATGGCGGGGCGGCTGTTCACCCGGCACATCGCCCAGTCAAGTTCGCCGACCTTTCCCGCCGAGGCCTGGGTGACGGCCGAGGTGGAGGTGCGCGGGCACGACGAGATCATCCACCGCATCAACGGGGTTGAGGTGCTGCGCTACCAGCGTCCGGTGCTCGATCCCGCCTGCACGATAGCCCCGGCTGGCGACCTCACCGCCGCCGGTGCCGGGCTGAAGCTCGGCTGCGGTCACATCGCCCTGCAGGCCGAGGGTCAGCCGGTGTGGTTTCGCAGGATCGAGCTCAGGACGTTGGAGCCGTGAGCTGCCTGCAGCGGCTTTGCCCCGGCGGCCCCGGAATCCAAGCACTCCGTTTTCGGTCAGGGATGGCCAGGGATGAATCCCGGATTCTCCATGCCTGGGTGATTGATGCGGGCGCGATGTGTCGTTTGGGTAAGCCTGTCCATGATCCGCCATCTCCTGCTCAGCCTGCTCGCCCTCGGTTCCGCCGCCGGCGAGGTCACCTACGAATTCGTGCCGAACTTCATCCAGCCGCCGCCCGGTCGGGAAACCATCGGCAACGGCCACGGTGAAATCGCCTGCGACCGTGCCGGCAACTTCTACGTCAGCGTCCAGGGCCCCGACGCCAAGGACGGCGGCGTGCAGGTCTACGGAGCCGACGGCAAATTTCTCAAGGCCCTGCCGCTGCCGCCGACCCTGCACGGCTTTGTCATCCGCGAGGATCAGGGTGAGGAATTCCTCTTTGCCGCCGTGCTTGGCGAGAAGCGCGTCATCAAGGCCAAGCTCGACGGCACGGTCGTGCTGGAGATTCCGACGAGTGCCTTTCCCGCCGGCAAGGCCGGTCCGAAGGGACTGGCGCTGACGAACTGCGACGTCGCCCCGAACGGCGACATCTACGTCGTCGACGGCTACGGCCAGAGCTGGATCTTCGTCTTCGACCGCGCCGGCCAGTTCAAGAAGGTCTTCGGTGGTCCGGTCGAGCCGCTCAAGCTGGCCAACACCCACAAGATCTTCATCGACCGCCGCTTTGAACCGGCGCGCGTGCTCGCCTGCGACCGCGGCAACAACCGCCTGCTGCACCTCGACCTCGACGGCAACCTGATCCAGGTCATCGCCAGCGAGGGCCTGCGCCGCCCGAGCAGCGCCTCCTTCCACGGCGACCTCATGTGCGTGGCCGAGATTGCCGGTCGCGTCAGCGTCTGGGACAAGGCCGGCAAGCTGGTGGCCGAGCTCGGCGCCAACGACACGCCCGGCCAGACCAACACCCCGAAGGTGGAGCCCAAGGACTGGCGCCAAGGCACCGTCACCTCGCCGCACGGCATCACCTTCGACAACCAGGGCAACATTCTTGAGACCGAGTGGAACGTGTTCGGCCGCGTGCTGCGCTGGAACCGCAAGGGATGATCGGACGCCTGCTCCAGTTCACGATTCTCGCAGGGGGCGCCATTTTGGGCCCCCTGCCTGCGTTCGGGCACGGCTGCGAGTTCCTGCTGGCCCGCGTTGAGGCGCTGGAAGGCCGCGTGCGCGTGGAGATCACCGCCGATCCTGTGGGCAACCCGCTGATTGCCGATGAGGCTGCGGCCGTGGCTGCGGTGCGCGACAGCCTGCAGGTCCACACCGGGGACGGCCTGCGCTCGCTGGCGGCATTGGCGCCGGTGCGGGTGGAAACGCGCGACCGCTGGGATCCCGAGGCGCCGTCGTTTCAGGCGCCACCCGCGACGGGGGAACCGCATCGCCTGCTGACCGCGGTCTGGGAGTGGCGGACGTCGGCGGACCAGATCATCTTCGCCGTGCCGCGCGGCAACCTTCACGATGTCCTGCTCTGGCGACCCGCCGGGGACGCGCCGGCGCAGTGGCGTTTGCTCATCGAGGGAGAGAGCGGGCCGGCGATTGCCGTGCCGCGCGAGGCGGGATTTCCGCTCGTCTGGGCGCTCGCCGGAGCCATCTGCACCGGTTTGGCCGGCGGCTGGCTCAGGTGCCGCGGCGGTTGCCAAAGAGTTCCAGATGCAGGCGCGGGCTGAAGCGCCAGCCGTGCGTCTTGCAGGCCTCGACCAGCAGATCGTAGCGGCTGCGCATCGCCTCGACGCTCGTGCCCTCAGGCATCAGCAGGATTTTTTCCGGCGGCACCGGCACGCCGATGGAGGCGACCACCGTCTGCATCTCCACAAGGTCGGCGGCGTTGGCAATGACGAACTTGAGCTGGTAGTCACCGGCCTGTTCGAGCCATTCGCGCAGCACCTTCGGCTGCAGGCGCGTGCGCTCGTGCCGCTCGACCCAGGCCGCGCCGGCACGTTTGGCGTCGGGCGTCGAGTTGGCCAGCTTCGGGCTGAGGGAAACGAGATCAACTTGCGCAGCCTCGGGGGCCACTGTGCCGGCGGTTTCCAAGGTTACATGCAGGCCTTCCTCGCGCAGCAGGGTCAGCAGGCCGTGGATGTCCCTGGCCAGCATCGGTTCGCCGCCTGTGACCACGACATGGCGAGCCGGATGCCGGAGGACGGCGGCGAGGAGTTCCTCGGGTGTCATCTCCGCGCCCTCGGGATTCCAAGAGGCATAGGGCGTGTCGCACCAGGAGCAGCGCAGGTTGCAGCCGGAGGTGCGCACGAAGACCGAGGGAATGCCGATGAGGCCACCCTCGCCCTGCAGGGAATAAAACAGTTCGGCAATGCGCACGCGACACCATAGTGCGCTGCGGCCAAGGCTCAATGCCGGCTTGCCAGGGGGATGAATTTTCATTAAGATTCCCTAATGAATCTCATCCGGGCCATTGGCACCTTGTTTGCCGTGCTGCTGCTCGCCGACTGTGCGGGGCGCCCCAGGATGTGGAACTACGTCTACGAACCCGGCAAAACCGCGGTGCTGGTCCATGGCAAGGCCGTGCCGCCGGCGGGGTTGCCGCCGGAAGTCATGCGGGCGATCGGTGCTGGCAACCGCATCGCCGGCCTGCCCTACAAGTATGGCGGCGGGCACCGCAGCTTTGTTGACAATGGGTACGACTGTTCCGGAGCCGCCTCCTACGTGCTGGCGGCGGCCGGTGCGCTCCAGCGGCCAGGCACCTCAACCAGCCTGCGCCACTTCGGCAGCCGGGGCGAGGGGCGTCACATCACGCTTTACACCCGCAAGGGACACCACTGCTTTCTCATCGTCGCCGGTGTCCGCTTCGACACCGGCTACAACGGCGAGGGCAAGGGGCCGCGCTGGTCGACCAAGAGCCGGCCCATCTCCGGCTACGTGGCCCGCCACCCGCCGGGTTTGTGACGGCGCGCCGACTCAATGCCTGCGAGCTCAGGGGGTCGCATGCGGCCAGGCGAGCCGGAGATCATAGCGGTAAACGCGCTCGGGCGGCAGGGTCGGGGCGGTGGCGTTGTCGATCTTGTCGTACACGTTGGCCGGCGGGGTCAGGACGGCGTCCTTGCCGTAAATGAAATCCTGATCCTCAACGATCACACGGTAGGCTTTGTTGAGGGCGAGAGCGCGCTCCGGCGAGGGCGTGATGAGGTCGTAGACATCCCGCGCCCTGGCGAACTTTCCGCGATCGAGCGTGCCGTCGGCGTTGAACCAGCGTGCGGCCATCTCCTCGTTGTTGCGGAATTCGCTGCCGCCGGCGACGCGCTCGAAGTAGGTCTCGATCTCGCCGCGCGTCTCGCCCATGCTCGGTGCGTCGGGCATGCCGCGCAGGTTGATGTAACCCCAGCCGGCGGCACCGTCGACCTTGCGCGGGAAGCCAAAAGTCTTGTCGATCGTCGAGCCGACGGCGTTGTGGCAGCCCATGCAGGAAAAGTTCTCCTCGTAGGTCAGCGCGCGCAGGCGGCCGCGGCGGTTTTCGATGAAGCCCTGCACGGCCCAGCCGTTGCCGTTGTCGAGGCCGTGATGACCGATGTCCACGTAACCCGGCAGATTGCCCTGCTCCTTCTCATGGCCCTCGGTCTGGTATTTGCGGGCGTACATCATCTTGGAATAGGCCTTCACCTTGCGCATGTAGCGCAACTCCTTGAGGCGGGTGGAGACACCGATGGAGCGGTCGGCACCGACACCAACGTAGCGGACGCTGTGCAGAAATTCGGTGCCCTCGGGATAGAGATGGGTTTCAAAGTACAGACCCTCGGCGGCGCCGGCCCAGGCCTTTGGATCGACGATGCGGCGGGCGCTGCCCAAGCGACCGTCACCGTCAAGGTCGCGGCCGACTGCGGCTTCGTCGACCGGCAGGCAGCCGATCTCACGCAGGCCCTTGATACGGGCTTCGAGGATGGCGAGGTTTGCCTTGTACACCTCACGGGAAGTCCGGCCCTCGGCATCGCTGCGGTAGGGCGTGGGCAGGCGGACCATGATGTCGTCGGTCGCGCCGTTGGTGGGCCAAAACGTGCTGGGCAGGGGTTTGTAGTTGAAGGCGACCCAATGGCTGCCATCACGGGCGAAGCCCTCGCCATCAAAGGCTTCGGAGCCGAGTTGCAGGTCCTTCAGGTCGGGCACGTAGCCCTTGAAGCCGGCTTCGCGGAGACGGCCGGGCAGTTCCGAGTAGTTGTCGCCGGCGATGTAGGCGAGGATTTCCGCGTCGCTGATGCGGGCGGCGCGCGCGGAGCGGTCCTCAAAGAGGTTGCGCCAGTGGTTGGTCATGCCGACGTCGCTGAAGCTGTAAGCCTGCTGGAGGTCGGCGTCGTTCATGACGTTTTCGCGACCCTCGATGGCATCCTGGTGGCAGACGTAGCAGGGGTTGGAGCGCGCTTCGGTGCGGGTGTAGCACTGGGAGGGCACCACGGCCTCCGGATTGTACATGACGGCGGCGGGATGCTCCTTCGGTGCGGGTGGCAGAACGGCATCGGAGCCTCTCAGGACTTCCAGAAGTTGCTCGTGCGAGGGTGAGGGTTCAGCGGTGAACGCCTGGCAGGCCAGCAGGATGGCGAAACCGAAGACTCGGCGGGTGGACAGTTTCATGAGATCCAGAGGTGGGGAAGGGCGGCTCCTTGCAGAGCCGCCCTTCCGGGGGGAGATCGACCGGGGATGTCCGTCGAGTCTTACTGGTTGGTCAGGAAACGGTAACGGCCGCGCTTGAGCGCCTTGACGAATTCCGTGTTCGGCACGCCAGAGAGGTCAAACGCCCAGACCGCGTCACCGAGGCCGTTGGGCACGTTGGCGAGGTTCGTGCTGTTGGGGTGTTGAACCGCAACGACAAACTCGGTGGGGATCTGCGGATTGAAGATCATGCCAGTCGCTTCCGAGCCGGGGACACCCAGGCTGAGGAAGTGGTCGCAGGACTCGGCCACCCCGTCGTTGTCCACGTCGCGGGCGAACCAGATGTCACCGCCAATGGCTCCGCTGTTGGGCGAATCCTCGATGACGTAGATGTTGCCAGCAGCATCGAGCGCCAGGTTGTCCGGAGCGTCGATTTCACCCGTGGTGCCGGGATGTCCGGCATTCTTGGGCGTGCTGCGCGAGACCAGGGTGCGGACGACGGCGGTGCCGTTCGTGCGGGTGGTGCCAGGCGTCAGGATTTCGATCGAAATCACGCGGTTTTCCGAGGTGATGGCAACGTAGAGCACTTCGTTGCCATTGGCCAGGCGGCTGACGGTCGCGTCTTCCGGACGGCCATAGGGAGTGCCACCGGCGGCATCCGCTGCGGCGCGTCCACCCAGGTTGGCGCTGCTGGTCGCATCATCTTGGAACGGGCTGGGAATGCCAGGCAGAGGAACGCCATTGGCGTCAGTCAGCGGAATCCAGGTGGCGGCACCTTCGCGGGTGGCCGTCAGGTTTGCAGCACTGTTCCAGTTCTGTGAGGCAACACCACCGCTGCTGGCGAAGGCGTTGA
>JBIJBO010000187.1:0-6488 GCA_044345215.1 Prosthecobacter sp. | reverse complement strand
GGCGCACACCCTGCTTGGCGAAAGCGTCCAGGTGCGGGGTTTTGATGATCGGATGCCCGAAGCACCCAAGATCACCATAGCCGAGGTCATCCGCGAGGAAAAGCACGAAGTTTGGACGAGCCGCGGACAACGACGAAAACAGGATGAGGAATGAGCTAAGCAGGTTGAACAGGCGCATAAGTTTGGAAGGGAACGAAAGGAGGATGATTCCTCTGTCTGCAATGAAATGCCTGTGAATGATTGAAATCTGCTTGGTGGCAGGCTGCAATTGCCTTTCTGCAGCTGATGTCGCTTACCCAAAAGCTTCATCAGCGCCACCACCGCATACCCGCGCGGCGTGGCCCGTTCCTTCCCCCAGTTCTCCAGGGTGCGCTTGCTGATGCCCAGGAACTCGGCGGCATCACGCTGGCGTGCTGGGGCGAGCCTGCTTCAAATGGAGTTTCCCGTTCCAGTCGCTGCTTTCAAATTCAGAGAAGCTTGTCAACCTGACAGGCTGGGCCAAAAACCTCAGTTGAGCTTCCAGAGGCGCTTGTCACTGCGCAAGAAAACGGCGCCACCGCTGAGGGCTGCCGTGCTTAGGATGGTGTCCTTGAGGGCGACCGTGTGGACGATCTCACCCTCGGTGGCCCGGGTGTCGACCACCTGCAGATCACCACGCTCGCTCGCAATGTAGACATACTGGCCCGCGCCGACCGGTGACCCACTGAACGGTCCCTTCAGGCGCAATTTCCAGGCTTCATCGCCATTGGCCGGTGAAGCCTTGATGAGGATGCCGGCACCGTTCAGCACGAAAAGCGAACCGTCGAGCACGAGCGGGCTGCCAGTGCCGGGCTTGAGGCCCTCGGCACGCCAGAGCTGCGAGGCGGATCCCTTCTCCGGACGCAGGGCGGTCAGACCGTTCGAGGGCACGTAGATGGCATCACCAGCAATCGCCGAACTTGGAATGGTCGCGGCGCCGTCGGTGTAGTCCCAGAGCACCTGGCCGGTGCGCGGGTCAATGCCGGTCAGCCCCTTGCTCGATTGCAGGGCCACCGCATCCTGCCAGAGGACGGCACTGGTCCAGTTGGCGGCCTTCGGGCGCTCCTGCTTCCAGCGGTTCAGGCCGGTGACGACATCCAGACCGACCGCGATCGATTCGCTGTCGTTCTCGCTCTGCACCACCAGGGTGTCGCCGGCAAGCACGGGCGAGGAGGCCATGCCGAGGCTGTTGCTGGCATTGGCGTAGTCAAAGGTCAGACCGCGCAGCCAGAGCAGGTTGCCGGCGTGATCGAGGGCAAATAGATCGTTGCTGGAGAACAGGGCGAACACCCGCGAGGCGTCTCCGCACATGGTCGGCGCGGCGACGCTGGTCTTGTTGTGGGCCATGGTGCGGCCGGTGGCCTTGAAAATTCGCTCCCAGAGCACCTTGCCGTCGCCGGCGTCAAAACAGAAGACATGCAGGTTCGACTGGTCGGGGCCGCTCGAGCAGGTCAGGAAGACCTTGCCACCGAGCACGATCGGGCTGCTCAGGCCACGGCCGGGCAGCTCGCGGTCCCAGGCCACCGCCAGCTTCGGCCCCGGTGCAGGATCGGCCGAGACGGCGCCGCCCTGGGGCCCTCGGAACTGGGGCCAGTCGGCCGCCGAGGCGACCCCGGAGCTGAGAGCGAGAAGCGAGAGTGCGGCGCGGGCAAGCCAGGTGTGCATGCCTCCAAAATCGGGACGCACGCGGCACTGTCAAGCGGCGGCAGAGGGCCAATCAGCGGCGCTGGCTGGCTGGCAAACTCTTTTCCAGGCCGGCAACAATTCGGGCATGCACCGCGTCGACCTCGGCGGTCTCCAAGGTGCGGTCCGGGGCGCGGTAGGTCAGCGTCCAAGCTGTCGACTTGCGATCGGCGGCGATCTTCGTGCCGGAGGCATCCACAAAGACGTCGAACAGCGCGGCCCCCGCCAGCAGCGGCTCCTTCAGGCCGGCAAAAAAAGCCTGCACCTTCGCATTGGGCAGGTCCAGCGGCACTTCGAAGGCGAGGTCGCGGGTGACCGAGGGGAACCGCGGCAGTTCCTCGAACTTGGCCGGCCCACCGGCGCCCTGGCGCAGGGCGCTGAGCAGGAGTTCGGCAACGAACACCGGGTGCCGGGCGTCGATCTCGCGGGCCCGCGCCGGATGCAACTGGGAGATCCAGCCGAGCACGCGGTTGCCAGCCCGCAGTTCGTGGCGCAGCAGGAAGACCGGGCTGTCGTCCTGGCGACGCAGTTCCAAACCGGCCACACCGGGCAGGGCCTCGATCAGCCCGCGCAGGTCAAAGGCATCGGCGACGCGCGACTGCTTTTCATGCCAGGAGCCATCGGCCACCGGGCCGCAGAGCAGCAGCGCAAGCCGCTCCTCCTCGCGCACCTGACCGTTCGGCATCTTCAGGAACACCCGGCCGGCTTCAAAGAGGCACAGGCGCAAGGCCCCCTGGCGGAGGTTGAGCGCGGCTGTGGCGAGCAGGCCCGGCACCAGACTCGGCCGCAGGTGGGTGTGATCCTCGCTGAGCGGATTTTTGAGCGGCGCGGCGGCCGTCACCGGATCGCCCGCGCCGAGGCCGGCGTCGAGCTGGGTGGCGGCGATCAGCCTGAGCGTCTGCACCTCGTGCAGGCCGCGCGCGGCCAGGATCTGGCGCAACTGCATGGTGTGGTCGTACTGACGATCGGTGGCATCGCCCTGAGCCATGACCGCGGCAAACTTCGCCGGCACGCGCTCCAAGCCCACCACACGGGCGATCTCTTCCACAAGGTCCACGCCGCGCTGCAGGTCGAGGCGCCAGCTCGGCACCTGCCAGCGACTGCGGCCCTCTTGGGTCGCCGTTTTCCGCAGGCCGAGCTTTTCCAGGATGGCATGGGCCTCCTCAAGCGTCAGCGCCGGCATGCCGAGCAGGCGCAGGGCGCGTGTCTCGTCGAGCTCGACTTCACCGGCCAGCGTCGGCTCCGCTCCGGCGACCCGCAATTCCGGCTCGGCTGTGCCTCCGGCCAGGGTCAGGATCAGCTGCACCGCGAGGTCGGAGGCCCCGCACACCTGCTGCGGGTCGACCCCTCGTTCAAAACGGTAGCTGGAATCCGAATTCAACCCCAGCCGACGTGCACCGCGGCGCACCACCGAGGGCGCGAAATAGGCCGCTTCCAGCAGCAGGTCGGTCGTGGTTTCAGTGACCCCGGTGTCGGCTCCTCCCATGATCCCGGCCAGCGCCACCGGGCCCTTGGCATCAGCAATGACGAGATCCTCGGGAATCAGCGCGCGCTCCACTTCGTCCAGCGTTCGCAGGGTCTCGCCCTCGGCAGCGCGACGCACAACGATGCCGCCCTCAAGCTTGGCCAGATCAAAGGCATGCAGGGGCTGGCCCATTTCGAGGAGCACGTAGTTGGTGATGTCGACGACGTTGTTGATCGGGCGCAGGCCAACGCTTTCCAGACGCGCCTTCAGCCAGTCGGGGCTGGGCCCGACCTTGAGGCCGCGAACGATGCGGGCGGTGTAGAGGGGGCAATCCTCGACCGCCTCCAGACGGACCTCTCCGGCCCCGGCCGCACACACCGGCGTCGTCGAGGAGCCGTGATCGCGGCCGCCTTCGAGCGGCAACCCGGTGAGCGCGGCCAGCTCGCGCGCCAGCCCTAGGTGGCTGAGCAGGTCGGGCCGGTTCGGCGTGATTTCAAGATCGAAGACCGTGTCGCTGCCCACAATCTCGGCGAGCGGCCGGCCGGTCTCCAGGCAGGCATCAAGGATCCAAAGGCCACCCGTGTCCTCGCCCAGACCCAGCTCCTTGGCCGAGCACATCATGCCACCGGAGACCACCCCGCGCAGCTTGCCTTCCTGGATCTCGAAGCCCCCCGGCAGCACGGCTCCGGGCAGGGCCAGCGGAACCTTGTCGCCCGCCTTGAAATTCTTCGCCCCACAGACGATCTGGCGCAGGCTGCCGCTGCCGTCGTCAACCTGGCAGACGCTGAGCTTGTCGGCGTTCGGGTGCGGCTCAAACGACTCGATGCGTGCAACCACCACCTTGTCAGTGGCCAGACCGCGCTCTTCGATGCCCTCGACCTCAATGCCGGCAAAGGTGAGCAGATCGGACAGCTGGGCGGTGGTGTGGGAACTCAGGTGGAGATGGGTGCTGAGCCAGGAAAGGGAGACTTGCATGGGAGGGAACCGGCGAGAATCAGGAGGAAGGAAACGCGCACAAAAGCTCAGGAGAACTGGCGCAGGAAACGGACGTCGTTGTCGATGAGATGGCGAATGTCACTGATGCCGTGGAGGATCATCGCCAACCGGTCAAGCCCCATGCCGAAGGCGAAGCCGGTGACGGTCTCGGGATCGAACAGCAGGTCGCCACGGGTCTTGCAGACGGCGCTGAACACGGCCGGATCGACCATGCCGCAGCCGGCGATCTCGATCCAGCGGTCCTCGCGCCCCTTGGCCTCGAGCTTGACATCGATCTCAAAGCTCGGCTCGGTGAACGGGAAGAAGTGCGGGCGGAAGCGCACGACCGTCTTCGGGCCGAAGACCTCGCGGAAGAAAAATTCCAGGGTTCCCTTGAGATCGGCCAGGCTGACCTCGTGATTCACATAGAGCGCCTCGATCTGGTTGAAGACGCTCAGGTGGGTGGCGTCGATCTCGTCGCGCCGGTAGGCCGCGCCGGGGGCGATGATGCGCACCGGCAGTTCCTTCACCGTCTCCAGGGTGCGGATCTGCACGCTCGAGGTGTGGGTGCGCATGAGCCGGCCGTCGGGCATGTAGAACGTGTCGCTCTCGTTGCGCGCCGGATGATCGGCCGGGGTGTTGAGGGCGTCGAAGCAGTGCCACTCGGTCTCGATCTCCGGGCCGTCGGCGAGGGTGAACCCCATGCGCCGCAGGGTGCGCACCGCCAGGTCGCGGATCTGGGTCAGCGGGTGCAGGCTGCCGCGGCTGAACGGGCGGCCCGGCAGGGTCAGGTCGATGCCGGCCACCGAGGCGGCATCCTTGGCGGCCTGCAGAGCGCCAAGGCGCCCGTCAAGACCGGAGGTCAGCACCTCGCGCACCTCGTTGAGCTTGGCGCCGACGTCCTTCTTTTGGTCCGCCGGCACCTCGCGCATGCGGGCGCTGAGCGCGGTCAACCGGCCCTTCTTGCCAAGGTAATCGATGCGAAAGGCCTCCAGCGAGGCTTCATCATGCAGGACGCCGAGCGCCGCGAGGGCCTCGGTTTGGAGGGAGTCGAGTTCGGAAAGCATGGTCGGATGCCGGGAACGCCGGCGACAGGAGGGGCTCGCGACGATGCCGCAGATCGGAGGACGCGCAAGTTTGGGCTCGAATGACGGAAAGGTGTGCCCGCCCGGCCCGTAGTTGCCTGCCACCATGATTCGCTTCTGCACCGTCCTTGCGGCCTTCCTGCTGGCCGCCCTCCCCGCCGCCCACGCCCAGAACATCCGTGCCGGCATCATCGGTCTCGACACCTCGCACGTGCTCGCCTTCACCAAGACCCTCAACGCCCAGCCACAGAAGCCCGAGGTGATGGGCGTTCGCATGGTCGCCGCCTACCCGCAGGGCTCGAAGGACATTGAATCCAGCCTGAAGCGCGTCCCCGAGTACACCGCCAAGGTCAAGGAAATGGGCGTCCAGATCGTCGGCAGCATTGAGGAACTGCTCCCCCTCGTCGACGTGGTCTTCCTGGAAACCAACGATGGCCGCCCGCACCTTGAGCAACTGCGCCCCTGCCTGGCCGCCGGCAAGCCGGTGTTCATCGACAAACCCATCGCCGGCAGCCTGAAGGACGCCATCGCCATCTTCAAGGAGGCCAAGGCCGCGCGCGTGCCGGTCTTTTCCTCATCCTCGTTGCGCTTCGGCAAGGACAGCCAGGCCGTGCGCGCCGGCTCGATCGGCCGCGTCAAGGAAGCCTCCACCCAGAGCCCGGCGTCGCTGGAACCCAGCCACCCGGACCTGTTCTGGTATGGCATCCACGGTGTCGAAAGCCTGTTCACCATCATGGGCACCGGCTGCGTCGCGGTGAAGCGCGACACCACCGAGGATGGCAAGATCCGCGTCACCGGCACCTGGGAGGGAGGCCGCAAGGGCGTCTTCACCGAGGGCAAGGGCTACGGCGGCAAGGCGATCGGCGAAAAGGGCGAAGCCACGGTTGGCAGCTACGACGGCTACGATCCCCTGCTCTACTCTGCCGTGCACTTCTTCCGCACCGGCGTCGCTCCGGTCACCCCGGAGGAAACCCTCGAAATCTATGCCTTCATGGAGGCGGCCGATGAGAGCAAGCGCCGCGGCGGCGCCGAGGTCACCCTCAAGGAGGTGCTGGTCAAGGCCGGGGCCGAGTGAAGCCCGACAACGCCACCGACGCGCGTTTTTGTGTGTTGAATAGTTTTCAACAGATGTCCCAGGGCGGCGTCTGTAGCCACTGACTGCGTCGTTGTAAATCCAACCCACCATGAAACCCACCCGTCTTCTGCTCCCCCTGTTTGCCGCCGCGCTGCTGGCCTGTCCAGCCCTTGCCCAGGAAACCCCC
>JBIJBO010000004.1:0-59622 GCA_044345215.1 Prosthecobacter sp. | reverse complement strand
CTGGCTCATGCACCGACTCGATCAGGACACTTCCGGCGTGCTGCTCGGTGCACTGGACGAGGCCACCGCCGGCAGGTGTCGTGAGGCCTTTGAAACCGGCGCCATGGCGAAGACCTACCTCGCCGCCGTTCGCGGCAACCCCGGGCGCGAGGGAGTCTGGCTCGATCATCTCGCCACCTCCCACGAGCGCGGCCGCGTGCGCACCGCGGTGGTCAAGGGGCGGCCGCCGAACGCCGAACTGCACTTTCGCCAGCTGGCGCATGATCCCATGCGGCGCCTGTCGCTGCTGGAAATCCGCCTGCTCACCGGCAAGACTCACCAGATCCGCGTGCAGGCGGCCTCGCGCCAGCACCACCTGCTCGGCGATGATGTGTACGGTCACTTTGAGCTGAACCGTCGCCTGCGCGCGGAGGCCGGCCTGAAGCGGCTCTTTCTGCACGCCGCCCGTCTGGAATTCAAGCATCCCGCGAGCGGTCAGCCCCTGCGTCTGGAGGCGCCGCTGCCGGAGGATCTGGTGACCGTCCGCGCCTGCCTCGGCCTGGGCTGATGCGGGAGGACCCGGCCTTGCATGGCGGTCGCTGCCGCCTATGTTAGCGTTTTTCCGTCCCAACCCCGCCGACCTCCGACCGTGCCGAAGAAACCCGCCAAGCCCGCCGAAGACGACTCCCCCATCCTGGCCGACAGCGCGCCGATCGAGATCAAGCCGGTCGATGACCTGTATGGCGACTGGTTTCTCGACTACGCCAGCTACGTCATCCTTGAGCGCGCCGTGCCGCACATCCACGACGGCTTCAAGCCGGTGCAGCGGCGCATCCTGCACAGCCTCGATGAACTCGAGGACGGCCGCTACAACAAGGTGGCCAACGTCGTCGGCAACACGATGAAGTACCATCCGCACGGCGACGCCAGCATTGGCGACGCCTTCGTGCAGCTGGGGCAGAAGGACCTGCTCATCGACACCCAGGGCAACTGGGGCAACATTCTGACGGGCGACAACGCCGCGGCACCGCGTTACATTGAGGCGCGGCTGTCAAAGTTCGCCCTCGACGTCGTCTTCAGCCCGAAGGTCACCGAGTGGGCGGCGAGCTATGACGGCCGCAACAAGGAGCCGGTGACCCTGCCGGTGAAGTTCCCGCTCCTGCTCGCCCAGGGCGTTGAGGGCATCGCCGTCGGCCTGTCCTGCCGCATCCTGCCGCACAACTTCATCGAACTCTGCGATGCCAGCATCGCCGCCCTGCGCGGCGAGGAGTTCAGCCTGGTGCCCGACTTTCCGCAGGGCGGCATCATGGATGCCGGCGACTACAACCAGGGCCTGCGCGGCGGTCGCGTCCGGGTGCGCGCCCGCATCGAGGTCGGCACCAAGAAAAACACCCTGCGTGTCGTCGAGATTCCCTACGGCACCACCACCGGCAGCATTCTCGACAGCATTGTCGCCGCCAATGACAAGGGCAAGATCAAGATCGCCCGCGTCGAGGACAACACGGCGGAAAACGTCGAGATCCTCATCCAGCTGCCGCCCGGGGTCGATGCCGACCAGACGATCCAGGCGCTCTATGCCTTCACCGACTGCGAGATCTCGCTGGCGCCGAATGCGGTGGTCATCCAGAACGACAAGCCGCGGTTTGTCGGCGTCAATGACCTGCTGCGCGAGAGCGCCCAGCACACCAAGGACATCCTGCGCCACGAGCTGGAGATCCAGCTCGGCGAGCTCGAGGAGAAGTGGCACTTCAGCAGCCTGGAGAAGATCTTCATCGAGAACCGCATTTACCGGCGCATCGAGGAGTGCGAAACCTGGGAGGCTGTGCTCAAGGCAATCTGGACCGGCCTGAAGCCGCACCTCGGCCTGCTGCGCCGCGAGGTGACCGACGACGACGTCGCCCGCCTGACCGAGATCAGGATCAAGCGCATTTCCAAGTACAACAGTGTTGAGGCCGATGAGCAGATCCGCGCCCTCGAGAAGTCGATTGCCGAGGTGCAGAAGAACCTCAAGCAGCTTACCCGCTATGCCATCGCCCATTTTGAACGGTTGAAGAAGACTTATGGGCCGGGGCGCGAGCGCCGCACCGAGGTGTCCAGCTTTGACCGTATCGCCGCCGCCGAGGTCATCCTGGCCAACGAGACTCTCTATCTCGATGCCAAGGAGGGTTTCGCCGGCACAGGGCTGAAGAAGGAGGGCGAGCCGGTCTGCAAGTGCTCGCCCCTCGACGACCTCATCTGGTTCACCCGCGAGGGGGTCATGACCGTGTCGAAGGTCGCTCCCAAGCTCCATGTTGGCAAGAACCCGGTTTACCTGAACCTCTTCAAGAAGGACGAGGAGGCGGTGTACACCCTCATTTACCGCAACGGCAAGCAGGGGCCGGTGCTGGCCAAGCGCTTCCGGGTCGGTGGCACCACCCGCGACAAGGCCTACGTGCTCACCAAGGGTGCGCCGGGCACGATGGTGCTGTTTTTTGCACGACATGAAACCGAGGCCGAGAGCGACGCCCAGAACCTGCTCATCCACCTCAAGCCGGCGCTTTACCTGCGCACCCTCAGCCTGAAGTTCCCGGTCGCCGCGCTCGCCATCAAGGGCCGCGACTCCCTGGGCAACATTGTGACCAAGCACGCCGTCGACCGCATCGTCAACGAGCGCAAATCCGCCGCGGCGGAGGACAAGGATGGCGAAGTCGGCAAGTGACGCGGGGTGGTTTTGGGAATTGTGGCAGGGTTTTTGCTTTTGCCTGACAGCGACGCGGGCACGGGTGCCTGCGTCTCCCCATTCCTGAACGCTCATGAACTCCACCCTTCATCTCAGCCGATCCTTCGTCGAGTTTGGTCCGTTCACCGCCGACGAGATGCGCGCTTTTCTTGAGCGCGGCATACTGAAGTCGACCGACTACATCCGGCTCGGAAGCTCCGAGACCTGGATTCACGTCGACGAGTGGGCCGCGACCGCTCCCAAGGCGAAAGCCGCTCCTGCGGCCAAGCCGGCCGCCAGGAAGCTTCCGGCCAAAAAGGCCGCCCCGGCGAAGAAGGCGGCCAAGAAGTGAGGCCTCACTTCTGGCGCGAGGCGTAGCCGGCCAGGGGCTTGCCGTCGTCGCCCAGCTTGCCGCAGCTCCACAGCAGACCGCGCGCGACCAGATCAAGGAAGACCGGGTCTTCCATGGTCGAGTTGTTGTGGCCCATGGTGGTGCCAAAGACGCGGCCCTTGCCGTAGGTGTTGACCCAGACCAGGAAGTGGTCCTTCTGGGTGTCCTCGCCCCAGGCCTTGGCCAGCGGCACGAAGTTCGGGTACAGCACCTCGTTCTTGTACAACTCATCGGCCTTGTCGAGCCACTCCATGGGGAAGCCCTTCATGACCGGGTGCTCGGGCGCGATATTTTTGACGAGCAGGTCACGGTTCTTTTCGTGGCTCATGCTCTTCTGACCGAGGCACTTGCGCCATTCGTCGGTGGCCGCGGCGCGGTAGCTGTGGGCGGAGCAGTGCAGCATGACCGCGGCGACGCCGTCGTGGTGCGGCTTGGCGATGCGGTTGACAAAGGCATCGTCGGTGATGCCGCCGAAGCACTCGTTGTGCAGGATGACATCGTAGCCCTTCGCCCATTCGTCCTTCTCGTAGATGCTGATGCGATGGGTCCTGTCCTTCTTGCCGTCGGGCCCCTCCTCGTGAACGATGGTGAACTCGACATTGGCGCGCGAGCTCAGGCCTTCGGCAAGGATCATCTTCTGGTTCTCGTAATCGTGGCAGCAGCCGCCGGTGATCATGAGCACGCGCAGCGGCTTCGGTGCATTGCTGTCGGCGGCGACGGCGACCAGTCCGGCCAGGGCAAGACCGGCGAGAAATAAGAGATGAAATTTCATGCAGCCCGATACTGGCAGGGGCGAGGCCCGGGCTCAAGGCGGAATCTGCCCCTTCAGCGGGCCAGTAGTTCGACCTTCCGCGCCGGGTCGGTCGGTCGCGGCGGCCCAAAGGTCAGCAGGAGGGTCGAGCCATCGCCCTGCAGAACTCGCAACTGCACGAGGCGGGCCCCTTCGGTGCTGATCTGCAGGTCGAGCTGGCGCAGGTGGCGGCGGATCATCGGCATCTTGGGACGCAGGCTGACGGCTGTCACTTCTGCGGTTTGTTGCTCGGCATCGACAAGGAAATGCCGCTGCAGCTCCTCTGGGCTGGCTTCGCGGCCGCTGAGAAAGCGAGTCCACATCCGCCAGCGCGGATCCTCGGCATCCAGTTCCCGCCATTCGGTTGCTCCCGCCTCGCGCAAGCGGAAGGAGGCCTGGTCGTGCACCAGCACTGTGGCTGCCGGCCGGCCCAGTTCCCAGCGAAAGCCGCCGTCGGCAAAGTGCCAGAAACGGCCGGGAGTGACCACCGGTCCCGCCAGCGCCGGGGTGGTGCGCGTCTGCTGGAAGTCGACCTCGACATCACCGCGTGTCCGCTGGGCCTCGGCCCAGCGCAGCAGCACCTCTGGCAGGGGGCTGGGCTGCGGTGTGCTGGGAGCGACCTGGCCCCTGGCAGTGCCGGCAGCCAGCAGGAAGAGGAAAAGCAATGCGCGCATCAGGGGCTTGGCAGGCGGGCTTTGAGCTCGCGTACGGCGGTGCGTGGATCGGTCGCCTGCAGGAAGGCCGAGACAACGACGACCCGGCGGGCGCCGGCGGCAAGGATGGCGTCAAGGCGGGAAGCGTTGACGCCGCCGATGCAGAACACCGGGGCGGTCACGCGCGCATGCACGGCGGCGATGCCGCCGAGACCGATTGGAACGTAGTCCGGCTTCGTGTCCGTGGCATACAGCGGCCCGAAGCCGAGATAGTCAGCCCCCTCGGCCTGGGCCGCCTCGGCCTGGGCCAGGCTGTGGGTGGATTTGCCAATGAAGATGTCCGGTCCCACTGCGGCGCGGGCGCAGGCGACGGCGTCGTCGTCCTGGCCGACGTGCACGCCCTGACTGCCGACAGTGGCGGCAACGGCGACATGGTCGTTGAGGATGAAGGGCACGCCGAGGTCGCGGGTCACTGGCAGCAGCTCACGGGCGAGGCTTTCCACTGCCGCCTCGGCCAGGCCCTTGGCGCGCAGTTGCAGCAGGTCGACGCCACCCTCGCAGAGCGCGCGGGTCATCGCAGGGGCGTCTGCAGAGCGGACGTAGCCCAGATCGACAATGCCGTACAGGCGGGCCGCGGAGAGCAGGGGATGCATGGCGACCTCATAGGCGCGGAACCTTGGTGGCGTCAAGCGGAGGCGTTGGGCTGGATTTTCAGGTTGCCACTGTGGGTTGGGAATGGGAGTTTACCCCAATGCTGCCGGAGTTTCCCCCGACAACCCTGCTTGCTGCCGCCCAGGTCTTTTTTGCCCTGTGCATTGGTCATGCACTGGCGGATTTCCCCCTGCAGGGAGAGTTTTTGGCGATCGGCAAGAACCGCCGTTTTCTGCTCGCCCTCGGGGATCCGGCGCGGCCCGCGAACATGTGGTTGGTCTGCATGGCGGCGCATTGCCTGATCCACGCCGGCTTTGTGTGGCTGATCACCGGTTCGTCGCTGGTGGCGGCTGTCGAGTTCTTGCTGCACTGGGCCATCGACACGGCCAAGTGTGCCGGCAAGACGACCTTCAACCAGGATCAGACCCTGCATGTCGTCTGCAAGCTCGGCTACGTTGCGGCGGCCAGCCTCTGCGGCGGCGGTGCGGAATGTTGTCTTGGCATTTGACCGGGGCCGGTTTGAACGGAATTTGCCGGCCCATGCCCGTCCCACTGCTCGACGTCAACGCCCAGAATCACCCGCTCGAATCCGAACTTGTCGAGGCCTTCCGGCGCGTGCTCGGCCACGGCCGCTTCATCATGGGGCCGGAGATGGAAACCTTTGAGCAGGAGGTGGCCGCCATGCTCGGTTGCCGGCACGCGCTGGCCGTGTCCTCGGGTACCGATGCCCTGCTGCTGGCCCTGATGGCCCTCGACATCCGCCCCGGCGATGAGGTGCTCTGTCCGGCTTTCACCTTCTTCGCCACCGCCGGTGCCGTCGCCCGGCTCGGCGCCGTGCCGGTGTTCACCGACATTTGCCCGGTCTGCTTCAATCTCGACCTCAACGATGTCCGCGCCAAGATCACCCCGCGGACTCGCGCGATCATCCCGGTGCACCTGTTTGGCCAGAGTGCCGACATGGATCCGCTGCTCGAGCTGGCACGCGAGCATGGCCTGCGGATCGTCGAGGACGGCGCCCAGGCGATCGGCGCCACCTACAAGGGGCGCGCCTGTGGCACGCTGGGCGATTTTGGCACCTACAGCTTCTTCCCGAGCAAGAACCTTGGCGGCTTTGGCGACGGCGGAATGCTCGTCACCAACAACGATGCCCTCGCCGAGTATGCCCGCGTCCTGCGCGTGCACGGTTCGAAGCCGAAGTATTACCATCACCACATCGGCGGCAACTTCCGTCTCGACACCCTGCAGTGCGCCCTCCTCAGCGTGAAGCTCAAGCGCTACGCCGAATACACCGCCCAGCGCCAGGCCAACGCCGAATATTACACCCGTGAACTGTCGCAACTGCCGGGTGTCGCGCTCGCCAACCCCGCCCACTGCAAGTGCATCATCGCCCAGGACAATTGCTTTGCCGAGCAGGGCACGCGTGTCGTGCTGCCGGCGGCCTACGCGCACAACACTCACATCTGGAACCAGTTCACCCTGCGCGTGCTGGGCGCCGGTCGCCGCGACTCGCTGCGCGACCACCTGCAGGGCTCCGGCATCGGCTGCGAAATCTACTATCCGCTGACTCTCGACCAGCAGCCCTGCTTTGCCGGCCTGCCTGAAAGCTCGCGCCGCGATTGTTCGGTGGCGCATCGCATGGCCGGCGAGGTGCTCAGCCTGCCCATCTACGGCGAGCTCACCGAAGCCCAGCGCAACGAGGTGATCTCCGCAGTGAGCGACTGGCTCGGGGCCTGAGGGGGGGCAGGGGCATCGCCCCGTCACCTTCGTGGTTCCTCCGGTTCCTGCTTCACTTCTTGAAGATCAGAAACTTCCGGCAGAGGAAATTGACGGCCACCGAGGTCAGGATGAAGCCGAGTTGGGCGAGCGTGGAAGGCAGACCGAGGTGGCCGGCGAGCCAGTCGACGACGAGCAGGCCGGGAAAGAAGCCGAGCGCACCGACGAAGGCGAAGAGGCCGGCCTCGACGAGCTTGGAGTGGCGTCCGGGGGTGAACACGAAGGCGGTGTTCATGGCGTAGGCAACGACCGTGCCGAGGGGCCAGGCGAGGGTGTTGGCCCAGAGCAGGTGGCGGTTGCGGACGACTTCGTCGAGCACCTGGCCGTTGATCATCATGCCCTTGCCCGCCGGCAGCACGGTCAGGGTCAGGGCGAGGACCAAGCCATTGTGGGCGAGCGCGGCGACGACACCCGCGAGGCCGTATTTGACGAACTGCAGGAAGGGGTGGGCGTCACGGCGCAGAAAGGCGTCACGGATCGTGCGCCAGTCGTTGGCGCGGATGAAGCGGCAGGTGGCGGCGAGTTCCTTAACCATGCAATGCGCGCGCCATAAGCGGGGAGCGAGGCGCCTGCAAGCGACGATCAGGCGAGGCGCTTGACCAGCACCTTGGAGTTGCGGCCGCTGCGCACGTACTGCTCGCGGCGCGCCGCCGGCAGGCAGACGGGATCGCTGACCAGGAAGCCCATCTTTTCCTCGAAGAAACGAAAGGCCTGGGTGCTGAGGGCAACGAGGGTGTCGCAGCCGCGCTGGCGGGCGACCTGCTCGGCGTAGGCGACCAGTCGGGCGCCATGGCCCCGGTTTTTGTGCGAGCGGCGCACGAACAGGCAGGCGAGCTCGGCGATGCACCGGCCCTCCTCCTCATAGCTGTGCACCGCGACGCTCCCGATCGGGTTGCCGTCGACCTCGAGCACATGGAAGTCGGCGATACGCGCAAGCATCTGTTCGCGGGTGCGCGGCACCAGGGCGGCGTCCTCCATCGACTGTTGCATCATGGTCAGCAGGGTGCCGACATCCGAGGCGTGTGCCTCGCGGATCTGCTGGTAGTCATCGGCATGGATCATCGTGCCGACGCCCTCGTTGCTGAAGAGTTCGGCGAGCAGGGCCTCGTCCTGAGTGCCGTCGACGATGTGCACGCGTGGCACGCCCTCCTGGCAGGCGAGGGCGGCGTGGCGGAGCTTGGAGAGGATGTTGACGTCGTGGCGCGGGTCGCGGCGCCGTTGCATCTCACGCGCCTCGGCCACGGAGAGCTGGGCGAGGCGTGAGCCGTCGGCGGCAGTCAGGCCTGCCTCGGAGATGAAGATTACCTTGGCGGCCTTGAGGGCGATGGCGACCTCGACGGCGACGGCGTCGGAATTGAGGCGCAGGGTTGTGCCGCGGCCGTCGTAGCCGAGCGGCGGCAGCAGGGGGATGATGTCGGCCTTGAGCAGAACGCCGAGGCTGTCGGTGTCGACCCGCTCAATTCGGCCGGTGTATTCCAAGTCGATGCCGTCGATGACTCCGGCCGGATGCACGGCGAGGGCATTGCTCACCGCCACCGGCATTTCGAGCGCGGTCAGGTCGGCCATGAGCTGGCTCGCCTGGCGGGTGATGGCGGCGATCGAGACGTCGAGTGTGTCGGCATCGGTTCGGCCCATGCCGTCGTCACTGCTCAGGGCCACGCCGCGTTCGGCGGCCAGCCGGCGGATCTGGGCGCGCGCGCCGAAGATGAGCACGACCTCGATGTTGAGCGACTGCAGGACGGCGACGTCCTGCAGCAGGCTGCTGAAGCCGGGCTGGTGCAGGAGGGCGCCGTCGATGGCGATGACGAAGACACGCTGGCGGAACTGCGGCACGTAGCGCAGGATGCCGCGCAGGTCTTCGAAGCGCGTCGGGGATTTGGTGTCTGGGTCGGGCACAGTTTGAAAACTTCGCCCATTCCCGCGCGGACGCAAGGGGCGAGGCGGCCCGGGTCGCGACCGCCAGCGGCCATGCTGGAGCCGGACAGGGGGGGCGGAAGTGAACGCTTGCTGTGAGCCGGCGCTCAGCCCTCGAGCAGGGCTTCCAGTCGTTTCACGCTCACCGGCTGGGAGGTGCCGAGTTCCTGGGCGAAGATGGAGACGCGGTATTCCTCGAACAACCAGCGGAAGGCTTCGCGGTTGGCGGCGGGCACCTCGCGCTCCCAGTCGTCGAAATCGCGGATCTGCAAGGCCTTGTCGGCATCCTTGGCGGGATGGTTGGCGGCGCGTTCGGCGCGGAGCAGCACGGCCTTGAGGTAGCGCGGCAGGTGCTGGAGCTGGGCGTGCGGGGTGCTCAGCAGCAGGTCAGGCGGCAGCAGTCGGGCAAGGTCCGCCTGCAGGCCGGCATAAGGCCGCGGGAAGCCGAGGATTTGGCGTTTCAATTCGCCCGTCTGGCGCAGCAGCTCGCGGACGCGGTGGGCGAGTGCCGGCCAGTCGCGCCGAGCGCGTTCCAGCATCCCGCGAAAGCGCGACTCCTGCAGCGGCAACAGGGGGTCCAGACGCAGGCTGTGGGCGAGCAGGTGTTCGCTGGCCTGCTCGGACAGCGGAGCTGGGTCCGTGGTCATGGCGGCGGGTTTGGCCATCTTGTTCAGGTCAAGTTGCGCCAGGCTGGCGAGGCCGCCGGCCTTGGGCGCGGGCGCAGCATCGAGGGAACGCAGTTCCTTGCGCAGCCAGGCGAGATCCTTCGCAAGGGCCTCTTCAGCGAGTCGGCGCACGGCGGCGGGCGTGGCTTCGAGCGACTCCACCGGTTGGCGGAACAGGCGCAGGTTGATGCCCTCGGCCGAAACTTCCAGGCCCGGGTGACCGAACACCGGAGCGCCGCCAATCTCCTCGATCAGGATTTTCTCCGGCAGGTCGCCAAACGACCAGGCGCGCAGGTCGTGTTTTTCGAAACGAGCGGCTGCCTTTTCCCAGGCGTCGGAGCGGCGGGTCTGCTTGCGCGCGAGTTCCTGGACGCTGGCGAGGTCGCGAGTGGCCAGCACCGGGCGGTCGCCGGCTCCGACGATTTCCAATCGCGGACGCAGGTGCATGGGCAGGCAGTCGGCGGGCCAGTCGCCGGCGCGCACCGGCAGGTCATGGCGCTCGCGCAGGAAGGCGGCGAAGGCCTCGAAAAAGTCTCCCTGGCCGGGCGCGAACTCGCGGGCGATGGCGCGCGCGCTGGCCTCCAGCGGCATGAGACTGCGACGCATCGCCTTGGGCAGCGCGCGCAGCAGGGTGAGGGCGATCTCCTCGCGCAGGCCGGGCACCAGCCATTGCACTTGGCCAGTGCTCAGGTGTTCGGCCACGGGCAGAGGCACGCGCACCGTGACGCCGTCGTCCTCCTGGCCGGGTTTGTAGGCGTAGGCGAGCGGCAGCACCGAGTTGCCGAGCGGAGCCTGGTCGGGAAACTGGTCGAGGCCCTCGCGCACGTCCTCGCCGCGTGTCAGGTCCTCCTCGCGCGCACAGAGAAAGTTCGGATCGCGCTGTTCTTGGATGACCTTGTTGAGGTCATGCACCGAGGACACCGCCGGCAGGCGGGCGCGGTAGAATTCGTAGAGATGCTCCTCGATGGCGTGCACGCGGCTGCTGCGCACGCGGGTGAGGGCGGCTTCCAGGCGGCTGCGCAGCTTCTGGTTGTGCTGGAAGAAGCGGTGCGGCAGCGCGGCACCCTCCTCGAGCAGCGCGCCGCGGATGAACAGCTGGGTGGCCGCCTGGGGATCGATCTTGCCGAAGTCGATCTTGCGCCGCAGCACCTCCAGTCCGTACAGCAGGTGGCGTTCGCTGACCAGCACGCGCCCGGCCTTGGCGCTCCAGTGCGGTTCGCTGTACTTCTTCACCGTCAGGTGGGCACCGAACTCCGCCGCCCACTCCGGGTTGATGCCGGCGACCGTTCGGGCAAAGAGCTGCGAGGTTTGGACGATTTCCGCGGCGACGATCCATTCCGGCTGGCGGGTTTTTTCCGTGCCCTTCTTGTCATGCTTGTCGCGGCGCTCGTAGAGATGCGAGCCGGGGAAAAGGGTGACCTCGCGGTTGCCGGCCGCCTTGTAGAGGTTGCGCTCGCTGCGCTGGGCGAGGTGGCCGAGGTGACCGGCGAGGATGCAGCGGTGCAGGCGGTCGCCCGGGTTCTCGGTGCCGCCGCTCCGGCCTGTTCCGGGGCCCGGCTCCGGTCGGGCCTCGGTGGCGGTTTCCGCAAACAGATCCTGCAGCTGGCGCCAGAGGTCGCGCCACTCGGTCAGGCGGGTGAAAGAGAGGTAGTTCGCCTTGCAGAACTTCCGCAGGGCGTTGCGCGAGCCCTCGTTCGGCGGTGGCGCGGCCCGCCAGATCTTGAGTAGCGTCAGGAAGTCGGACTCGGGGTTGGCGAAGGCCTTGTGCGCGGCCTGGGCGAGTTCCTTCTTTTCCTCGGGCCGCTCGCGCGGGTCGGGAATGCTGAGACCGGCGGCGAGCACGAGCATGTCGGCCAGGCAGCCCTCCTCGCGTGCCTGCAGCAGCATGCGGCCGAGGGTGGGATCGAGCGGCAGTTGGGCGAGTTCGCGGCCGAGCCCGGTCATCTCATGGGTGTCATCGAGCGCGCCGAGTTCGTGCAGCAGGTCGTAGCCGCCGCGGATGGCGGCGGCCGAGGGCGGATTGAGGAAGGGGAAATCCTCGATGCGGCCGAGGCGGAAGGCCTTCATGCGCAGGGTGACCTCGGCGAGGTTGGCCCGCTGGATTTCCGGCTGGGTGAAGCGCGGTCGTTTGAGGAAATCCTCCTCGCTGAAAAGGCGGATGCAGACGCCGTCCTGGAGTCGGCCGGCGCGGCCGGCGCGCTGGTTGGCGCTGCTCTGGCTGACCGCCTCAACCGGCAGGCGCTTGGTGCGGGTGCGGGCGTTGTAGCGGCTGAGGCGGGCCAGGCCGGTGTCGATCACGTACCGGATGCGCGGCAGGGTGATCGAGGTTTCGGCGACGTTGGTGGCGATGATGACGCGGCGTTTCGGGCCGGGGGCGAAGACGCGCTGCTGGTCCTGCGCGGCCATGCGACCGAAGAGTGTCAGCACCTCACAGCCGGGGCCGAGCCGGCCCTCGAGCAGATCGCGCGCCTCGCGGATGTCGCGCTCGGTCGGCATGAAGACGAGCACGTCGCCGGCTTGCGACTCGCGCAGCGCCTCCAGGGCCGCGCGCACGGCGGCCTCGACGTGACCCGGATCCTCGTCGTCGTCGCCGGCCGGCTGGTGGCGGATTTCCACCGGGTAGAGACGGCCCGAGACTTCGATGACGGGGGCGCCGCCGAAGTGGGCGCTGAAGGCTTCGGTGTCGATGGTGGCGGAAGTGACGACCAGTTTGAGGTCGGGTCGACGCGGCAGCAGTTGCTTGAGGTAGCCGAGCAGGAAATCGATGTTGAGCGAGCGCTCATGCGCCTCGTCGAGGATCAGCACGGAATAGGCTCGCAGCAGGGGGTCGCTCTGGATCTCCGCCAGCAGGATGCCGTCGGTCATGAACTTCACCCGCGTGTCGCGCCGGGTGTCGTCGCTGAAGCGCATCTTGCAGCCGACCACGCCGCCCCAGGCCACGCCGAGTTCCTCGGCGACGCGTTTCGACACGCTCAGGGCTGCCACCCGCCGCGGTTGGGTGCAGCCGATGCGTCCGCTGAGGCCGCGCTCCTCGAGCAGTTCCAGGCAGAGCTTGGGAATCTGCGTCGTCTTGCCCGAGCCGGTTTCACCGGCGAGCACGATCACCGGGTGCACGCGCAGCGCGGCGAGGATGTCCTCGCGGCGTGCGGTGATGGGGAGGTCGGCGGGATACTGGATCAAGGGCTGATCACCTTGCGGAGCAAGGGGCCGCCTGCAACCGTCGGCGCAGGCGTTTACGGATGTCCAGGTTCGCGCGTGCCTTTGCCTTTCGGCCGCTGTTTCAGGTTGTCGCCGAGTTCCTCGCGCATCTCGGCGGCATGGCCCTGCAGGCGGGCGACGACTTCCGGATGCTGGGTGGCGACATCCCGGGTTTCGCCAATGTCGGCGTGCAGGTCGTAGAGAGCGGGGGCCGTGACTTTCAGCGGCTCGTACTTCGCCGGCGTGCCGCCTTTGCCGCCGGGGCGGCCGTTGAGGCTGCGGTAGCCGTGGGGCAGGACCAGCTTCCAACGGCCGTCGCCACTGGTGACGGCCTGCAGCTGGTTGTTCTGATAGTACCAGGCGTAAAAGTCATGCGGGTTGGGTCCGTCGCCGGCGATTACCGGCCAGGCGTCGCGACCGTCGATCGCGTGCCTGGGCAGTTCCGCGCCAATGCGACCGGCGACCGTGGGCAGCAGGTCGATCGTGGCGAGCTGGGTGTCGCTCGTGCTGCCGGCGGGGATCTGGCCCGGCCAGCGCATCAGGCAGCTGACGCGCGTGCCGCCCTCCCAGGCCGTGCCCTTGCCCTCGCGCAGCGGACCGGCCGAGCCGGCGTGATCGCCATAGCTGAGCCAGGGGCCGTTGTCGGAGGTGAAGACGACCCAGGTGTTGTCGGTCAGGCCATGCTTGTCGAGGGTGTCGAGGATGCGGCCGACCGACCAGTCGACCTCCATCATGACATCGGCATAGAGGCCCTTTCCGGATTTGCCGCCAAACTTGTCGCTGACGAAGAGCGGCACATGGGTCATGCTGTGCGCAACGTAGAGGAAGAAGGGTTTGTCCTTGCGGCGCTCGATGAAGTCGACCGCGCGTTCCGCGTAATCGGTGGTCAGGCGCTTCTGATCCTCGGGGCTGACTTCAGCGTCGAGGACCCGGTCGTTCTCCAGCAGCGGCAGCGGCGGGTAGGTGCCCGGTTTGGCCTCGGGGTGATGCGGCCACATATCGTTCGAGTAGGGCAGGCCGTAGTACTCATCGAAGCCGTGGCGGGTGGGCAGAAAGGAGGGCAGGTGGCCGAGGTGCCATTTGCCGACCGCGGCGGTGGCGTAGCCCTTCTGCTTGACCAGTTCCGCCAGCGTCATCTCGTCGGCGTGCAGTCCGTGCGTCGACTTCGGGCCGAGCGCGCCATGGATGCCGATGCGGTTGGGGTAGCAGCCGGTGAGCAGGGCGGCACGCGAGGCGCTGCACACCGCCTGGGCGACGTGGAAGTGGGTGAACTTGCGGCCCTCGCGGGCGAGGCGGTCAATGTTCGGCGTGGCGTAGTCCTTCGCGCCAAAGCTTCCGATGTCGGCATAGCCCATGTCGTCCATGAAGATGACGACCAGGTTCGGCGTGTTGGCGGCTGGCAGCAGCGGCGCGGCGGACAGGGCGAGGAGGCAGAGCAGGGAACGCATGACCGAGGACAACGCCCGGAGGTCGAGGAACTTTCCTTGCTGGCGCGAGCCGTGCGGTATCGGGCTGGCGGCAGCCGCCCCGGGGACGTGTGGGAAAGGAAAATATTTGTCTGGTTTCGCCGCTTGCTGCGGGCATAAAGTCGCCCTCCCTCCGTCGGAGCGGCTTCACCGTCCCCCTGTCATGCGCTTTTTGATTCTCCCCCTCTTCCTCGCCCTCGCCCCCGTGTCGGCCCAGTCGCCGGCGCCTAAAAAGTCCAGCCCCATGGGCAAGGCCGGCACCGCCTCGGTCAAACGGAAGGGCGACAAGGCCGATCCGCGCAACTGGCCGGATGCCAGCAAGGGCAGTCCGACCCCGCACGCGCCGCAGGAGGAACCGCCGGCGGCCACCCGCAGCCGGCCGCAAACCGCCACGGCGCCGCTGCCCGGCGAACGCATCGTCTTCCTCGGCAACGGCCTGGCCGAGCGCGATGTCTACTTCTCGCGCCTGGAGACCGAGTTCCACCTGCGCTACCCGAACGAGAAGCTGCTCATCCGCAACATGGGTCGCCCTGGCGACACCCCCGGCTTCCGTCCGCATCCGGCGCGCGCCTCGCAGTGGGCCTTCCCGGGCGCCGAGGTGTTTCACCCGGAACTGCAGTCGCACTATGGCAAGGGTTTCTTCTCGACGCCCGACCAGTGGCTGCATCATCTCAAGGCCGACACGATTGTCGCCTTCTTCGGCTACAACGAGTCCTTCGGCGGCCCGGAACGGGTCGGCAACTTTGAGGCCGAGCTGACCGCCTTCGTCAAACACACGCTCAGCAGGGCCTACAACGGCAAGGAAGCCCCTCGCCTGGTGCTGGTCTCGCCGATCGCCTTTGAGAATCTCTCGGCCTCGCGCGACCTGCCCGACGGGGTCAGGGAAAACGCCAACCTCGCGCTCTACGCGGCGGCGATCGAAAAGGTCGCCAAGGCCCATGGCCTGACCTTTGTCGACCTGTTCACGCCGACGCGGGAGTTGTATCGACAGATCGAAGCTCCGCACAAGAGTTTCACGATCAACGGCTTTGCCCCGACCGAGGCCGGCTACCGTGAACTGGCGCAGATGCTTGCCAATGGTCTCTACGGTCATCAGTCGCACCAGTCCAAGGCCGATCCCGCCAAGGTGCATGCGGCGGTGAAGCAGAAGGACTGGCTCTGGAACAACGACTACAACCTCGTCAACGGCGTGCACAGCCACGGCCAGCGCTACAATCCCTACGGCCCGCAGAACTACCCCGATGAGGTGCGCAAGACCCGCGAGATGATGGCCCTGCGCGACCAGCTCATCCACGATCTCGCTTCGGGCGCGAAGAGCGAACTCGCGGTGGACGATGGCACCACCCACAAGCTGCCGCCGGTGCCGACCAACTTCGATCCCAAGGATTCCAAGGGCAAGATGGGCAGCATTGAATACAGGAATGTCGATCAGGCGCTTGCCAGCTTCACCATGGCCGAGGGCTACAAGGTCGATCTTTTTGCCTCCGAGGCCGAGTTCCCGGATCTGAAGAACCCGGTGCAGCTCAGCTTCGACAACAAGGGACGACTGTGGGTGGCGGTCATGCCAGCTTACCCGCACTGGAAGCCGGGTGATTCGCCACCGAACGACAAGCTCATCATCCTCGAGGACACGAACGGCGACGGCCGGGCCGACAAGCAGACGACCTTTGCCGACGGCCTGCACCTGCCGATCGGGTTCGAGATTGCACCGGAGGGCGTCTACGTCTCCGAGGAACCCAACCTCGTGCTGCTGGTCGACGAGAACGGCGACGACCGGGCCGACCGCAAGGAGCTGATCCTGCACGGGTTCGACACCCATGACACCCACCACGCGATCTCGGCCTACTGTGCCGATGCCTCCGGTGCCATTTACATGGGCGAGGGGCGCTTTCTGCACAGCCAGGTCGAGACCCCCTATGGTCCGCGCCGCTGTAATGACGGCGGTGTCTGGCGCTTTGATCCGAAGTCCTTCCGCCTGGAGCGCTATGCCCAGGTCGACGTCTCGAACCCCTGGGGCATCAGCTTCAACGACTGGGAGCAGTGCCACATCTCCGACGGCTCGCCCGGCGAGAACTGGTGGGGCCTGCCGATCTCGGCGAAGATGCCCTATGGCATCGAGAATCCCAAGGTCGGCCAGTTTGTGCCCAAGCGCTCGCGGCCGACCTCCGGGGCCGAGTTCGTGTCGTCGCGCCACTTCCCGGACGCCCATCAGGGCGCCTTCATGATCTGCAACAGCATCGGCTTCCTCGGCACGAGCATGGGCATGCCGCGCGACAACGGCGCCGGTTACGAGGGCGAGTTGATCGCCGATCTGATCTCCTCGACCGACGGCAACTTCCGGCCGGTCGACATCGAGTTCGCGCCCGACGGCTCGCTTTATCTGGTCGACTGGCACAACGCCCTCATCGGTCACATGCAGCACAACGCGCGCGACCCGAACCGCGACCATGACCATGGCCGCATCTACCGGATCACCTATCCCTCGCGGCCGCTGGTGCAGCCGGCCAAGGTGCACGGCGCGACGATTCCCGAGTTGCTCGAGAACCTGAAGCTGCCGGAGTACCGCACCCGTTACCGGACCCGCCGCGAGCTGCGCGGTCGCCCGGCCGGCGAGGTCATCCCGGCGGTCAAGGCCTGGGCGGCGGCGCTCGACAAGACCGACCCGCGCTACGAGCACCACCTCTGCGAGGCGCTGTGGGCGACCTGGGCTCAGAACCGCCCCGATGTCGAACTGGTCAAGCAGTGCCTGACCGGCCAGAAGCATGAGACCCGCGCCGCGGCCGCCAGCGTGCTGCGCTTCAACCCGGAAAAGATCCCGGGTGCCACCGACCTGCTGCTCATGGCGGCGCGCGACGCCCATGGCCGCGTGCGTCTGGAGGCGATTGTCGCCGCTTCCTGGCTCGACAACGCCGACGGCGCCCGCATCGTTCTGGAGGCCCTGAAGCTGCCGCTCGACAAGTGGATGGGGCCGGTCACCAAGCACATCCTCGAGTACACGCTCAAGGATGACATCGCAGCCCTGCAGAAGTCGGGTCAGCTGGATCTCGCCGGCAACCCGAATGCGGCCGGCTGGCTTGCCGGCACCTTCAAGATTGAAGACGCCGCGCCGAGCGCCGAGGCGGCCGCCTATGGACCAACCCGCAAGCTCAGCCCGGCCGAGGCCAAGGTGTATGCGCTTGGCAAGGAGGTGTTCACCCGCGATGCCCACTGCGCCACCTGCCACCAGCCGAACGGGCAGGGGATCCCGAACATTTACCCGACCCTGGCGAAGAGCGACTGGATCAACGATGACGAACGTCTCATCAAGATCGTGCTCAAGGGCCTGTGGGGACCGATCGAGGTCAACGGCCAGCACTTCGACCCGAGCAAGGGCGTGCCGCCGATGATGGGCTTTGCCGGCCTTCTCAACGACGAGGAACTCGCCGCGGTGATCAGTTACGTGCGCCAGAGCTTCGGCAATGACGGCAGCTTCGTCTCGCCGGAGAAGGTGAAGCAGGTGCGCGCCGCCACGGCCGACCGTGTCAACTTCTACATGACCGACGAGATTCTCAGGGAGCACCCGCTCAAACCGTAGGAGTTCGAACATGGGAGATCGGAGCTGGGGGCCCAAAATCCACGCTTCCAGCCCTTGCAGTCTGTCCCAACCTTTTCACCATCCCGCCCACCATGAAGCGTCTGCTGCCCGCCCTCTGTCTGTTTGCCGTCCTGCTCACGGTCGTCCTCGCCCAGAGCGAGGCGCGCCTGCGCGTGCTCATTGTCGACGGTCAAAACAACCACAAGTGGGACATCACCACGCCAGTTCTCAAGCACGCCCTTGAAAGCAGCGGAGCGTTCACCGTGGAGGTCTCGACGGCGCCGCCCAAGGGTTCCGACCTCGAGGCCTGGGCCGCCTGGAATCCGAAGTTCACCGATTACGCCGCCGTGGTCAGCAACTACAATGGCGAACCCTGGCCGGAAAAGGTCCAGCTCGCCTTCGATGCCTATGTTCAGGCCGGTGGCGGCTTTGTCGCCGTGCACGCCGCCAACAATGCCTTCCCGGAGTGGAAGGCCTACAACCGCATGATCGGCGTCGGCGGCTGGGGCGGCCGCGATGAGAAGTCGGGCCCCTGGCTCTACGTCAAGGAGGGCAAGTTGTTCCGTGACACCCGCGCCGGCAAGGGCGGAGCTCACGGTCCACAGCACGAGTTTGTTGTCGAGGTGCAGAATGCCGAGCATCCAGTGACACGCGGCCTGCCCAAGCGCTGGAAGCACACCCGGGATGAGCTGTACAGCAGCCTGCGCGGCCCTGCCCAGAACGTCGAGATCCTGGCCACGGCGAAGTCCGATCTTACCGGTGAGCAGGAGCCGAACCTGCTGGTGCTGAACTATGGCAAGGGCCGGGTCTTCCACACGACGCTGGGTCATGCCGACTACTCGATGCTCTGCCGCGGATTTTACCTGACCCTCCAGCGCGGCACCGAGTGGGTCGCCACCGGCGACGTCAAGGCGACAGCGTCCCTGCCTGCGGATTTCCCAACCGAGGCTGCGACCTCGGTGGTGCCGTTGGAAGGTCATCCGAAGCAGACGCCGCCCCCGGCCAAGAAATAAGCGGGGTTCCTCGTGATTTTGCGCCGTTCGGGACCGACCGTTTTCAACCGCCGTTCAGGCGGCCACGCGGGCTTGTCGGGTCGCCTTGCCCTGTGTGGTGGCGACATTGCCACCCGCACTCAGGGCCTCGCCGAAAAGCGTGCGACGGACACCGTCCACTTGTGCAAGCACGGGATGCAGCCACTTGGCCAGCAGCGGGGCGGCCGAGGGGACCATCAATGCCTGCGCAAGGCTGAGGCGGCGTGCACGCAGTTCCGTTTCCAGGCCGGCGCCCAACTCAGGCAGGTACAGTTCGGCGGTTTCAAACATGTCCATGACCCGCGCCGCGTAGCTGCGATCCCAGTCGCGGTCCTCGCTTTCGTAGGATCCGGACAGCACATGGGCGATGACGTAGTCGGCGTCATCGGAATAGGTCTCGACGGCTTCCAGCACCGGTTCAAAGCTGTCTGGGTCGGCGGTAACTGGCAGCACGACGGTCAGGCTGACGCCCTGGTCGGCGAGTTGTCCGGCCCAGTCGCCGGCGGCAAACCGGCGGGCAAACGGGGCGGAGCAGCCGGTGGCCATATCGAGGATGACCACCGTGGCCGTCTCGAACCATGACTTCAGTCGCTGCGGCTGCAATTGGGCAAGCTCGATTTCATCCGCGAAGAGTGCCTCTTCAACCACCGCCAAGCAGCGGTTCGGCACCTCGTTCAGGTCCAGGTAGCGACTGAGGCAGCGGGCGAGCGTGCTTTTGCCGGTCGCCGGTACATCGCTGGGCAGGAGGATCAGCTTGTGCATGGATTTGGAGAATGTTGCACAGGATAAAGGACGAAAATTAGTAAAGCAATACTGAATATCAGGAAAAACGTAATAAAAAAGTCAAAAAAAAGACGCGCCCCATCCTGCGCGTCTCGACAGGGGCTCAGCGGCTGCCCCTTTTCTCCTTGGGTTGTTTGCCGCGCACACTCATGCGGAAAGGCACCCCGGGCGCTGGCCACTCCTTGCGGATGACGCTTTCGAGGAAGCGCAGGTAGCTTTCGGTCAGCTTGGCGGCGCGGTTGGCGAAGAGCACGAACTGTGGCACCGGCACCTCCTCGTCCTCTGGACTGTTGGTCTGGGTGGCATAGAGGAGCTTGAAGGCGTGCTGGCTGCGGCCGAGCGGACCGGGGGTGTTTTCGATGGCCTGGTGCAGCAGGCGGTTGAGCACTCCGGTGCCGATGCGGGTCTGGGCGCCGCGGCGAACCGCTTCGATCTGCACGAACAGCTTGCCGATGTGTTCGCGGTTTTTCGCCGAGATGGCGACCAGCGGGGCGTAGTTGAGGAAGAAGAATTCGCGGCGCATGGATTCCTCCAGCTCCTCAATACGGTCCTTCTGCTTGGCCGAGGGATGGAACAGGTCGTACTTGTTCATCACCAGAATGCAGGGCTTCTTCTCCTCGAGAATGAGCTGGGCGACCTTGCGGTCCTGCATCTTGGCGCCACCGGCACAGTCGATGACCAGCAGGCAGATGTCGGCGCGCTTGATCGCCTGGTAGGAGCGCTGGACGCTGAAAATCTCGACCGCCTCGTCGAGCTTGGCCTGGCGGCGGATGCCGGCGGTGTCGATGAGCTGGTAGGCGCGGCCGTTGAAGGTGCAGTGGATGTCAAGGCTGTCGCGCGTCGTGCCCGGCACGTCGCTGACGATGGCGCGCTCCTGGCCAAGAATGGCGTTGACGAGCGAGGACTTGCCGGCGTTGGGTCGACCGACAATGGCCAGTTTGAGCGGCCGCTTGGCGCGGCGCTGCTCGGCCTCTTCCTCGGTCTCCTCGTCTTCGAGCTCCAGGCGATCGCTGATTTGCTCGACGAGTTCCTTGATGCCAAGCCCGTGCACGGCACTAACCTCGGCGCTGTCGCCAAAACCGAGCCGGCCAAACTCCCCGGAGCCCATCCGCCGCTTGTCGGAGTCGGCCTTGTTCAGGACAAGGATGACGGGCTTGTTGACGCGACGCAGCAGGCGCGCCAGCGATTCGTCGACCGGTGTCGCACCCTCATGGATGTCGACCACGAAAAGCAGAAGGTCGGCGACCTCGAGGGCGATGGCCGCCTCGGTCTGCACCTGCTCGGTGAGGACGTCGCTGGTGTTTTCGCCAATACCGCCGGTATCCATGATCTGGAACACCTTGCGTCCGCGCCGGCACTCGGCCGTGATGCGGTCGCGCGTCACACCCGCCAGGTCATGGACGATGGAGATGTTCATGCCGGCGAGGCGGTTGAACAGGGCGGACTTGCCGACGTTCGGGCGGCCAACGATGGCGACAGTTTTCATGATCAGGGACGGGCGGAAACAGGGGCCGGGTCGCCGTCGGGCGACGGCACGAGACGGACCCCTTCCGTCCGCTCCCCGGAGCGCCGTGTCAACCCGCCCCTTGGCCTGGAGGCGAAAAAGCGGGAAGGGGAAGATGCAATGACCAAGGACTAAGAATCTGGAACCTGGAGCCGAGATCACCCCACGTGGCGGACCTGGCGAATGCCGGCAGCGAGGTTGATGAAGCCGGAGAGGGCGGTGAACAGTCCGGCCCCAAGGGTCGGCCAGATCAGGCCTGGAAAGTCCAGCATCAGCCAGAGCACAGCGGCGATCTGGGCGAAGGTCGCCACCTTGCCCGTCCAGTGTGGCTGGATCTGGCATTGGCCGGCAAGATGCTGGATCAGGAAGGCGCCGCCGATGCTGGCGAGGTCGCGAAAGATGACAAGGGTTGGGAACCAGAGCGGGAAGTGCTGCCGCCAGCCGGTGAAGCTGAGTGTGACGATGGCGGAGAGCAGCAGCAGCTTGTCGGCCAGTGGGTCGAGGATGGCGCCGAGGCGGCTGCGCTGGTTGAAGCGACGGGCGACGAAACCATCGATGGCATCGCTGACGGCGGCCAGGGCGAACACGGCAATCGTCCAGAGTCGCAGGGATTCATCGGCTTCGCCGGCCGCGACGCTCGCCCCGTAATAGATCGCCAGGCCCACGAAAACCGGGATCAGCAGGATGCGGAAGATCGTGATTTGAGTGGCGAAGGTCACGTGCGATGCATCGGGGCATTGGTTTGGCTTCGACCCTTATGCCCGGTTGCGGGGTGTTGCAACGGCGGCCGCCGATTTCTGCTCGACAGCCGACCCCTGTGGCGGGTAAAACGGCGACCTTCGCATGAAAAGAATCCCCTTCACCCGCCGCCAGTTTCTGACCCGCTCCGCCGCCGCCCTCGGTTTCCCGAGCATCATCCCCGCCAGCGTGCTGGGGCAGAACGCGCCCTCCAATCAGATCACCATGGCCGTTTTCGGCTGGGGCATGATGGGGCCGGGCAACACGAACAAGTTCATGGCCGAGGCCGACTGCCGCGTGCTCGCCGCCTGCGACATCGACAAGCGCAACCTCGAGAAGGCGCTGAACACGGTCAACGGCTACTACAAGAACCAGGACTGCAAGGGCTACCACGACTACCGCGAGGTCATGGCGCGCAGCGACATCGACACGGTCATGCTCGCGCTTCCCGACCACTGGCACGCGCTCACCGCGATCGAGGCGGCGAAGAACGGCAAGGACATCTACGGGGAAAAGCCGCTGGCCCGCACCATTGCCGAGCAGCAGGCGATCGTCCGCGCCGTGAAGCGCTTTGGCCGCATCTGGCAGACCGGCTCCTGGCAGCGCAGCGAGGACAACTTCCGCATTGGCGCCGAGGTCGTGCGCAACGGCCTCATTGGCAAGCTGACCCAGGTCGAGGTCGGCCTGCCCTCCGGGCACAATGATTTCGCCAAGACCGGCGACAAGCGCAGCGTCACGCCGCCGCCGCCGGAGCTCGACTACGAGATGTGGATTGGCCCGTCGGCCATGCAGGACTACATCGAGTGCCGGGTGCACAAGAACTGGCGCTGGGACTACAACATCGGCGGCGGCCAGTTGCTCGACTGGATCGGTCACCACTGCGACATCGCCCACTGGGGCATGGACATGGACGGCAGCGGCCCGCGCGAGGTTCGGCCCATCCAGGTCGACATGCCGCCGCGCACGGACATCTGGAACACCGCCACCCGCTACCGCGCCGAGGCCAATTACGACGACGGCGTGGTCATGACGATTGCCGGCGGCCACGACGACATCCGGATGGGCACGCGCTGGATCGGCACGGACGGCTGGGTCCACGTCAATCGCAACGGCGCCTACGACTCCTCGAATCCGGCCCTCAAGCAGGTCATCAAGAAGCGCGAGGGCGACAAGGTGGTCGAGGCTGCCAAGGCGCCCAAGCTCGGCGACGACGTCATCAAGACCCGGCTGTACGAGACACCCGGTCACCACCGCAATTTCCTCGACTGCGTCAAGAGTCGCAAACCGACCGTCACGCCGGTCGAAACCGCCCACCGCAGCGCCGTGCCCGGCCATCTCGCCCTCATCGCCTTCCTGGTCAACCGGCCGGTGAAGTGGGATCCGGTCAAGGAGGAGATCGTCGGCGATCCCGAGGCCTCGAAGCTGCTCGGTCGCGAGTACCGCGGTCCCTGGAAGCTGGAGGCATGAACCGCTGCGCCACCGCCATTTCCGGACGGCGGTGGCGCCGGCCCGGCCTCACGGGTTAACCCAGACTTCCGTGCCGACCGCGACGCGGTCATACAAGTCGATCATGTCGGCGTTGCGCAGGCGCACACAGCCGTGGCTGGCTGGACGACCAACCGCGGCCTCGTCGTTGGTGCCGTGGAGGTAGATGTAGCGATCAAAACTGTTGGCATTGCGGCGCTCGCGTCCGTCGAGGCGGAGGATGCGGGTGAGCACCAGGTCCTCCTGGGTGTCCATGCCGGGTTGCCAGAGACCGACCGGCTGGCGCGACTTGAAGATGGTGCCGGTCGGGGCGCCGTCGCCGTGCTTCTCCTTGACCGTGAAGCGGCCGACCGGCGTGCGGTAGCTGCCTTCGGTGAAACCCAGTCCGAATTTCGAGGTGCTGCAGGGCCACTGGCGGACGAGCCGCGGCCCCTCAAACAGGAACAGGGTTTGGCTGCCGACGCAGACTTCGAGGCGGAGCGGGGCGGGGGACATGGGGATTTCAACGGTCGGCCGGCGCCGGTGTTGCGAGGCCGTGACGACGTGCGACGGCCCGCACGGCGTCTTCGAGGAAGGGGGTGTTGGCCGGCGACTTCTGCTCGTCCTCGCTCCAGCGCGTCAGGGCGCGGGCCTGGAAGGCGCGGTCATCGGCGCGGCCGAGTTCGGCGAGCAGGTCGCGCACGAAGGCCCAGCCGGCCAGGTCGGGGTCGTGCAGCACGGGTTGGCCATTGACGTAGCGTCGCTCCTTCAGTGACGTCGGCAACTCGGGCAGGCGGCGTTTGGCATCGACCTGCAGCAGCAGCGGTTCCCAGAACTGCCCGGCCGTTTCGTAGGCGAGTTCATCGAGCTTCAGCGGGCGGGCGGGCGGCCAGGAGGCAGCCTTGAGGCCGCGGCTCATGACACCCGCCCCGAGACCGGCCTCCGACCAGGGGGCGGTGCCCTCGGTGAACCAGCGGTTTTTGAAATAGGTCGCGCCGTTCTGAATGAGATGAAAATATTCGTGTGCGGGCGTCAGGTTTTCGGCGGCCTTCACCGAGGTGGCAACGCTGAAGCCGAGCGAGCGCGTGCCCGCTGGATCGCCGGGTTTGCGGTAGGACTGCAACTCGTCGTAGGCGCTGCCGTTGGCGCCGAGCGTTTCGCGGTGCCGCAGGTGCACGTCGAGGTAGGCCGCCTCGCGGTAGCGTTCGCTGGCGAAGGGATCGGGGTAACCCAGCACACCGATCCAGAGGTCGCGGGCGGCGAGCGTCTGCGTGGCGATGTCCTCGACTTGGTCGGGGGTGCCGTTGCCATTGGCATCGGTCGGATCGACCGCATGCCGGCCTTCGAGCGCGTAAAAGATCCGCAGTCGGTCGACCTGATGGACCCGTTCCGGGCGCGCTTCCGGCTCGGCCGCCCCGGCGGCAAGGGCAAGCAGGGCGGGCGCGAGCCGGAGCGGCGACATGGCTCAGAGGGGTCGGTCGTAGATCTTCTGGCAGACGGCTGCCGGCCCCTCGGAGGCGCGGTTGGGGTCGAGGATCGTGATGCCGTCCTCGCCAAAGCGGGCGGTGACTGGTGCACCCCTGCCTTCCTGCAGGTACTGGAAGTTGAGGTCGCGCACGCGCGCGGCGGCGTCGACGATGGCGCAGGTGATGCGGGCGTCCTCGGCGGTCGGATAGAGGTCCGCCACGGCGTCGCGGCTTTCACCGGCGAACTTGACGCGGGCGACGGCGACCAGGCCGACCGTCAGGCTGTCGACCCCGTAGCCGACGTAGGCCTTGCTGCCGTCGGCCCGCAGGACGTCGCGGGTGAAGTGGTTGTTGCTGGTGCGCGAACCTCCGCCGGCATTCCAGAAGCGGAAGCCGCGGTACTGCTGGTCGCTCTCCACCTTTCCGTCGGCGCCGACGATTTCATGGCCCTGGTTGACCGGGCCCTCGAAGTCGGCCGGCGTCACCCAGTTGTTGTTGAAGGCGATGCTCATGCCGTTGGCGAAGTCGACCCGCACCTGCACGGCGTCGTAGGCGTTGATGCCGTCGCGTACGAGGCGCTTTTTCTGGCCGACGGCGGTGAGCGCGACCGGCTTCGACTTGTAGTAGGACCAGATCAGGTCGGTCCAGTGCGGGCCGACGTAGCTGAAGGGATCGCTGCTCTCGACCCATTTGAAGGTGCTGGTGCTGACCTCGAGCGGTTCCTCGAGGTAGGCGGTGCCGTACAGTGGTGCACCGATGCGCTTCTGAATGTCGTCGCGGATGCGCAGGTGGTCGGGGTCGTAGCGTTTGTGCATGTCGACCGCGACAATGCAGTTTTTGGCGGCCGCCGCGGCGATGATCTCGTCGGCCTCCTGGATCGACAGGCACATCGGCTTTTCGGTCAGAACGTGCACGCCCCTGGCAAGGGCGGCGAGGATGGGTTGGGTGTGCAGGTGGTCGGGCGTCGCCACAGCCAGCACGTCGAGATCGGGGAAGTCGCGCAGGATGTGGTCCCAAGGGGCGTCGCCAAAATAAGCCTTGGGTTCATGGCCGGTCCAGTCCCGGAAGGCGGCGGCCGACTTGCGGGCTGAAGCTTCCGAGCGGGTGGCGACGGCGACCAGATCGAATTGCACGGCGGCCAGGTCGCGGGTAAAGCGGTCGAGGCCGACACGGGCGAGTTGGCCGGCGATACCGAAGCGCTGCAGGTCGGCATAGGCGCGCAGGTGGACATCGCCGCCGAACATGCCGGCGCCGACCAGGGCAATTTTCACGGTGGGTTGCATAGACTCAGGCAAAGGACCAGTGGTTGGATGACTTGGCAAGACTTCACGCAGGTATCGAAATGACCAAGAGTGGCATTCGCGTGACGGCCAAGCTGATGTGAGTGTCAGGCCGGACAGGGTTCTTTGCCCTGAATGGCTTCAATTCTTTCATCTTTTGAAGATGCAGGCACAGGGGGTATTCTGTCATTTTCCATCATTGAGGCTCAGGGAAGTTCTTTGGCGGCCTTCAATGCAATCACGGGCGATATGCAGCTGCCTTACCACCTTTTTTTCACACGATTGCGTGCGTCATCGGTGGTGGCGTTCACCGAGAACGCGACCGGTGTGAGGAGTTGCTCGGCAAGCCAATTCACAATCAGAGTTCAATTGCTGAGCCGCTCCATCCTTGCCCAGTTCCATCTCCTCATCTTTGTCACGGTCCGGCCTGTGGTCAGGTCGGGCCTTGCAAACAGCTCTTGATGGCCCTCCAAATGCCAGCGGCGGGCGGAACGGAGGCAGGCTGAATGCCTCCCTGACAAGCCTGTTTCCTCAATGATCTGTGCAAGATGATTCCATGCTGCATGAGGTGTCGAAACGTGCAGCGTCTGGTGCAGGACTTCTGCAGCTTCAGCGCTGCACCCGGGCGTCGCCACCTGCCGCCAGTTTGCGCACCTCCTCCAGGGTCGCCATGCTCGTGTCGCCCGGCGTCGTCATCGCCAGGGCTCCATGCGACGCACCGTAGTCGACTGCGCGCTGGGCGTCGCTCTCCTGCAGCAGGCCGGCAATGAGGCCCGCAGCAAAGCTGTCGCCGGCGCCGATGCGGTCGAGGATGTCAAAGCGAGGGTAGTCGCGGCTGCGGAAGAACTTGCCCTCATGCCAGCACATCGCGCCCCAGTCATTTACCGAGGCGGTGTGCACCCGGCGCAGGGTCGCGGCGATGGTTTTCAGGTTCGGAAACTCGGCGGCAAGTTTCTCCATGGCCGGTCGCAGGGTGCGCTCCTCGGTGCCAAAGAGGTCACCGGCTTCGGCCGGACCGACAACCGGCGGCTCATCGCAGAGCACGCCGATCATGACATCCACGTAGGGCGCGAGTCGGCGGTTGAGCGCCTGGGCCGCGGCAAAGCCGCCGCGCTCCTGCCACAGCGAGGCGCGGTAGTTGAGGTCGTAACTCACCGTGACACCGTGGCGCTTGGCGGCGGCGCAGGCGGCGACGACAAGCTCGGCCGTGGATTCGGACAGGCCTGCGAAGATGCCGCCCGTGTGCAGCCAGCGGCAGCCAAGGGTGCCGAACAAATGCTCGAAGTCGAAGTCCTGCGGTCCCAGTTGCGAGGCGGCGCTGTGGCCGCGGTCGACGCTGCCCTTGGCTCCGCGCGCGCCAAAGCCGCGCTCGGTGAAGTTGATCGGATTGCGCACGCGTTTGCCCATGCCGTCATAGGGCACCCACTTGAGGTGCGAGGTGTCGACGCCCCCCTGCAGGATCAGGTCCTCGAGCAGACGGCCGATCTCGTTGTCGACAAAGGCCGAGAGAACGCCGGTGCGCAGCCCGAAGCATCTGCGGGCACCGCGGGCAACGTTGTACTCGCCACCGCCTTCCCAGGCGGTGAATTGGCGCGAGGTGCGCACCCGGCCCTCGCCGGGATCAAGGCGCAGCAGGACTTCCCCGAGGGAGAGCAGGTCGTAGTATGGCTGGTCGGGCATGGAGCGGCCAGCATGGCGCGCCGCGACCAGACATCAAGCGTGGAGGCGAGCCGCTTCAGAGTGCCGGCACCAGCTTGGCCAGTTCAGCCGGCAGGGGCGATTCGAAGCCCAACTCGCGGTCGCCATCCGGGTGCGGGAACAGCAGGGCCGTGGCATGCAGGGCCAGCCGCTTGGTGCCGCTGGCCGGTTTTCCGCCATAGGTGACATCACCGACAATGGGATGGCCGGCCTCGGCAAGTTGGACGCGGATCTGGTGGCGGCGGCCGGTCTCGATGCTGACCTCCAGCAGGCTGCGGCCAAAGCCGCTCCGCAGAACACGGTAACGCGTCACTGCCTCTCGGGTCGTCGGCCCAGCCTTGGTCACCGCATAGACGCGGTGCGGCTGGCTCTCGTCAAGCTGGCTGCGCAGGGTGGCTTCGGCGGTTTCGGGTCGGCCTTCGACCACCGCCAGGTAGGTCTTCACCGCGCGCCCCCAGTTTTCCTGGAGGAAGAGTTTGGCTTCCTCGGTCTTGGCCAGCACGAGCAGCCCCGAAGTCTCGCGGTCGAGCCGGTGCACGATCCACAAACGGGACCGGCCGTCTCGGGTGGTCTCGCGCAGGTAGTCGGTGAGGATGCGGAAGGCAGTGCGCTCGCGCTCGGTGTCGGTGGCGACGGTGAGCAGACCGGCGGGCTTGTTGACCACCAGCAGGTTGCCGTCCTCAAAGACCACGCTGAGTCCCGGCGGCAGCGGCGGCGCGGGCGGGGGCGCCTTCTGCGGTCGAATGGCAATGACATCGCCGGCCTGCAGCGGGTGATCGTGACGGGTGACCACGCGTTCGTTGACGTGAACGGCGCCGAAGCGGAGCCACTGTTTGACACGGGTGCGCTTGGTTTCCGGCCAGAAGGCCAGGATCTGCTCAAGCAGGGTAGCGGGGGCGGGGACGGTCTTGGGCGACATGATGTCGGATGCGGGGGCTCAGTCCTCCATGAGCTTGATGGCCAGTCGGCGCATGAATTGCCGGTGGCTGTCCTGACCGGAGCGTTCGAAGGCCTCATCGAGGTTGCGCAGCATGCGCAGCAGGATGGCGTCGGTGGAGGCCGGCTGGCGGATGATTTCCTCGACGGCAGGGGTTGCCGCGGGATGATGGCGGGCGACATCGGCGGCCAGCATGAAGCGACCGCGATTGAAGCAGTCGACCAGCCAGACGCGGTCGGCATGCTCGGTGCGCGCCAGGAAGTGGCCGGGGAAATTGCAGCCCTCGATGACCAGTTCGAAGCGCTGGCCGAGCAGGCGGTACAGGCAGCCGAGGCTGATCGGATTGCCCAAGCCGGTCTCCAGCACCCAGAACAGGTTGCTGTTCTGCGGTGCATAGTAGTCCTTGTTGTTGCCGCGGAAACGAACGCCGCCGTCCCGGAAAGAGAACATCCATTCGGCCAGTTCACGCGCGTCCATGCGGCCCTGATCGCGGAAGGCTTCCTCGGCCAGTGCGTCGAGGCGCTTGGCCAAGTCTCCCGGCTGGGTGCGCCAGCCGTGCAGGTAGGCGGAGATCTGGGCGATGCCCTCCTCAAGCTGCGCGGTCGGATGATCCAGCCAGCGCCAGCGCATCCAGGTTTCCTCCAAGTCGGTCTGCCGCGCAGGCAAAAGGATGCGGTTGAGGTGGCGCTCCTCGTCGGCCGTCAGCGGTCGGTCGATCAGCCGCAGGTGCTCGGGCAGTTCACGTCGGATCGGCGCCAACTCGCGCAGCAGCGCCTCCTGCACGACCGTGGATTCGTCGTCGAGCAGGGTGATCAGGTGCCGGATGTTCGCGAGGGCGGTCATCACCTGCTTTGTAGCCAAGGACGGACCAACTGAAAAGCCGAAAATTCAGGACGGCAGAGCGCGCAGGCGCTCGAGCAGCGGCGGATGGCTGTGGTGCAGAACCACGGCGAGCGGATGCGGCTGCGGATGGGCGAGCTGGTCGGCGCAGAGCCGCTTGAGCGCCGCGCCGAGCGCGCCACCGCCGCCACAGGCCGCGGCGGCGAAGGTGTCGGCCTGAAACTCGTGGCGACGGCTCAGCGCCAGCCCGACCAAGGCGGTGAGCAGACTGAAGGGACGAAACACCACGCTGGCGAGCAGCAGGCCGATGCCGGCCGGCGTGCCGGTCACGCCGAAGGCGGCAAAGAAGTCCGGCGAGTTCAGCGCCCAGCCGAGCAGGGCCAGAAGCAGGCCGAGGTCAGCCAAGCCAAAGGCGAGCTGGCGCGGCACGTGGCGCAGGCGCCAGTGACCGATCTCATGGGCGAGAACCGCCAGGATCTCCTGCTGCGGATGCTTCTCCAGCAGGGTGTCATAGAGGGCGATCCGGCGGGTGCGCCCGAAGCCGGTGAAGAAGGCATTCGCCTTCGAGGAGCGGCGCGAGCCGTCGACGACGCTGACCTCGGCGACCGGAAACTGCAGTTGTTCGGCCAGTTCAAGCACCGCGCGGCGCAGCGGGCCGTCCTCGAGCGGGCGGAACTTCAGGAACAGCGGCAGGATCAGCCGGGGCGACAGCCAACTCATCAGCAGGCTGAACCCGGCCAGGAACAGCCAGGCGAACAGCGGCGCACGCGCCTGGGTTTCAAACAGGGCAACCACAGCCGCCGCCACCGGCAGACCGAGCAGGGCCGAGAGCAGCAGCCCCTTGAGCTGGTCGCTGATAAAGGTGCCGGGCGTGGTGCGGTTGAAGCCGTGGCGCGCCTCAATGCCAAAGGTGTCCCAGATCTCGAAGGGCAGGCCGAGCAGGGTCAGCACCAGACCGGCGATGGCCAGCACGATCACACCGGTCAGGATCGGGCCGCCTCCGAGGTCGAGGGCCTGGGCCACCGCATGGTGCTGCAGCCAGGCAAAACCGCCGCTCCACCACACCCCGAGCAGCACCGCCAGGCCGGCGGTGCGCTGCAGCAGGTCGAGCCGCTGTTTCTCTGGCAGGTAATCGCGCAGGCGTTCCCGCGTCTCCGCATCATAAACCTCCTCCAGTTCCGGGGGCAGGGGACGCCCCAAGCGCGCGCTGTTGAGCAGGGCCGTCAGCAGATCGAGGTGGAAAAGGCCGAGCACGCCGACGAGGGCGACCAGGAACCAGGGATTGACGAGGGACATCCGCGCATGTTGGCCTGGACGGAGCGCGACCGCAAGTTAGGCGCGGTAAAGGCAGTCTTGGAGGTGCTTTTTTCTCGAAAACGGGCCGCTGGCTCCGGTATAAATGCGGAAACATTTTATTGCATGTCCAAGAATCTCAGCGCCCTCTCCTTCCGCAAGGGCATCGACAAGAATGTCTTCGAACGGATGGTCGAGTCCGCCGAGGCGGAAGGCGCGGCAGAGCGCCCCGACATCGTCCACCAGCTCGGTCAGGATCATTTGTTTGGCGATGCCATCACGCTCGGCGCGGTGTCGTTCTACGATTTTCTCAAGAAGGAGAACGCAGGCAAGAAGGTCTTCGTCTGCAACGGCAGTGCCTGCCTCTGCGCAGGCACGCAGGACGGCCTGAAGCAGAAGCTGCACGGGCATTTCCCGGAGGAAGCGATTGGCCACATCTGCTGCCTGGGGCGATGCCACGAGGGCGGCGCCTTCCAGTATGAGGGCAAAAACTACTCTGGACAGTCCGAGGCCGCGCTCACCAAGCTCTTTCAAACCGGTCAGGGGGACGCCAACGATCGCTACGTCGAGGTCTCGGCCCTGCAGCCGCCCCTGCTGACGGCGGAGTTCCCTGGCATTGACGCCTATTACGCGCCCTTCCGGCAACTGCTTGCCGGCGGCGATCGCGAGGCTCTCGGCGCAGAACTCAAGGCCAGCGGCCTGCGCGGCCGCGGCGGCGCGGGCTTCCCGCTCGCCATCAAGTGGGCCGGCTGCCGTGCCGCGGCCGGCACGGTCAAGTATGTCGTCTGCAACGCCGACGAGGGCGATCCCGGGGCCTACATTGACAAGTATCTCATGGAGCAGCGTCCTCACAGCGTGCTGCTCGGCATGATGGTCGCCGGATGGTATGCCGGGGCCGGCACCGGCATCCTCTACATCCGCGCCGAATACCCGGATTCGCTGACGGTCATCAACCAGGCCATCGAGGACCTGCTGGCCGTGGGGTTGCTGGGCGATGATATTCTCGGCTCCGGCTTCAGCTTCCGCCTGAAAACGATCAAGGGCGCCGGCGCCTACATCTGTGGCGAGGAAACCGCCCTGCTCGCCAGCATCGAGGGCCAGCGCCCGGAGGTGCGCACGCGTCCGCCCTTTCCGGTGCAGGAGGGCCTGTTTCGCAAGCCGACCCTCGTCAACAACGTCGAGACCTTCGCCAACCTGCACGCCATTCTCACTCTCGGCGGCAAGGGCTACGCGGCCATTGGCACGCAGCAGTCGAGCGGACCAAAGTTGCTCTCGCTTGACAGCCACTTCGCCAAGCCCGGCATCTATGAGGTCGCCATGGGCACCCCCCTGCGCGCGGTCTTCGATCTCGCCGGCGGCTTCAAGACCGACGTCAAGGCGGTGCAGATCGGCGGGCCGCTCGGCGGCATCGTGCCCCTCGCCCAGGTCGACCGTCTCACGGTCGATTTCGAAAGCTTCAAGCAGGCCGGCTTTCTGCTCGGTCACGCCGGCGTCGTCAGCCTGCCACAGGCGCTGCCGATGATCGAGTACATCGAGCATCTCTTCCAGTTCACCGCCGACGAGAGCTGCGGCAAATGCTTCCCCTGCCGCCTCGGTAGCACCCGTGGCCAGGAATTGGTCGCCAAGGCCCGCGCCGATCAGGCTTACAAGATCGACCGCAGCCTCATCGGCGACCTGCTCGAAACGATGGAGCAGACCTCCCTTTGCGCCCTCGGCGGCGGCGTGCCGCTGCCGATCAAGAACGCCCTCGAACACTTCGCCGACGAACTCCGGCCCTACTTCCAAGACTGACACCGCCATGGTCCAGGATCTCTCCACCCTCACCGCCTTCCTCGACGGCGAACCCGTGCGCTTCCAGGAGGGCGACACCCTGCTCAAGGTCATCGACGCCCGCCACGGTCGCGGCCACGTGCCCACCCTCTGCGACGCCCCCCAGCTCGAGCCCTACGGCGCCTGCCGCGTCTGTTCGGTCGAGATCGCCCTGCAGCCCGGTGGTCCCCGCCGCGTCGTCGCCTCCTGCCACACGCCGATCACCGCCGGCATGCACATCTTCACCGAGAGCCCGAAGGTGCGTCGCCTGCGCAAAAACATCGTCGAGCTCGTGCTCACCGATCACCCGCTCGACTGCCTCACGTGTGAAGTCAACGGCAACTGCGAGCTGCAGACCGTCGCCGCCAAGGTTGGCATCCGACAAGTGCGCTACCCCGCCGGGGCCAACCACCTCGACCGCCCCAAAGACCGGTCGCATCCCTACATGACCAGCGAGCTGTCAAAGTGCATCAACTGCGCACGCTGCGTTCGCGCCTGCGACGAGGTTCAGGGCCAGCACGTCCTGTCCATGCATGGCCGTGGCTTCGAAGCACGCATCATCAAGGGGCTCGACCAGTCCTTCATGGACTCCACCTGCGTCTCATGCGGCGCCTGCTCCCAGGCCTGCCCGACCTCGGCGATCAGCGATGTCTTCTTCTCCAAGTCGATCGAGGCCACCAAAAAAACCCGCACCGTCTGCACCTACTGCGGCGTCGGCTGCAACCTCAACGTTGCCACCAAGGGCGGCGAGGTCCTCAGCATCCAGGCCCCGACCGATTCCGAGGTCAACCACAGTCACACCTGCCTGAAGGGGCGCTACGCCTTCAAGTTCGTCGGCCATCCCGACCGCCTGCGCACGCCGCTGATCCGGCGCGATGGCCAGCTCAAGCCCGCCACCTGGGATGAAGCCTACGACCACATCGTCGCGAACCTGCGCCACATCCACGCCGAGCACGGCGGCGACGCCATTGCCGGCATTTCCTCTGCGCGTTGCACCAACGAGGAAAACTACCTCATGCAGAAGCTCATCCGCGTCGGCTTCGGCACCAACAACATCGACGCCTGCGCCCGTGTCTGCCACAGCCCCACCGCCTGGGGCATGCAGAAGGCCTTCGGCACCGGCGCCGCCACCAACCGCATCGCCGACCTTCAGTTCACCAACTGCATCCTCGTCATCGGCGCCAATCCCACCGAGGGCCACCCCGTCACCGGCTCGAAGATCAAGCAGCGCGCGATGAAGGGCGTGCCGCTCATCCTCATCGACCCCCGCGCCATCGAACTCGCGCCCTACGCCACCCATCACCTGCAGCTGCGACCCGGCACCAACGTCGCCCTGCTCGACATGTTCGCGTTCTACATCTGGGAAGCCGGCCTGGTTGATCAGGACTTCATCCGCCACCGTTGCGAAAACTGGGAGGAGTTCGAGGCCGGCCTGAAAAGCCTCGATCTCGACGAGCTTGAGCGCCTCCACGGCGTGCCGCGCGAGCAGGTGCGCGCCGCCGCCCTCGAGTATGCCAGGGCCGAGAACGCCATGGCCTTCCACGGCCTCGGCGTCACGGAGCACAGCCACGGCTCCAAGACCGTGATGACCATTGCCGACATCGCCATGATGACCGGCAACATCGGCCGGCCCGGCGTCGGCGTGAACCCGCTGCGCGGCCAGAACAATGTTCAGGGCGCCGCCGACATGGGCTGCCAGCCTCACCAGGGGGCCGGTTACCTGCCGGTCGATGATCCCGAGGTGCATCGCCGCTACGAGGAATTCTACGGCGTCCACCTCTCCAACCGCATCGGCTGGAAAATCCCGCAGATGTATGACGCCGCCCTCGCCGGCCAGCTCAAGGCCCTCTGGATCATGGGCGAGGATGTCGTGCAGACCGACCCCAACACCGAGCACGTCAAGGCCGCCCTCGGCGCTCTCGACTTTGTCGTCGTCCAGGAACTCTTCCTCAACCCCACCTGTGACTACGCCGACGTCGTCCTGCCCGCCTCCTCCTTCCTGGAAAAGAGCGGCACCTTCACCAACGGCGAACGTCGCGTCCAGCGCGTCAATGCCGCCATCCCGCCGGTGGCCGGCACCAAGCCCGACGGCGTTATCCTCTGCGAGGTCATGCAGCGCCTTGGCCTCGGCCAGGCCGACTACACCCCCGACGGCGTGCTTGCCGAGATCGCCCGTATCGTGCCCTTCTTCAAGGGCGCGACTTGGGGCGGCCTCACCGATCAGGGCACCCAGTGGCCCATCCAGGAAGGCGGCGCCGGCACCGAGATCCTCCACACCACCGAGTTCAAGCGCGGTCGCGGCAAGTTCCACTTCTTCCGCTTCCAGGAATCCAGGGAGATCGAGAAACACGGCGAAGCCTTCCCCTTCATCCTTACCACCGGCCGCATCCTCGAGCACTACAACTGCGGCACCATGACCCGCCGCACCGGCAACGCCCGCATCGTCACCGAGGACCTGCTCGCCGTGAATCCCGCCGACGCCCGGCAGAAGGGCATCGCCGATGGCGACATCGTCCGCGTCTTCTCCGCCCGTGGTGACGTCCGCCTCAAGGCCAGGATCAGCGACGAGGTCAAGCCCGGCATTCTCTACACCACCTTCCATTTCCCCGAAAACCTCGTCAACGTCGTCACCAGCAGCGAGTGCGATGCCGACACCCTCTGTCCGGAATACAAGGTCGTCGCCGTCGATGTCGAGAAGGTGGGCGCATGAGAGAAAAGGGATAGAGCAAAATGTCAAAACAGAAGCGTCAGAATGCCCACCCTGCACCTGCAGGGCAATTTGCTGGATCAGGGCGTCGACGTGATTTTCAACGCGTGGAACCTGATCCTGTGGTGGCTGCTGCTGCCGCAGGGCATCTCCGGGGCGATCAAGAGGCGGGTCGGCATTGCTCCGTTTCAGGAGTTGTGCAAGTTTCGTGTGCCGACCCTCGACGGCGCGATGGTCACCGGCAACCTCTGGTGCGAGTCCCTCGCAGGATGCTCCGCACGAATGGGTGACCGGCTTGGCTGCCGGCCCAGTTCAGCGTCATGCTCCACCGAATCGCCGGCCTCCGGGTCATCCGCCTCGGCCTGAGTCTGGCGCTGGCATCAGCATCCATTGCAGGTTGAGAGTGCAGCGCCGGCTGCAGGCGGGGTCAGCGACCCCGCAGGAGCGGCGTAGGCGCATTCGCCATACTGTGACAATAAGCCCCGCCGTTCAAGGATTCGCCCAATCCAGAAGGTCGAAAGGTTGCTCAGTTTTGCTGAATGGGGAGGGATGGTTGATGGTGGGTGGCGATGTTGGCGATAAGCCAGACGGGTCAGGCGGTTCATCCCCAGAGTGCATTGAACATGATCTGCTTGTCCGTGATGCTCAGTTTCGATTGAGAAACGGCTTTCCACGCGGCGTTGATGACTGCACGTGCCCAGATTTGGGCGATAAGGACGCCAATTTCCCTTTTTTTTTGCCACAGGAAATGAGGTGCAGCTCATGCACTGCAAGATCCGGCTGCCGTGGCAAAATAAACAGAACAGACCTCTCAACGCGGTCATCTGGTTCCTTGTTGGTTTTTTTATCGGGTGTTCAGCCAATCTTGATTTCACTTAGCGTTCCCGTGCTGCTGCTGAATTTGTCCGCCTCGATGCCGAGGTTTTGCAGCATGGTCACAAAGAGGTTGGCCAGTGGCGTGTTGTTTTGCATGTCGAAGCTGAGGTGCCGCCCGTGCTTGAATCTACCACCGGCCAGGATCAGGGGTAGGTTTTGGTTGCTGTGGGAGTTGGCATTGCCGAGGCAGCTCCCGTAGAGGATCTGGGTCTGGTCGAGCAGGGTGCCGCCGGTTTCGTTGACATCGCGGAAAGTTTGGAGGAGATCACCAAAAGCCCTCATCTGGGCTTCTTCAATCTTCTTCAACTCCGCAATCTTGTCGGGTTCATTGCCGTGGTGGGTGAGGCCATGCGTCTCACTCTTGACGCCAGGGACATGCGGAACGACGCTGAAAGTGCTGAGTGAGAGTGTAACGACACGCGTGCTGTCCGTCTGCAGGGCGAGGCGGATGAGGTCAAACATGAGCTTCGACCTCGCGATGATCTCGTTCGCATCGGCGATGTCCTTGGGCTGTGGATAGTCCACTTTGGGCTTCGGCCGGTTTTCCCACTCGATGTTGCGCTGGAGGCGATTTTCGAGCTCGCGCACGCTTTGGAAGTATTGGTCGAGGCGTGCCCGATCCTCTGCCGAGGTGCGTTTTTTGAGTCGACTGGCCTTGTCGAGGATCAGGTCGAGAACGCTGCCGCCCGCTTCGATGCGACGCAGGGTCGCGGCTTTTTCATCGGGCGTTCCGGCGACGAACAGGCGTCGATAAAGCCTCTCGGCGCTGGTCTCCGAGGGCAGGACAACCCCGGAGCGCGAAACGGCGATGGAGTCGGCATAGTGCTCACCTTTGCGCACCGAAACAGCGAGCGAGGGAAAGCGCGTGTCGAGCCCGATCTGCTCCGCGACCCGTTGATCGAGCGAGAGGCTGTTGCGAAACGTGGGCTGCCCCGGATGCGGCGCGCCCGTGAGGAAGCACTGGCCCGCGTGATGATTTCCATCGACACCCGGATGCGAGAGGCCGCTGAAGGTGGTGAAGTGCGGACGATACGCGGCAATGAGGTCGAGATAAGGGCTTGAGGTCGCGCCAGCCTTCGGAAAGAAGAACTGCGGCATCATGCCCAGCGGCACATGAATGGCGAAGAGACGCTTCGGCGGCAGCTTTTCAGCCGCATGCCCGATGGAAGGCAAGGCAAGGCAAGCACCAGCTGCGCGGAGAAAGTTTCGGCGGTTCATCGATGAGGTAGTCAGAAGAATGGGGTTGGGCGAAGCTTTTCAAGGTGTGAATGGACTTGCCTCAGGCTTGCTGCTTCCTGGAAAACGAACAGAGGCTCCTACATTACGGCGTCGGTCTGATATCCTCGACATCTTCCCGAATGCATTCCAACAGCAAAATTCCCCCATGGTTGAGAAAACCCACCGGTCCATAAAAGCCAATCTGTGGGCAGATCAGAAACTGCCCCGCATTCAAGCCCCCATGGGAACCCATGCTCTGCTCGCTTTTGGGGTGAAAAGCGAGGAAGGCCCAACATGATCCTCCTCGCGCTTCGTTTTGATCTGCATGCCCAGCTTTGGTGTGAATGGAGACTCATTTTACCGGCAGCACGATCCGCGAAAGTGCCCCGGGCTTGTGATGCACCTTTTCGGTAGCGATGGCTGTCTTGGTGCCGAAGATGCCTTCAACGGTGTTGGGATTGCGATCGTAGAGCGGGAAGTCGGCTCCGCTGATGTCCACGCGGAGTTGGTGGCCTTTGGCGAGGGTGGCGGCAACGGGGCCGAGATCAACGGTGATCTCATAGACTTGGCCGGGCTGCATCAACTCGGGCTTGAGCAGCGAGGAGCGATAGCGTCCACGCAGAATGCCGCGCGCGATGTTTTGTGCGAAGCCGTCGGGGTGCACATCGATGAGTTTCACGGCCCAGTCGGCATCGGGCGTGTCGGTGGAGACGTGGAGCTTCGCTTCGGCATTGCCGGCGAAGGTGAGCGGCTCGGTCAATGGCTCGCTGGTGTAAACGAGCACGTCATCACGGTTCTCGTTGGCGCTTTGGTCCACAGGTCCCCAGACGGCGGCTTTGATGGGGCGTGCTTCAGTGACGGGACAGGAGGGCGTCGGACTCGCGGGATCGGCGCGGAAGGTGTCGCTGGGTTCGTCTTGCGTGGGTGCTTCGCGCGAGAGGCGTCCGTCGCCTTGGCGGGTGTTTGCCTTGCCAGCGGATCGGAGGTAGAACAAGGTCGCGGTGAAGCCTTCGGGTGGCCAGGTTTGGGCATCGTGCCAGACATTGTCGCCCATGGAGAAGTAGCGCACGGGCGGGAAAGACTTCGCCTGAGCAGCGGGGTCTTGTTTGAGGTGGCGGTCAAACCAATCGATTTGAAGCGCAAAGGTATCCACGGCGGCTTGGGGACCGAAATCGACTTCGGCGACCTTGCTTTTACCCACGCTGCCATGATCCCAAGGGCCGAGGATGAGGCGCTGCTGCTGGCGTGTCTTGGGATCACGCGCCTGCTTTTGCAGGATCACAAAATTGTCCACCGACTCGCGGGAGAAGAAGTCGTAGTAGCCGACAACGTGCAGCGCGGGCAGTTGCAGTTCGGGCAGGCGCGGTGTGAGATCGAGCCGGGTCCAGAATCCGTTCGGCTCGGGGTGCGTGAGGAAGGCGTCGAGCCACGGCATGTCCCAGCCAATGGCGTTGTCCACGTCGCCGAGTGGCAGGCGCATCAACGCATCGTTCAGGTCGTTCGGTTTCGCGCCCTCGGGCTTCGGCGAGTTGCCCGTGATCCAGCCCGCGATCAGCGCGAGCCGGACCGAACCGCCGAGGTATAGATTGTGATAGAAACTGCTCCATGTGGCCTGGGGTGCGATGGCTGCGAGTCCCGGTGGATTTTCCACCGCCGCCTGCCACTGCACCGCGCCGACATAGGAGCCGCCCATCATGCCGACCCTGCCGCTGCACCAGGGCTGGCGCGTGATCCACTCGATGGTGTCGTAGCCATCCTGCCCCTCGTTGTTGTAGGGAGCGAAGGTGCCTTCGGACGCGAACTTCCCGCGACAGTCCTGCGCGATGAAGATGTAGCCCGCCTTCGCCCACTTCTCGCCCGCACCTTTTTGCTTTGTGCGATCATACGGCGTGCGGGTGAGGATGACGGGGGCCTTGGTGACCGCGTCATCGAAGTAGATGTCCGTGGCGAGCTTGGTGCCATCGCGCATCGGCACGCTGACGGTTTCCGTTTTGACCTCGGCGAAGGCGGAAGTGGTGAGGACGAGTGAGGCGAGCAGCGGTTTCATGGGGATTGCTTTTTAGATAAAAGGATGGGGCAGGAGAATCAGGCGATTTTTCCGCTCCCCAATGCTCCTGACTCGGGTGTGTGCGGTCAGTTCACGCGAGAATCTCCTTCACCACCTCTCCATAAACATCGGTGAGGCGGAAATCGCGACCGAGGTGGCGTGCGGTGAGCTTCGTGTGATCGATGCCGAGCAGATGCAGCATGGTGGCGTGAAGATCGTGGACGTGGATCTTGCCGTTGATGACGCGGTAGCCCATGTCGTCGGTGTCGCCGTAGGTGAGGCCGGCTTTGACGCCGCCACCAGCCATCCAGGCGCAGAAGCTCTCGGGCTGATGCTCGCGTCCGTGTTTTTCAATGGGCGATTTGCCGCTGAGGTCCTGGCTCCAGGGGGTGCGGCCGAACTCCCCGCTCCAGAGCACGAGGGTGTCCTCGAGCAGGCCGCGTGATTTGAGATCTTTGAGCAAGGCGGCCACCGGTTGATCGGTCTGCGCACAAAGCTTCGGTAGATTGCCGCGGATGTCACCGTGGTGGTCCCAGCCGCCGGTGCTGACCTGCACGAAGCGCACCCCGGCCTCGCTGAGTTTGCGTGCGAGCAGGCAGGCGCGGCCAAAGGTGTTGGTGTCTTTGCCGCCGACGCCGTAGAGATCGAGCGTGGCTTTGCTTTCCTTGGAGATGTCCACGATCTCCGGCGTGGTGAGTTGCATGCGGGCGGCGAGTTCCATGTTTTGGATCATGCCTTCCATGCTGGCATCACCGCCGAGGTCGCCGACAAGGCGGCGGTTCATGCGGGCCATGAAATCCATGCGCTGGCGCTGGATGGCATCGGTCGCGGAGACGTTCTTCAGGTTCTCGATGGGCAGTGTCTTGCTGTCGAGCGGTACGGTGAGCTTTGTGCCTTGATGAATGGCAGGAAGGAAGGCGGAGCCATACTCACGAACGCCGCCGCCCTGGATGCTGACAAAGCTCGGCAGGTTCGCATTCTCTGTGCCGAGCCCGTAGCTGACCCACGCGCCCATCGAGGGGCGCACTTCGGCAAAGGTGCCGGTGTGGAACTGCAAGGTCGCCCCGGCGTGCTGCGGATTGTCAGCGTTCATGCCTCGCAGCAGGCAGAGGTCATCCGCCACCGTGGCGAGGTGTGGCATCAAATCGGAGATCATCATGCCGCTCTGTCCACGCGGACGCACCGGAGCCATGGCCTTCAAGGCGAGGAATTGATCGGTGCCGATCTGCGTGACTTCCTTGCGCAAGGGCGAATCAATCTTCTGCCCGTGCTTGCGCTCGATGAAGTCCTTCGGGTCGAACAAATCCATCTGCGAAGGCCCACCACCCATGAAGAGGAAGATGACGCGCCTGGCCTTTGGCACTATGCCAGGGAGGCGGGCCGCGAGCGGGCTCGATGCCGCGCGTGCGATGTCATGCATGGCGAGTGAACCAAAGCCAAGCGCGGCGCGCTGGAGCATCTGGCGGCGGTTAAGGAGTGTGGGTGTGTTCATGGAGTGGTGGAGTATGTCACTTTTTCGGTCTCGGCATGTTCGCGTCGGTTTCTTTGCGCCAGGCATCGAGCCGGGCGCGGAGGTCTTTCACCCGGTCAGGTTGCCGGGCGGCGAGGTCGGTCTTTTCGCCGGGATCGTTGACGACGTCGAACAACTCCACGCTGTCGTCTTCGATCCAGTGGATGAGTTTCCAGTCGCCGACGCGAACGCTGCTGCACGGGCCGCTGCCATGGTTGCCGTAGTGGGGGAAGTGCCAGAAGAGGGCGTCATGCACGGGTTTGGTTTCGCCTTTGAGCAAGTTGGCGAAACTGACGCCATCTTTGTGCAGCGCTGGCTTTGTCGGCAATCCGCAGGCTTCCAGCACGGTGGGCAGGATGTCGGTGTTCATCACCGGCACGTCGCAGGTGCTGCCGGGTTGGGTCACGCCGGGCCATTTGACGATCCATGGTTCGCGCACGCCGCCTTCGTAGAGCCAGCCCTTGCAACCGCGCAGCGGGCGGTTGCTGGTGACGTTGTGGCCGCCGTTGTCGCTCGTGAAGAGGATCAGCGTGTTGTCGGCGATGCCGAGTTCATCGAGTTTCGCCATGAGCAGGCCGACGTTCGTGTCCATGGTCTCGATCATCGCCGCGTAGGTGGGGTTCACCTGGGTCTCCGGCATCTTGGTCTGGCTGCCACCGTGGGTGCGGTTGTCCTCGGTGAAGCTGGGTGTTTTCGGCACGGGAGGCAGACCGAGGCGGGCGGCTTTCGCCTCGTATTTCTTCACGAGTTCGGGCTTCGCCATGATGGGCGTATGCACGTCGTAGAAAGGAAGGTAGAGGAAGAAGGGCTGCCCTTGCTTGCGCTTTTCGATCAACTTCATCGCCTCGCTGGTAAGCCGGTCGCAGAGGTGCTCGCCTTCTTTTCCGCCGGTGACAACACCGGGCACACCTCGCGAGTGATAGCCGCCGCCTTTCGGCTTCGGCACCGCTTCGTTGAGCTTGTTACCGTAAGGCCAGAAGAAGCTCGGCGGCAGTCCGCCCGCGTGCCCAGCGATGTTGACCTGAAAGCCCTGATCCTCGGGGTAGTAGCCGGGATCGCCAAGATGCCATTTCCCGACGTGCCAAGTGGCATAGCCTGCATCGCGCAGCACTTCGGCCATGGTCACTTCCTCCAGGGGAAGCTCCATCTTCATCTCCGCGGGCAGCAGCTTGCCACTTCTGCCATTGCTGGGGATGTAATCGGTGATCTTCACCCGCGCCGGATGCCGTCCGGTCATGATGGCCGCGCGTGAAGGCGAGCAATACGGGCTACTCGAATACGCCTGGGTGAAGCGCATTCCCTGGGCGGCGAGTTTGTCGAGATTGGGCGACTCGTGGAAGATGCTGCCGTAGCACGACAAGTCCGCCCAGCCGAGGTCATCGGCTAGGATGACGATAACGTTTGGTTTGTTCGCGTCGGCGGCGTCAAGCGCGGCCAGCGGCGCGAGCAGCAGGGCGGTGAGGAGGGTTAGGACGGGTTTCATGTTTTGATTCACTTCTTCGGCGCAGTCGGCAGCGCTTTGATCCACGCGAGATTGAAGACGTAGTGATCCTTGCTGGTGATGAGCTGGATGCGCCCATCGTGGGTTTGGGTGATCGCGAGATAGCCGTTGATGTCGGCGGTGGCTTTGCCTTCGGGAGCGATGAGGCGGCGGTCGGGCCAGGTCTTGCCTTCGTCGTAGCTGACGGCGGCGTAGAGGCCAGTGCCAGTGTAATCGCCGGCGGTGGATTTGAAGGTGAGGCCTTTGCGCTTTTTGAAAGGCGTGCGGGCCTCGTCGGTGAAGGAGCAGAGGACGATGGGGCCTTCCTTGAGCCGCAGCATGGCGGGGCGCTGGGTGTTGCTCACCACGGGGAACTCACTCGTTTCCCATTGCCACGTTTCACCAAGATCGCCGGAGTAGCTGACGGGCATCTTGAACTTGAAACGTTCCTGGTCCGCGATCCCTGCGCTGATGCGACCGAAGGCCATGAGCCGTCCGTCGGCCAGCTCGACGACAGGACCGTGGATGCCTGCCATGAAAGGTCCCTTGCCTCCGGGCTGAATGTCTTCCGATCCGCGCCGATGCCGCCCGGTCTCGCTCCAGGTGTTGCCGTTGTCGCGGCTGATGGACAGGCCAGCGGAGTCGAACGGGATCGCGATGACGCCCTCCTTCGTGCGGACGGGATTGCTGGCCGACTCTCCGTGGGCACGCATCACCTCGGCCTTCGACCAGGTCACGCCATTGTCGGTGGAGTGGCGGATCACGATGTCGCCATGCTGCCGACCTTCGACGATGTGGAAGATCGTCTTGCCGCCGTCCCACCAGACCTTGGGCGCATGGTCGTTCACGTCCTGCGCATCCCAGAAGGGCGAGGCGGGTTCCCATTCCTTGGCGCCGAAGCGCAGGCGCGAGGCGGCATTTGCGGTGGTGAGATCAGTCTCGCCAAGGGTGGAGAACCAAACCGCGAGCAAATCGCCATTCGGGCACTCGGTGATGGATGGGCTGTGATTTTGACTGATGAACACAGGGCCGACTGCGCCCTCGGGGATGCGCACGAAGGGCTTCGGGCCTTCAAAGAAAGGCGCGTCGGCTGGCTGCGGCGTGAGGTTCGGCACCTTGTGACTCACGTTCTGTGCATTCAGCGGCAGTGTGGCCACAGGCATGAGTTTTCCCTTCGGAATCTCACCCTGCACGACGCGGAAGCCGATGCGTTCGCTCGCGGAGTTCGTCACCCATGAGCCGCGATTCGCCGAGCGCAGAAAGCGAATCATCGAGGAATGAAATCCACCGCGAAACACGCGGTAGTCACCATCGGCGCGACCGAGCGGATCGGTCTGTTCGCCGCTCTCATACGGCCCATACCAATCGTTGCACCACTCCGCCAGGTTGCCATGCATGTCGTGCAGGCCCCAAGCATTCGGTGTCTTCTGCGCCACGCGTAAGGAACCCGTGCCACCTGCCTTCGAATCCTCCGCCGGGTGATCGAGGCCGATGATTTGCCCCTGCTTCAAGCTAGCTGAGGGCTTCCCGACATTCCGCCATTCATACTCACGCGGCATCGGTCCCGACGGGAAATACACGCCGCGAAAGTTGTCCTCGCCGAACCACTTCTGATGACCATCCGGCAAATCGTCGCCGGTATGAAAGAGCGTCGTCGTGCCAGCGCGGCAGGCATATTCCCACTCCGCCTCGGTCGGCAGGCGATACGTCTTGCCTTCCTTCTTCGAGAGCCATTCGCAAAACGCCACCGCCTTGTCCCAAATCACACCGCTTGCCGCATCATCGTCGGCTGGCTTCGACTTCGGATCGTTCTTTTTGAACTCAGGATCGAACTGTCGATACTGCGCCACCGTGACCTCCGTGACGCCGATGTAAAACGGCTGCGTGATCGTGACCTGATGCGCGGGCTTCTCATCGAAGTCGATCCGGTCGATGTCCTTGTGCATCTCGCCAAACCGCTTCTGCCGCAGATAATCCTCCATCGGCGGCCCGTCCTGACCCATCGTGAACGTGCCCGACTCGATGCGCACGAACTTCATGCCGATGGAGTTGGTGATCGGCTCGGCGGCATCCAGCGCGGCCAGTGGCGCGAGCAGCAGGGCGATCAGGAGGGGGCGAACGGGTTTCAAAATGGAGCGATGGGGTTGGGGTCAGAGGCGAAACACGAACTCATTGGAGGCGAGCAGGCTGTGGCAGAGCTCGGTCCACTCGACAGGACCGGCGGGTTTGCCGGTCGGAGTGACGGCTTCGAGCAGGGCGAGGGCTTCGTCGCGCTCGGTGGAGGTGATGGGACGGTTGAGGGCGCGCAGCCAGAGCGTTTCCATGCGGGCGAGGTCGTTTTTCTCGGCGGCGAGAAGGGACTTTGCGAGGGAGAAGGCTCGCTTGCGGAGAAGGTCGTTGTTCAGCAGGAAGAGCGACTGAGTGGGCACCACGGTCTGGGGGCGCTCTCCGGCGGTCATCGCGGGATTGATGAAGTCGAAGACGCCCCGCAGGCGATCCGGGCCGGCGAAGTTGTTGCGGAACACGGGCAGGTAGATCGTGCGCTCAAACTCCTGCGAGGGGCGCGGCACCTTGTGGGTGTAGTTGGGGGGATTGACGCCTTTCAGCGAGAGCGCACCGCAGTTTTCGGGGTTCTCCATCACGAGCGCGGGGCCACCGCTGCTGGGCGTGAGTTCACCGCTGATGGCCAGGAGCGAGTCGCGCAAGGCCTCGGCATCGAGCCGCTGGCGGTTCATGCGCCAATAGAGTTTGTTCTCGGGATCACGCTGCATCGCCACCGCATCGTTGGCGCTGCTGAGCCGGTAGGTGCGGCTCAGCACGAGCGAGCGGAGGAAGGCTTTCTGCGACCAGCCGTCCCGCATGAAGCGAGTGGCGAGGTGATCGAGCAGCTCGGGATGCGTGGGAACATCGCCGCGGGCACCGAAGTAGTCCACGCTGGGCACGATGCCCGTGTCGAAGAGCTTTTGCCAGATGCGGTTTACCGTCACGCGAGCCGTGAGTGGGTTGCGCTTGTCAGCAAGCCAGTCGGCGAGCTGAAGGCGTCCGCTTTGACCGGCGGGGATTTGCGGAAGCTTATCCCACGAGGCCGCACGCACGACGCCGCGCGGGACCACCGTGCTCGGTGCATACGGATTGCCGCGCACGTAGATCGGCATGTCGGCGGGCTTGGGTCCGTCGGCCAGGGCAAAGGCTCGCGGGGTCTTGTCTTTGAAGAACTCGGCGTGTTTGATGGTGTCGCCAAGCTTTTTAAGCTGGGCGTCGAGTTCGTCGCGACGTTGGGTGAGGGCGTCTTTGTCGGTCGCAGGCGTTGCGGTTGCGGCGGGCGCGATGTCGCGCTCTGCGTTGTCCGTGGCGGCGACTTGAGGCTTGGGCGCATTGGTTTTGCCGAGCGCGGCGAGTTGCTTCACCACGGTGGCTTTTTCCTCGGTGAGTTTCTTCTGATCGGCCTTCAGGCTGGCGATGCGTTGGTCGATCTCGGCTTCGAGCTTCTTGCGCGCGGCGAGTTGGGCGGGTGTTTCGGGCAGCACGGTGCTATTGAGCGTGCTCCAGACGCCCATGTCGGGCATCTTGTGTGAGGAAGGCGAGCTGTGGAGCATGCCGGCGATGCCGTAGTAATCCTCAAGGCCGATGGGATCGAACTTGTGATCGTGGCAGCGCACGCAGCCGAGGGTCATACCCATGAAGGTCTGGCCGATTTTGATCATCTGCGTGTCGATGTGATCGGTCTCCATCTTCGCTTTGTCCGGATTCACGATCTCGATGTCGCCGACCATGAGGAAGCCAGTGGCGGTGATGTTCTCGGCGCGGTCTTCGGTGGACTTGGACGGCATCAAATCGCCAGCGATCTGTTCGCGGATGAACAGGTCGAAGGGTTTGTCGGCGTTGAAAGCGTCAATGAGATAGTCGCGATAGCGCCAGGCGTGCTCGGCATAGACGTTGTTCGACGTGCCCATCATGTCCGCGTAGCCGGTGAGATCGAGCCAATGCCGCGCCCAGCGTTCTCCGTAGGCTTTGGAGTTCAGCAGGCGATCCACGACCTTCTCGTAAGCCTGCGGGCTGCTGTCCTGCTGAAAGGCCCGCACATCAGCCTCCGTCGGTGGCAGGCCGGTAAGATCCAGCGAGACGCGTCGCAGCCAGGTGAGCGGAGCGGCGTCTGACACGGGTTGGATGCCTTTTGGCTCTTGTTTGGCCAAAATGAAGTGATCGAGCGGGTCGAGCGGCCACGACTGATTTTCGACCGCTGGCGGCGATGGATCCCGCACCGCTTGAAAAGCCCAAAATTGGCGGCCCGCGGCCAGATCGATGCCTTTCTTCGTTTTGGAGGTTCCAGAGACTCGTGGATCGTGCGCGCCGCTTTTCACCCATTCTTCGAGGATCGCGATCTCACTGGCCGCGAGCTTGCCCTTGGGCGGCATCTCAAACTCGGCATCGACATAGCGGATGGCTTTGATGAGCAAACTGGCCTCCACCTGGCCGGGTTTGATGGCCGGGCCATTGTCGCCACCCTCCTCCCAGCCGGAGCGCGAGTCCAGAGCGAGTCCGCCCTTGATCTTGGAGCCATGGGAGTGGCATTCAAAACAGCGCTGCTGGAGGATGGGCAGCACTTTCGAGTCGAAGAACGCGCTGTCGGCGGCGTGGGACGATACGCAGAAGAGTAGGCAGAGGAGCCGAGCGCAGCGCATCAAGGAGGCATGGAGGATGGGCTTCATGGTCATTTGGCCTTTCGGGTTTTGAGGGCAGGTAGGTCCATATCCTCACCGGCGGCGAGGATATGGCGGCGCATGGCGGCGCGGGCGGCTTCGGGGTCGCGGTTCTCGATGGCGACGAGGATGGCCTCATGTTGCTCGACGGCGGCTCGCTTGCCGATGCGGCCAATGGTGCGCAGGCGACTGGAGACGCCGAGATCAGCAAGGGAATCGAGGATGAGGCGGTAAATGAGGTTGCCACTGGCATCGGCGATGGCGTGATGCATGGCGATGTCGGCCTCAATCGCGGCGGGGCCTTCAGCGGCGTTCTCGAGCTGCTTCTGGATGCGCCGCATCGTCTTGAGTTGCTCCTTGGTGGCTCGCTGCGCGGCATAAGCGGCGGCATCCGGTTCGATGGAAAGCCGTGTTTCATTGAGCTGGCTCAGGCGGTCAGCCATCTCAGGAATGAGCAGCGTAAGCGAGTCATTCAAAGGACGGTGAAGGCGGTCCACGATCTTGATGCCTGTGCCATGCTGGATTTCCAACATGCCCTGCTGCTCCAGGCGCTTCGTGGCCTCGCGCACGACGGTGCGGCTGACGCCGAGTTTCTCAGCCAAGGAGCGTTCGCCGGGCAGCCAGCGTTCCTCTTCGGAGCTGTCGCCACGGATGAGTTCGGCGAGTTGCTGACAAACACGTTCGACAAGGGATGCGGGACGTTCGAGTGCGGTGATGTTCATTGCGGTAGTGTGGTTAAAATCAGTAAGTCGCGCGGCCGCCGGAGAGATCGAAGACGGCGGCGGTGGTGAAGGAGCAGTCTTCTGAGCAAAGCCAGGCCACGAGGGCGGCGGCCTCTTCCTTTTTGCCAAAGCGTCCCATCGGGATCTTCGAGAGCATGTAGTCGATGTGTGACTGCTGCATCTGCTGGAGGATGTCCGTGGCGATGACGGCAGGCGTGACGGCGTTGACGGTGATGTTCGCCGTGGCGAGTTCCTTGCCGAGAGACTTGGTCAAGGCGATGACAGCAGCCTTGGAGGCGCTGTAGTGGGCGGCATTGGGATTGCCTTCCTTGCCTGCGATGGAGGCGATGTTCACGATGCGTCCGTAGCCGTTGGTGATGAGGTGTGGCAGCACGCTGTGACAGCAGTAAAAGGGTCCGTTGAGATTGATGTCCATCACCCGCCGCCAGTCGGCTGGATCGAGTTCCCAGGTCTTCGCATTGCCACCGGTGATGCCGGCATTGTTCACAAGGATGTCGATCTTTCCAAATGCGGCCACGGTGGCTGCGGTGGCGGCCTGGACGGAGGCGAGGTCTGCGAGATCGACCGTCGCGGTCTGAACGGTGTCTGGCGTGCCCATCTCAGACGAAGCCTGCGCGAGCGCCGCTGCATCCACATCCCAAAGCGAGACACGTGCCCCCGAGGCGAGAAGGCGTTCGGCAATGGCGCGGCCAATGCCCCGAGCACCGCCGGTAACGATGGCGATGCGGTTTTGGAGGTCGATTTGATTCATAGAAGAGGATTGTGGTAGGAGGTCATACCAGTGAAAAAACGCGAATGTTTTTCGGATTCTTTCGAGCACGCGATAAACTTTGCCCGCCGCAGATTCGCGACGGACGGATGGGGATCACCGCGCTGCGGCAGGCAGCAGGTGCTTGGGAAGGTCAGCCACACGCTCGCAGCCGATCTGTTCCATGACCTGGCGAAGCTGTCGCTTGAGCATGATCAAGGTGTGATCGCCTCCTCGGCGTCCGAGAGCGCCCACGCCATACATGAAACTGCGACCCATGAATACAAACTTTGCCCGTGATGCGAGGGCGCAGGCGACATCAGGGCCGCTGCGCACGCCGCTGTCGAGCATCAGCGTGGTGCGACTGCCAAACTCGCGCTGCAAGGCCGCGAGGGAGCGGATGGTGGAGTCTCCGGCGTCGAGCTGGCGACCGCCGTGGTTGGAGACGATGAGCCCATCAGCACCGAGTTGGAGAGCCAGTTCCGCATCCTCGGGTGTGACGATGCCTTTGACGACCAGCTTGCCCGGCCAGCGCTCGCGGATGGCCTTGATCTTGTCCGCGCTGAGGCGGCCGGAGAAGGTTCGGTTCATGAAAAGGCCCAGATGTTTCATGTTCAGCCCTTTCGGGATGTAGGGCTTCATGGTCTGGAACTGCGGTGCGCCTGCCGCGAGCTGCCCGAGGCACCAACTCGGGCGCATCATCATTTGGAAGATGTTGCGCAAGGACATGCGCGGCGGGATGGAGAGGCCATTGCGGATTTCTTTGGGCCGGTAGGCAAAGGTGGGCGTATCCGCGAGGATGACGAGCACCGGAAAGCCCGCCGCGCGCGCACGGTCGAGGAGCTTGTCCCGCAACTCAGGCTCGGCCGGATGATAGAGCTGGAACCAGGCCTTGCCGCCCGTGATCTCGGCCACAGTCTCGATGCTGGCGGTGGCCACGGTGCTGAGGATGAAGGGCACCTGATGCTGGCGAGTTGCCTTCGCGAGAATCTCCGTGGCTCGCGGCCAGACGAGCCCCTGCAGGCCGATGGGGGCAATGCCAAACGGAGCCTCATAGGTTTGGCCAAAAATCTCGGCCCGCAAATCAGCGCCCGCGTAGTCGCGGAGATACCACGGGTGCAGGCGCACCTCGCGGATTTCCTCGGTGTTGCGTCGGAGGTTCACCTCCGAGAAGCAACCGCCTTCCAGATACTCAAAAGCAAAGCGCGGCACCCGCCGCCGCGCCCGTTCGCGCAGGTGTTCGATGGAGGGATACTGGGAATGGAAGGCTGAGGAATCAGGCTCCGGGGTCGATTTTTGGCTCATGGCGGAGGGAGGGCGGTCTGCAACGACAGGCGTTCAAAAATCGCGGCTGTAGCCGGCGATCCATCCGCCATCGACGGGAATGACGGCACCGTTGAGGTAGGAGCTTTCGGGGGCGGCGAGGAAGAGGACGGCGTGGGCGATTTCCTCGGGCTGGCCGGGGCGGCCGAGGGGGACGTGGGCGAGCATGGCCTGGACGCGGTCGTTGAACTGGCCGTTCTCGCCGTAGAAGAGCTGCTTTGTGCCTTCGCTGAGGATGGAGCCGGGGGCGATGCAGTTGGTGAGGATGCCCTGCGAGCCGAGTTCGATGGCCATCGTGCGGGTGAGATTCACGACGCCAGCCTTGGCGGCGGTGTAGGCGCATTGGAGGCGTGCGGGCACAAGGCCCATGACGGAGGAGATGTTGATGATGCGTCCAGATTTGCGCTGGAGCATGTGGCGCGAGGCGGTCTTGCTCACGAGGAAGAGGCCGGTGAGGTCCACGCGGAGGATGCGGTCCCATTCCTCGGTGGGAAAGGAGTCGATGTTCACGCGGTGGGCCGCGGTGTTGATGCCGGCGTTGTTGACGAGGATGTCGAGGCGGCCATGTCTGGCGAGGATTTCGCCGATGGCGGACTCGATTTGAGTTTCATCGGTGACATCCATGCGCACAGCCATGGCTCCGGGCGTGGCCTCGGCAAGCTGGCGGGCACCTTCGAGGTTGATGTCAGCATAGACGACTTTGGCGCCGTTGGCGGCGAGTGAGCTACAGATGGCTTGGCCGATGGCTCCGGCGGCTCCGGTGACGAGGGCGACTTGGTCTTTGAGTTGGACTTTCATGAGTGGGGATAGGTTTAAACGAGGCCGAGGAGAGGATGTTCGATGAGGTGGCGGAGGGTTTGCAGAAAGCGCGCGGCGGCGGCACCGTCGTTCACGCGATGATCAAAGGTGAGGCTGAGCGTGAGGCGGTCGCGCGTGGTGAAGGTGCCGTCATCAAGCGGCACGGCCTCACGCACGATGGCACCGATGCCGAGAATGGCGGATTCGGGGGGATTGATGACCGGAGTGAAGGCCTCGACGCCGAGGCTGCCGAGATTGCTGAGCGTGAAGCAAGCGCCCTGCATGTCTGCGGCAGCGATCTGACCGGAGCGGGCGGCGGCGATGAGCTTCTGCGATTGTGCAGCGATCTGAGTGAGCGTGGAGGTGCCGACGTCGCGGATGACGGGGACGAGAAGGCCAGCCTCAGTGTCCACAGCGATGCCGAGATGGATGCTTTCGGGGAGCAGTAGATGATCCTCTGCCCAAGTGGCGGCAAGCATGGGATGCTGGCGCAAGGCGGCGGCGGTGAGTTTGACAAGCATGTCGTTGATGGTGGGGATCGCGTGCTGGAGGGATGACGACAGGGATTTGAGCTGCTGACGAAAGGCGAGCAGCGCTGTGGCATCGCAGCGAGCGGTGAGGGTGACGGGCACGGTCGTCTGGCGGCTGTGCATGAGCCGAGCGGCGATGGTGCGCCGCATGGGCGTGAGCGGCACCTGTTTGAGGCCGGTGATCAAGGTGGAAGTGGCTGCGGCGAGGACATCGCACTCGCGAATGCGGCCGCCTTTGCCGGTGGGTGCGAGTGTGGCGAGATCAACGCGATGCTCTTTGGCGGCACGGCGGGCGCGGGGACTGGCTGGAGTTTCAGCGACGGTCTTTGTAGGCAGGAGAATGGGGGCAGGAGAATGAATGAGGTTCTTTGGAACCGAGTCTTTTGCCTTCTGTTCAGGCTTTATCGAGAGAGGAGCACTTTCGCCTTCCGCGAGCAAGTAGCCGAGCACATGCCCGACTTTGATAACGTCGCCAGACTTGGGACCGTCGGGTGCGATGTGCAAGAGGCCGCTGTCGATGGCTTCGACTTCTTGCGCGGCTTTGTCGCTTTCGAGCGTGAAGAGCGGATCGCCTTCTTTGATGAAGTCGCCATCTTTCTTCAGCCATGCGAGGAACTTGCCTTCCTCCATGGACCAGCCGAGCCGGGGTAATGTGATGTTGATGGGCATGGCGTTGTCTATTCAGCGCAAAGGTTGCGAATGGCCTGGGCGATGGCTTCGACATCAGGCACCACCGCCGCCTCAAGCGTGGGGCTGTAGGGCGTGGGTGAGGGTTTGCCGTTGAGTCGGCGGATGGGCGCATCGAGGTCGTCAAAGCCTCGGTCGGCGAGTTGCGCGGCGATCTCGGCGCTGATGCCGCAGTGCGCGAAGTCTTCGTCCACGATCAAAATGCGGCCGGTCTTGGCCACCGATTGAATGATGGTGTCCACATCGAGCGGTGCAACGGTGCGAGGATCGATGAGTTCGACGTTGATGCCTTCTTTGGCGAGTGTCTCACACGCCGTGAGTGTTTTGTGAACCATGAGTGCGAGCGCGACGACGGTGATGTCGCTGCCTTCGCGCACGATGGCGGCTTTACCGAAGTCGATGAAGTATTCTTCTTCGGGCACGGGGCCTTTCACGGTCATGAGTTCGCGATGTTCGAGGAAGAGGACGGGATCATCGCAAGTAAGCGCGGTTTTGAGCAGGCCTTTCGCATCGCGCGGTGACGAAGGCACAACGACGCGCAGGCCGGGGAAGTGCGCATACATCGAGTAATAGCTGCCGCTGTGATGGGTGGCTGCGTTGTGCCCAATGCCAATGCAACCGCGCATCAGCACGGGCATCTTCAAGCGACCACTGCTCATGTATTGCATCTTGGCGATTTGATTGATAATCTCGCCAACGGAATCGAGCACGAAGTCGGCGAACATGAAGTCCACCACGGGTCGCGTGCCGGTCATCGCTGCGCCACCCGCGAGGCCGACAAAGCCACGCTCGCAGATCGGAGTATCGCGCAATCGTTCGGGGCCATGGATGGCAAACAAGCCACTGGTGGTGGCGAAGTTTCCGCCGCGCACGCCGATGCCTTCACCCATGACGAAGATTTTCGGATTGTGTGCCATCTCCTCGGTCAGCGCTTCCAGCGTGGCCTTCATGAAGGTCAACTCGCGAGTGCTGGCGTTTGATGCAGGCACATCACGCGGAGGTCCGCTGCGTGGTTCGGCATAGATGTGAGTGGTGGCGCTCTCGGCCGTTGGATAGGCGCTCTTTTCGGCAAAATCATGCGCCGTTTCGGTGAGTGCGGCGACCTCCTGCTCGATGGCACTTAGCTCGGCATCGGTCGCGATTTTTTGATCCCGCAGATGCTTCTTCAATCGAGCGATGGGACACTGTGTCTTCCACTGCTCCACGTCTTCACGCGTGCGGTAGGTGAAGTCGCCCATGCCTTCTGCGTGCGCGCGAGTGCGGTAGGTTTTGCATTCGATGAGCGTGGGGCCTTCACCGTTGCGGGCACGCTGCACGGCTTCGCGAGCGGCGGCTTCCACGGCGAGCACGTCGTTGCCATCCACTTCAATGCTGGTGATGCCATACGCCACGCCGCGAGATGCCACGCTGGGATTGCCCGCAACGCTGGAAAACGGAACCTCCGTGGCGAACTGGTTATTCTCGCACACGAACAACACCGGCAGCTTCCAGATGCTCGCCATGTTCAGGCCTTCGTGAAACGCGCCGTTGTTCGCCGCGCCATCGCCGAAGAAGGCGACCCCGACATTGCCCGTCTTCATGATCAAAGAACTGTAGCCAGCTCCGGTGGCTTGTAGGATGCAGGGGCCGACGATGCCGCTAGTGCCCATCATCCCGATCTCCGGCGCAAACAGATGCATGGAGCCGCCACGACCGCGCGAGCATCCTGTCTCGCGGCCATAGAGTTCCGCCATGAGTTGGCGCGGCTCCATGCCTTTGGCGAGCGCATGTCCATGGCCGCGATGCGTGCTGAAGACGGCATCCGCTTCATGCAAATGCGCGCACACACCCGTGGCGATGGCTTCCTCGCCGACATAGGTGTGGCAGGCTCCGGGGATGAGCCCGCGCTGATGCGATTTTGCCAGGCGTTCTTCCACCATGCGGATCGTGAGCATGGTGCGGTAGAGTTGAAGGGGGGATGATTGGTTCATGATGGAACTCATGCTGATTTAGGTTTGAGACGTAGAAAGCTGATGATGATGCCGCCAACGATGAAGCAGGCGGCGAGGAAGTGGAGGCACTGCATTTCGCCGTAGCCGTGCGTGCGCAACCAGCCAGTGACGTGGTTGCCTGCGTAGCCGGCGAGGTTGGCCCCCATGTTGATTAGACCGGTGGCCACAGCAGCTGCGGAGGCGGTGAGCGTGAGGGATGGCAGCGTCCAAAACGGTGCGATCCAGAAGAATGCGCCCAGCGCGGTGAGGCAGAGCCAGATCATCTGCGTGCCAAAGCCTTGCCCCGGTATCGTGCTGCACAGTAGGAAGATGCCGGTGGCAACCATGCCGCCCACCGCGTGCCATTTGCGATCTCCCGTGCGATCCGCCGTCTGGCCGGAGATGAGCACGCTGAGGATGCCGCAACTGTAGTAAAGACCGCTGTAGAGCAGCGTCATTTGATCCGAGCCGCCGGAGAGATTCTTCACCGTGGTCGGCAACCAAAAGCTGAGCGCGTAGCCGCCGCTGTTGCCCACCAGCACCCCGATCACGAGCAGCCACACCGCAGGCAATCGCAGCGCCTGCCAGACGGAGATCTTTCCCGTCGCTTCCTTTGCCGCCGCCTCGGCAGCGAGCACACCTTCCAGATGATCACGCTCGGCTTGAGTGAGCCATGTTGCATTTTGTGGACGATCCGTGAGGCACGCGAGAACGACAAAGCCCAGCACCACCGCAGGCAGCCCCTCCACGATGAAAAGCCACTGCCAGCCATCGAGGCCGAACCACTTCACATCCAGCAGCATCGAGGACACCGGAGCCCCGAGAGCGAGACTGAACGGCACGGCCACGAGCAGCCCTGACAGCGCCCGGGAGCGATCATTCTGCGCAAACCAGTGTGTGAAATACACGATGATGCCGGGAAAGAATCCCGCCTCCGCCACGCCAAGAAAAAACCGCGCCCAGTAGAACTGCGACGGAGTGTGCACGAAGGCCATCGCTGCCGAGATGAAGCCCCAAGTAATCAGGATGCGCGCAAACCATTTCCGCGCACTCCATCGCTCCACCAGGAGCGCGCCGGGAATCTCCAGGAACAGATAACCGATGAAGAACACGCCAATGCCGAAGCCGAACACGTCCTCCGAAAACCCCAGCGCCTCGCCCATGCGCAGCTTGGCAAAAGCCACGTTCGCACGATCGAGGTAAGAGATGATGTAGAGGACGATGACCAACGGCAGGATGCGCCAGGCGACCTTGCGACGAAGAGCGACGGGATCGATGGCGGAGTCCACGGGCAGTGGAGTGTTGGAGTCCTGGAGTGTTGGGTCGGGCTTCATAGGGGCTTCAGCGGCGTTAAGGATTCAGCACGAGAGCGCGACCGTGGCCGCTGCGGATGCCTTCGATTTTGATGGGAGCGAAAAGGAACCACGCACCCTTTTCCGGCACGGTGCCAAGGCCGATGAGGAACTCGACGATCAAGACCTTGTGCTTCGCGGCGGCCCAGTAGGTCATCAGCGAGGCCTCGCGCTGCACTCCGCCAGCGGTGGGCGTATCCATGCCGACGCAGCGAACGCCACGCGTGGCGAGCAAGGCGATAACCTCGGGAGCAAGCGTCGGCCAGCCTTCGGATTTGCCGGCGAGCGGTGCGGTGAAACATTCGTCCTGCGCCGGGGCATCCGGCAGCGGCTTGAAAGTAGTATCGGTGTAACCGGTGCGGAAGAGCACGATCTCACCGGCAGCGATGGGTCCGTGCGCGTTTTCATGATCTAGTAAATGCTGTGCAGTGATCACCGGCGAGGCGGGCCAGGCCTTTTCCACAGTGGTTCCGCGCAGGCTGGTCACATCAATAACACGGGCTGCACCGATCATCTGGCTCAGTGGCAGTTTGTCGATCGTGTCCGTGCTGTTGCCGAGCGGGCCGTGTTTTTTCTCGAACTCGGCACGAAGCTGGCGGATCTCCGGTGCGAACTGTTCCGCATCGAAGCCAGGCGGTGGCAGAGTGAAGGCCGGTGTGACGACGTGGGTGCCCACCTGGCTGTCAAAGGTGTGTGTCCAGGCCATGTAGGGCCCGCGCGGTTTTTCAAACTGGTTGAGCGGCTCGGCGAGGTAGCGCTGAGCCTCTTCGCCCGGGCCGTGGCCCTGCCAGGTCACCGGCAGGTTGTTATCGAGCGTGACCGACACATCGGTGACTCGCTTGGCACGCGAGGCGGCGATGAGTTGGGCGGCGATTTTTGGCTCGGTGATGGCGAGAACTCGCGCCTCACCACCCGAGCCTCCCGCGTGTTTGGCAGGCAGCAATGCGTAAAAAGCTCCCATCGGCGGCAGGGCTTTGAAATTGGTGCCGCACTCGATCCAGATCATGCCAAAGGCCCCGCCAGCCTGATGCGTGGCAACGGCGAGATTCGGCAGCGGCCCCATGCTGGCACCGTCGAGTCCGGCTGACATGATGCCTTTTTCGCCGAGGTATTTCATGGTCTCCGGAGACGGCGCGGGCCAGGCTGGGGCCAATTTGGTCAGAGGGCGAACCACGAAACGCACCCCGCCCCGATTCAACGGCCGGTAGTAGGTGTCCGTATAGTCGCTGCGGAAGAGCACCACATCGCCGGCACGCAGAGGCCGGTTTTTCTCTTCCCAGGCCTTCACATGCTCTGGCTGGATCAGAAAGCTGGAGCCGCCCGGCGCATCGTCGCGGTGTGCGGTGACGTCGATGACGCAGGCCTCTCCGACAAACTGCCAGGCAGGCACTTTTTCGCCAGTGATGAGGCCCATCGGGCCCGCGCCGGGCAATCCTGAATCCGGCGGCGGCACGAAGTGGGCCGGCGCGTCCCACTGGGTGCCAGTGTGCTCATCGAGCACAACCGTCTCGCGATGATAGGCCCCCGGACCAAAGGTGAAGCGCGGAATGGTGATGTGCTGCATCATGCCCAGCGGCCAGACACAGGGCCATTCCGGCGAAACGGGTAGCGACAGGTCGTGAACATGCTCCTGCGGCAATTGAGCGCGCACGGTGGCGGTCCAAACGAGAAGAAGCAGAAGGGCTGGCCGGGGTTTCATGGTGCGAAGCGATGGTGGAGGTCCTTATTCCGCCACAACGGGATTGGTGAGCGCACCGATCTTTTCGATCTCAATGGTCACGGAGTCTCCGGGTTGGAGGAAAACGGGCGGCTTCATGGCGGCACCGACGCCTTGGGGCGTGCCGGTGAGGATGACGGTGCCGGGCAGCAGCGTGGTGCTGCCGCTGAGGAACTCGATGAGCGTAGGCACGTCGAAGATCATGTCGTTCGTGTTCGAATCCTGCATCGTTTTGCCATTGAGGATGGTCTGGATGCGCAGGGTGTTCGGGTCAGGAATTTCGTCCTTCAGCACGAGGCAGGGTCCCAGCGGGGCAAAGGTGTCAAAGGTCTTGCCACGGCACCATTGGCTGCCACCGCGCTTGATCTGCCAGTCGCGGGCGCTCACGTCGTTGGCGCAGGTGTAGCCGAGCACGTAGTCGAGCGCATTCGCCTTGGAGACGTTTTTGCAGGCCTTGCCGATGACGACGGCCAGCTCGCACTCGTAGTCCACTTCATCGCTGGCGAGATGGCGTGGCAGGACAATGTCATCGCCGGGATTCTGCACCGCGCCTGGCGATTTCATGAAGAGCACCGGATACTGCGGGATGGCAGCGTTGCTCTCCTCCGCGTGTTTGCGGTAGTTCAGACCGATGCAAAAGATGGCCGTGGGTGCCAGCGGCGCAAGGAGTTTGCCCGGCGTGATGATTTCATCAGTGACGTGGAAGTCGCCGAAAAGATCGCCCTCGATGCGGCGGGCGGTGCCGTCGGGTTGAAGGGCTGCGTGCTGGATGGTGCCGTTGCTGGCTTGGTGGCGGATGAGTTTCATGAAAGGATGAAGAGATTCGTTTAGTGCTTGGTTTGAACGTCGTAGCCGAGGTCGCGGAGCAGTGTGGCGAGGGTCTCGTGGAACTCTGCGGGCAAAGGAAGCACCGGGGGCGATGGATCGCCGACTTCGGGGCCTATCATGTTGAGTCCTGCCTTCATGACGCTGAACCAATGGGCTCCGTCGCCTCCGTTGTGGTAGGCGCTAAACTGCATGCGCATGAGTGGCGCAAGCTTAGCCCATATCTGCCGAGCGGCGAGCAGATCCCCCTTCACCGAGATCGCTTGATAAAGCTTCACCGCTGCGGCTGGCACCATACTTGGGATACCGGAAATCCATCCATGGGCTCCATGGCAGAGCCCCTCAAAAGCTACCGAATCGATGCCCGCATAGACAGAGAGCTGCCCATCGGTCTCTTGTAGCAACGAGCAAATGCGGTCGGGCTCTGCATTGGACATCTTGACGCCTTTAATGGCACCCTCGCGGAAAAGTTGTGCAAGGTGCGAGGTGCGAAGATTAACCCCGGTCAGCGGAATATTGTGATAGAGGACCACCGGGATGGAAACGGCCTCTGCGATTCGCCGGAAGTGGTCCATGGTCTGGGCCGGTGTGGGTGCCATGTAATAAGGCGGCACGATGAGCAACGCATCCGCCCCCACGCTCTCCGCGTGCTTGGAGAGTTCAATGGTCAAACGCGTGGAGACATGATGGGTGCCTGCGACGATCGGCACCCTACCTGCACAGGCTTCAATGGATGCTTCCATCACGCGCTTGCGGTCGTCTGATTCCATGCCAGCAAACTCTCCCGAACTGCCAAGCGGGGAAATGGCGCTGACGCCTTCGGCAATCAACCAGTCGATGTGTGGCTTGAGCCGGGCAAGGGCGAACGTGCCGTCCGCATTGAATGGAGTGATGGAAGAAGCGCAAACGCCGCGAAAGAGTGGCTTGTGCTTGGCTGGAGTGACGGTGTCAGGGTTGCTCATGGTGGTGTGTTGTTGACGGAATGATTGGTTGGTTGGTTTGGGGATGGAGTTGCAGCCGTTCTCCGGCCTCGCGGTTGGTTTTCTCGAACAAGGCGGCATTGCTTGGCTGCTTCAGGTCGTGGTCAAAGGTGGGGATCATCCGCCTCATGCGCTCCCGGCCCTCAGCGCTGGCAAGCAGATGCGGCAGGCAGGTCTGGACGACCTCGAGCGCGATGTTCACCGAGACCGATGCGCCCGGCGATGCGCCCAGCAGCGCAGCGATCGAACGGTCTGCGGAGGAGAATACTTCGGTGCCGAAATACACCGCGCCACGGTCCGCTTTCTTGATGGCCTGCACACGGATTCCTGCCTGCACGAGCCTCCAGTGTTCCGAGCGGGCATTGGGGTAAAATTCGCGCACGGCCTCCATGCGGCTCTCCATGCTTTGCAGGCCTTGGGTGACGAGATACTTCACTAGCGGGAGGTTGCGCATGCCGGTCTGCAGCAGCGCACCGAGATTGTTCGCGCGAATCGAGAGCGGCAGGTCGCTCCAGTGTCCGTGTTTGAGGAAACGCGTCGTCCATAAGGCAAACGGGCCGAAGAGAAGCTGGCGCTGGCCATTGAGTCGTCGCACATCGAGATGCCCCGCGCCGAGGCTGGGCGATGAGGGCGGCGTGGCACCATAAACCTTGGCTTCGTGCCGTGTGCAGATCGAAGGCTCATCGCACACAAGCCACTGGCCGCCGATGGGAAATCCGCCAAGACCAGCGACTTCGGCGAGACCGGTGGATTGCAACAAAGGCAGACTGCCACCGCCCGCGCCGACGAAGACGAACTTCGCACGCTGCTTGCGCT
>JBIJBO010000186.1:0-6494 GCA_044345215.1 Prosthecobacter sp. | reverse complement strand
TGAAACGAGCACTCCAACGAGGTTTCACCCTCATTGAACTCCTGGTGGTGATCACCATCATCGCGATTCTCGCGAGCCTGGCGGTCCCCACTTTCAACGTCATTCAGGACATGGCGAACCAGACGAGCACGTCCAACAACTGCCGTCAGATCATCATGGCCATGAAGGTCTTCGCGCAGGACAACAACTCGATCTACCCGGATTCCTACCAGAACCCGCTGACCGGCGGTGTCGCGATCACCTCCAACGACGCCTTCCGCGTCCTCTTCACCGAGGACGTCATCCAGGACGAGCGCGTCTTCGGTGCCAAGGCCAGCCGCTTCATGCCCGATGGCAACATCGGCCAGGCTCCGTCCTTCGACCAGGCCCTGATGGCGGGTGAAAACCACTGGGCCATGACCCGCGGTCAGACGACCTCCAGCACCGGCATCATGCCGCTCGTCTATGAAAACCCGGCCGCCGCCGGCTGGCCGCCGCAGTGGAACTGCGACGCCGCGGGCCAGCTCGTCCCGGGACGCACCTGGCGCGGTGGCAAGATCATCATTGGTCGCAACGACAACTCCGTGAACGTCGAGACGCTCGCCGCCAAACGCGGTGCCTCGGTCGGTCCGAAGATGATGTCAGGCGGCATGGACATGTTCACCATGGCCAGCCAGAACCAGCCGCAGCAGGTCCTCAACATCGTCGCCACCGGCATGGGTTCCTCCACCGGCACGGTCGGTGGTGCCATGCCGCAGATGCCCGCTCCCGGCGGCCTGCCCCAGCTGCCCGCCCCCGGCGCTCCTGCCGGCGGCCTGCCCCAGCTCCCCGGTGCTCCTGCCGGCGGTGGCCTGCCCCAACTGCCGGGCGCCCCGGCGCCGCAGCAGTAAGCCTGTCATGAACCAGAACGCCGCCGGGAAACCGGCGGCGTTTTTTGTGCCCGCACGCGCGCAAGACCTTTCCGACCGGCCGGACAGCTTTGCGCAAGCGGGAGTGGACGCCAAGCGGTCTCGCAGGCTAGAGTGAAACCATGCCCGCCATCCCTGCCCCGCCTGCCGGCTGGGAGCTGATCGTCCTCGGCAGCGCCGTCCTCGCCGTCAGCCTCGCTGCGCTCTTCCATGTGCTGATCCGCCACCAGGATCACCGCGCGGCCGGTTTCTGGGTGGCGCTCATCCTTTTTTCGCCGGGCCTGGGCACCTTCCTTTACGCCTTGCTGGGCATCAACCGCATGCGCCGGAAGGCCCTGCACTACCGAGGCGGCCCGGCCGCGTGGCGCGAACCCGCCCCCAGCTGTCCATTGTCGACCCGCGCCGCCGGTCGCTCCTGCGAAAGCGACTGCGCCCTGGCCGCCACCCTCGACCGCATCTCAAGGTTCAACTTCGCCGCTGGCAACCGCGTGGAACCCCTGCAGAATGGCGACGCCGCCCTGCCGGCCATGCTCGACGCCATCCGCGACGCCCGCACCAGCATCAGCCTGTGCAGCTACATTTTCGAGGCGCGCGGCGTCGGCGCCGAATTCGTCACCGAGCTGGCGGCAGCCCGCAACCGCGGCGTGGAGGTGCGCGTCATCGTCGACGACGCCGGCACCCGCTACGCCTGGCCACCGGTGACCCGGGAATTGCGCCGGCTCGGCGTGCCGGTGCACCGCTTCATGCCCAACCGCCTGGTGCTGCGCCTGCTCACCCTCAACCTGCGCAACCACAAAAAAATCCTCGTCGTCGATGGCACCGTCGCCTTCACCGGCGGCATGAACATCCGCGAGGGCAACATGCTAACCCGCCAGCCCACCCACCCGGTGCGCGACCTGCACTTCCGCATCACCGGCCCGGTGGTCGCGCAACTGCAGCGCGCCTTCGCCGAGGATTGGCAGTTCTGCGCCGGCGAGAACCTCAAGGGCGAAACCTGGTTTCCCAAACTGGCCGCCACCGGCGACACCGAGGTGCTGGGCATCGTCGACGGCCCCGACGAAGACATGGAGGTCATGCCCGCCACCCTCTTCGCCGCGCTCAGCGCCGCGCGCCGGCGAGTGCTGGTGATGACCCCCTATTTCCTGCCCACCGGCAACCTGCTCGCTGCCCTGAAACTCTGCGCCCTGCGCGGAGTGGAAGTCATCATCCTGACCCCGGCGCGCAACAACATCCCCCCGGTCGGCTGGGCGGCGCAAACCCTCTACCCGGAACTGCTGCATGTTGGCTGCCGGATCTTCGAGTCGCCCCCGCCATTCGATCACTCGAAGCTGCTGATCATCGACGAGGCCTGGGCCTGCATCGGCTCGACCAACTGGGACTCGCGCAGCCTGCGGCTCAACTTTGAGTTCAATCTGTTCTGCCACGACCCCGCGCTCGCCGGAAGTCTGACGGAGATTTTTGACCAGCGCCGCGCCGAATCCCGGGAAGTCGATCCCGACGATCTCGACCAACTCGGCACCGCCGAACGCCTTCGCAACGGCTTTGCCAGCCTGTTCATTCCCCTGCTCTAGCAGCGATGGCAGCCGTGTCTCTGCCGCCCAAGCCAGGACTTGGCCGGAAAATTGCCAATCCGGGGCACGTTTGCCTTGTCATGCTGTCACGCAACGCCCTGCTATCCGCCATGTCCCTGCTTGCCGCCACCCACCAGCATGCCAGCCCGCCGCCGCCCGATTGGCCGGAAGGCGTGACGGAGCTGCGCATCCGCAGCACGGCCGATGGCAGTGACCAACCCGCCCTGACCTGGTCGCCCACGGGCGAGGAGGCTCGCCCGCTGCTGGTCGGCCTGCACACTTGGGGTGGCGATTACCGGCAGACCTCCAACGGCGCCGTCTTCGCGCGCTGGTGCATGGCCCAGGGCTGGCATTTTGTGTTCCCCCACTTCCGCGGCCCAAATCGCACCCCCGAAGCCCTCGGCAGCGACCTCGCGGTGCAGGACATCGCCGACGCCGTTGCGCACCTGCGGCGGACACAGCCAGTCGATGCCGACCGGATTTACCTGATCGGTGCCAGCGGCGGTGGCCACATGGCCATGCTCATGGCCGGCCGCCATCCGGACCTCTGGGCCGGAGTCTCGGCCTGGGTCGGCATCAGCGATGTCGCCGCCTGGCACGCGGAGCATCTCAAAGAGGGGCATCCCGACAATTACGCCAGGAACATCGAGGCTGCCCTCGGCGGGCCGCCCGACACGCCCGAACGCCTCGCCGAGGCCCGCCGGCGCAGCCCCCTGAGCTGGCTGCACGGCGCGCGGGGGGTCAACCTTGACCTCCACCACGGCCTGCACGACGGCCGAACCGGCAGCGTGCCCTTCCGCCACAGCCTACTCGCCTTCAACGCGGCCGCCGACGAGAGCGATCGCCTCGACCCTACGGAGATCGAGGCCTTCTACGCCAGCCAAACACGGCCCTCCGGCTGGCCGGCCGCAGCTGCCGACCCGCTCTACGGCAACATCGCCCTGCATTTTCGGCGCGAATCAGGCCAGGTGCGCGTGACAATCTTTGAGGGTGGGCACGAGATTCTCTACACGCCGGGCCTAAACTGGCTGGCCGCCCAGCGCCGGGGGCACAACGCGGTCTGGCGCATCGACACGCTCATCCCGGTGGCCGGCGACACCGCCTCGGGCCGCTGAACGCTTGCGTGCCCGCCCGGCCCGTGGCAGCAGAGCAGATGCTCAAAGCCCTGCTCTTCGACCTGGACGGCACCCTCATCGACTCGCTGGCCGACATCGCTTCAGCGATGAACCGCATGCTCGCCGAGCGGGGGCTGCCGGCCTGCGCCACAGATGAGATCCGCCGCATGGTCGGCGATGGCATGCGCCAGCTCGTCTTCCGCGCCCTGCCCGAAGACCAGCGCGACAAGGCCACGGTCGACGCCTGCCTGGCCGCCTACCGCGCGCATTACGAGACGCTGTGGCAGACGGCAACCCGACCCTATGCGGGCATTCCCGAACTGCTCGAAGCACTGCGCGTTCGCGGCTTCAAGCTAGGAGTCATCTCCAACAAAGCCCACCGCTTCACCGTGCCCATGACCGAGCACTTCTTTGGCCACGACGGTTTTGAGGTGGTGCTTGGCCAGCGCGACGACGTACCGCGCAAGCCGGACCCAGCCGGAGCCATGGAGGCGGCAGCCCGGCTCGGCGTAAGCCCCGCCGAATGCGCGTATGTCGGCGACTCCGGCATTGACATGGAGTTCGCCGCCAACAGCGGCATGATAGGCATTGGCGTCACCTGGGGCTTGCGCGATATCCAGGAACTGCGCTCGGCGGGCGCCACGCATCTGGTTGACACACCAGCCCAAGTTTTGTCGCTTTGCGCCAGTCCATCTTGATCCACGGCCCGTTTCGGACTAAGATGAAAGGATGAATTCTCCCCTGCCCAGCGTGATCCGGGCCGGACTCAGCGGTTGCCTGCTCACCTTGGCCGCCTGCAAAACCGCGCCCCCCCCACCGCCACCTCCGCCGCCGCCCCCCGCGGCCAGCAAGCCAGCTGCCCTTTACCAATGGCAGGGCGACGGCAAGGCGATCAGTGGCATCGTCATCAACGTCGACGAGCAAAAGGCGCGCTTGTACCACGGCGAGGAGGAGATCGGTTGGACCTATGTGGCCACCGGCATTCCCAGTTTCCCCACCCCGACCGGCCAGTTCAAGGTGCTCGAAAAGGTCGCCGACAAGGTCTCCAACCTCTATGGCAAGGGCTATGACGCCGACGGCAAACTGATCAACTCCGACTTCAAACAGGGGCGCGACCTCCTGCCGCCGGGCGGCCGCTTTGAACCGGCCAAGATGACCTACTTCCTGCGCCTCACCACCGATGGCGTCGGCATGCACATCGGGCCGATCCCGCGCCCTGGCAAACGCGCCTCCCACGGCTGCATCCGCATGCCCTCGGGCATCGCCGGCAATATCTACCGGCAAATCTCTGTTGGCACGCCCGTGACCATCACCGGCAGCGGCCCCGACTACGCCAGCTACATCAAGCAGGCGACCGAGAAAGCCAAGGCCAACGCTGCCAAGCTCGCCGCCGCCAAAAAGAAGGCTGAGGAAGAGACAGCCAAGCTCGCCGCCGAAACCGGGCCACCCGCTCCCGGGACTCCGGTCGTTCCCGGCGGGCCGACCAACACAGCCACCACGGTCGCACCGGCCAACGGTGCCACTTCCGGCACGCCACCGACCCCATCCTTCATCGAGGAACCGCGCACCCCGGCACCCCTGCCCGGCCAGTGATCAGGGGGCCGGCGGCAGCGGCGCCGCATTCAGATAGTTGGTCGGGTCCACCAGGCCAGCCTGCAGGAAGGCTTCGCGCCGTTCCACGCAGGTGCCGCAGGTGCCGCAGTGGCGCTCGCCCCCCTTGTAGCAGCTCCAAGTACGGGCAAAGTCCACCCCCAACTCATGGCCGAGCCGGGCGATGGCGGCTTTGTCGAGGTGGATGAAGGGCCGCATCAACTCGATGCGCACATAGGTGCCCTCACGCATCGCCGCCCCCATCGCCTGCATGAAGGGCTCGCGGCAGTCCGGGTAGATCGCGTGATCCCCCGAGTGCGCAGCGATCACCACCGCCTCGGCCCCGCGACTCTCGGCCAGCCCACAGGCGATGGCGAGCAGGATGCCGTTGCGAAACGGCACGACCGTGCGCCGCATCGTTTCATCCGCATAATGCCCGTCCGGAATCTCACCACCACTGCGCAGCAGGTCGGAGGCAAACAGCTCGTTGATGAACGGCAGCGACACCGTCTCGTGCGCCACCCCCAGCGCCGCGCACTGCCAGGCGGCGCAGGCCAGTTCCCGGGCATTGTGCTTCGAGCCGTAATCAAAACTGAGCGCGCCGACCACCTCCTGCTCGCGCCGCGCCCAGTGGAGCGCGGCGACCGAGTCCATGCCGCCGCTGAGGAGAACTAGAGTCCGTGCCATGCCGCAGGACTAGCATCCGAATGCCAGCCTCCGAAAGACGAAATTCCGCTCAGGCAGCCTTCTTTTTGGCCTTGCCCTTCGCCTTGGGCAGGGCGGGCGCCACTTTTTCGCCGGGCTCGGGCAGGCCGGCCCGGACCTTTTCCCAAGCGGGATTCAGGGTCGCCTCGCGCAAGACGAGATTGCGGAAGTCGACCGACTCGCCGCCGACCGTGAAGCCGGGCGCGGTCTTCGGCGTGGCAAAGAGGTCGCTTTCGCCCCAGGCGGTGAGTTCGCCGACGCGGCCCAGCATGACCTTGCCGACCATTTCCAAACGCACCTTGTGCCAGACACCCGAATGGATCTCGGCCGGGAAACGGGCGAAGACGACCGTCTTGTCGGGTCCCTCATGATCGTTGTCATCGCGCTGAATCGTCACGGTTTTCGGCGTGATCAGGATGCGCGCCATGTGATCCTTGAGGGCGTTGATCGACAGACTGGTGGTGCGGGCCCCCTCAAGCTTGAATTCGTACTCGAGGACGAAATCGCTGAGCTGATTGGGCAGACGCGCCACGGCGCCATGCTTGTCGGCCGCCAGTTCCGCGCCGCGCAGCACGCCATCCACCATCTCCCACCGCCCCTTGGCGAAACGCCACGGGGCGCCCGGC
>JBIJBO010000185.1:0-6526 GCA_044345215.1 Prosthecobacter sp. | reverse complement strand
GTGCGCACCGAGGCCGACTGGCGGGATGCTCTGGAAGAGGCGCGCCGCCACGGCAAGACAACCCTGCTGGAGGAGTTCATCGAGGGCAGGGAACTCACCGTCGGCATCCTCGGCGATCTGGTCCTGCCGGTGATCCACATCGAGCCGGTCGAGGGCTTCTACGACATGAACAACAAGTACCCGTGGCTGAGCGGCACGGGCAAAACGCTGTATCACTGCCCTGCCAATCTGGATGCCGCCACGACCGAACGGGTTCAGCAGGCGGCGATGGCTGCCTTCCGGGCGTGCGAGACCCGGGTCTACGGTCGCGTCGATGTGATGCTGCGCGCCGACGGCCAGCCCTTCGTGCTGGAGATCAACACGATCCCCGGCATGACCAGCAGCAGCCTGCTGCCCAAGGCCGCGCAGGCGGCCGGCATCGGCTTTCCGGAACTGTGCCTGCGGATCATCGAGTTGTCTCTGGCGGCCCGGCCCTGAGCGCCCGCTGCCTTGAAGCCGCTGCTCGGGTTGGCCGGCGTCTTGCCGTCGGCAGCGCGGGAATGGCAAGAGCGCCCTTCGGGGCAGCGTTCCCATGCCCATGCCCCAACCCGCTTTTTCCCGTCGTGACTTTCTTGCCCGCGGCGCCTTTGCCTCCGCCGCCCTCGGATTTCCCGCCATCGTCAGCTCGCGCTCGCCCAATGCGAGGGTGAACCTCGCCTTCATCGGCGTTGGTGGCCGCGGTGCCGCCAACCTGATGGGTTTGGTCGGGGTCTCGACCGGCGCCCGCAAGGATGCCCCGGCCGGCGCGGAACCCAGCGAGAATGTCGTCGCGCTCTGCGACGTCAACGGCCAGAATCTTGAGCGCGCCAGCCAGCTCTTCCCCAAGGCGAAGACCTTCCGCGACTTCCGCAAGCTGTATGAGGAGTCGAAGGACTTTGATGCCGTCGTCGTCAGCACGACCGAGCACACGCATGCCTATGCCACAATGCCGGCACTGCGCATGAAGAAGCCGGTCTACTGCGAAAAGCCGCTCACACGCGACATCGCCGAGGCGCGCCAGGTCACCGAGGAGGCCGCCCGCGCCGGCGTCGCCACCCAGATGGGCACACAGATCCACGGCATGCCGAACTACCGACGCGTCGTCGAACTCGTCCAGAGTGGTGCCATCGGCCAGGTGTCCGAAGTCCATGTCTGCGTCTCGCGCGCCTGGGGCCTGCAGAGCCAGGAGGACGCGGCCAAAAACAAGGACGTGGTCTTTGTCACCGAGCGCCCCAAGGAGGAGCAGGCGCCGCCGCCCTACCTCGACTGGGATCTCTGGCTCGGCCCGGCACCCTGGCGCCCCTACCATGAGGTCTATTTCCCTGGACCGAAGTGGTATCGCTGGTGGGACTTCGGCAACGGCACCATGTCCGACCTCGGCAGCCACTGGAACGATCTGCCGTTTTGGGCGCTCAACCTTGATGCCCCCCTCGCTGTCGAGGCCTTCGGTCCGGAACCGCATCCGGAGATTGCGCCGGCGACCATGAGCGCGGTCTACGAGTACGGTCCGCGCGAAGGACGTCCCGGCCTCAAGCTGCACTGGCACCAGGGCGCCACCAAGCCCGATGTCTGGAAGAACGACCCGGTCATCAGCCATTGGCAGAACGGCGTGTTGTTCATCGGCGACAAGGGCATGCTGCTCTCCGACTACAACAAACACCTGCTGCTCCCGGAGGCGACGTTCAAGGATTTTCAGCGCCCGAAGCCCTTCATCGCCGACTCGCCAGGACAGCACATCGAGTGGTTGAACGCGATCAAAAATGGCACCCCAACCGGCAGCCCGTTCAGCTACGCCGGTCCTCTCAGTGAGGCGAATCACCTCGGCAATGTTGCCTTCCGCGCAGGCCGCCGCATCGAGTGGGACGCGAAGGCCATGCGCATCACCAATGACGAGGCGGCCAACCGCTTCATTCGTCGGGAGCCGCGTGCGGGCTGGTCGCTGTGACCGCCGCCTGCAGCCGGCGCAGCCAGACGATCCGGGTCGAGCCATACTCCCGATCCCGCACCAACTCCCAGCCCGCCCAGGAGGTCGGAGCCCCGCGCCGCGCCAAGCTTTCAAGAACAACGCTGCCGCCCGGTGCGACCAGTTCCATCAGCTCGTGAGTGGCGACGAGTTGGGCGGCCAGATCGACCGCGTCCGGCCGGTGCGCGTAGGGCGGATCGGCAAAGACGAGGTCAAACTGCAGTCCCTCGCGAACGAGCGCCGCGAGGAGCTTGAAGACATCGCCCTGACGCACGAGTGCACCCGGCAGGCGCGCCTTGGCGAGATTGCGCCGGATCGTCTCGCAGGCACCGCGGTCCTGATCGACCAGCAGGGCACTGCTGGCGCCACGGCTCAGACATTCCAAGCCCAGAGCACCCGAGCCGGCAAACAGATCCAGCACGCGCAGGCCGCTGACATCGCCGAGCATGTTGAACACGGCCTGGCGCACCCGGTCCTGGGTCGGGCGGGTGACGGTCTTGGGGACGTCGAGGGGCAGGCCGCCGGCGCTGCCGGAAATGAGGCGCATGTGACATCCTTGGCGCGAAAAATCCGGCTGTCGAGGCCGGCCGTCAGTCGCGCCGGTGACGCCGCACCTCCAGTCCGGCTGCGCCCGCGCAGAGCAGCAGCAGGGCGACGGCAAAGGCATCGCCGTAACAGGCGTAGAATGTGATTCGCGGCTGCAGGGGCACGGCGATTTCGCCGGGCAGACAGCCTTCGACAAAGCTGCTGCCGGTCTCCGGATCGGCCAGCCGTGCCGTGATCCGCCCGGTGGCATCGATGAAGCAGCTGACCCCGGTGTTGGCCGCGCGCACCATCGGTCGGCGCAGTTCGATCGCGCGAAATTTGGCGTTGGCGAGGTGCACCTCGGTTTCCCGGCTCTGCAGGAACCAGCCGTCATTGGTCAGGTTGACAATGAGTTGGGGGCTGTCCCGAACGAAGCGGCGGGCGAGTCGGCCGACCGTGTCCTCGAAGCAGATGAGGGGAATGATGCCAACCGCGGGTTTTTCCAGGTGCAGCGGCTCGGTGGAGATGCCGGGCTGGAAGTCGCCGGGCAAGACCCCGCGCAGCCAGGCAAAGGGCGGGATCTCGCGGAAAGGCAGGTATTCGCCGAAGGGCACCAGGTGCACCTTGTCGTATTGCTGACAGTTGGCGGCCCGGCCGCGCAGCAGCATTGCGGAGACATGGCTGCCGGTCTCATGGAAGATTTCGCTGCCGGTCAGCAGGCTGAAGTCGCCGGCGGCCAGCAATTCGTCGAAGAAGCGGTCGTGGCCCCCGGGATCCTCGGTGTAGGGCCGGGGCAGGGCGCTCTCCGGCCAGATGACGAGATCGACCGGACTGACCCCGTCGCGCGCCTCGGCGTAGAGACGGGTGAAGTCGTTCAGGCGACGGTACGTCTGGTCGTCCAGCCGGCCGCTCCACGCGTCGACCTGGGCAACGTTGGGTTGCACGAGCACCGTGCGCACCTTGACGGTCTCTCCGGCGTCAAGGCCGAGTTGCCGCAAGCCGTATGCGGCCACGCCCAGCAGCAGCAGCAGGGCGAGCGTCAGGTCGAGTCGCGAGCGACAGGTGCCCTCGCCGCGATGCACGCGGATCAGGCGACTGACGCTGTTCCAGGCGGTGGCGGCGACGAACACCGGCAGGAAGGACAAGCCGGTGACACCGACCAGATCGGCCGCCTGGATGAGCACGCGGTTTTGGTGCAGGCCGACCCCGAGGCCATTCCAGCCGAAGCCGTTGAACAGGGTGGTGCCGCGCAGCCACTCGCAGGCAGTCCAGGCGCCGGCGGTGAGCAGGGCGGCGCGCAGGGAGTGCCAGGTGCTGGCCTGCCAGGAGCGGTTGACCAGTTGCTGCGGATCCGGCCGCGCCACCCGGACGCTGAACCAGGCCCACAAACCCCAGTACAGCGAGCAGACCAAGGCGAGTCCGAGCACTGCCCCTGCGCCCAGAAGTTCTGGGCCCCAGCCGATCCAGGTGGCGTCGCGGGCACCGGCGATCGCCCGCGAGGAGTGGCGCAGCCAGACCAGGTTCGGCAGCCAAAAGGCCAGGGCGGTGACCAGGCCGATGGCAAAGGCACGCCGGCCCGTCGGCGCCGCGCCGCTGCGCGTGCAGGGCCAGAGCACGGCCAGCACCGGCAACAGCCAGAGCCACACCGCCGGTTCCCAGTCCCAGCCCGGGTAGGCCAGGGCCAGCAACGCACCGCCCAGGGCGGGCAGGAGAAAGGTCGGCAGGGAAGCGAGTCGCATCGGCCCGCCACCTTGCAGCGGTCGTGCCCGCAGGCAACCCCGAGCCGCGCCTTCAGCGACCCGCGCGCCGGTGCTGACGCGCGCGGAACTCGGCCGGGCCGCAGCCGGTGGTTTTGCTGAACACCCGCGTCAGGTAGTGGCGATTCGGAAAGCCGCAGTCGAAGGCTATTTGGTCCATCGTCTTGTCGGTCAGCACCAGCAACTGCTGGGCGAGGCGGACGCGCGCGGCGGTGACATAGGCTGCCGGCGTACGGCCGGTGTGTTCGCGGAAGTCTCGAATGAATCGCTCCAGACTCATGCCTGCGCGCGCCGCCAGCAGGCGGTTCGAAAGTTTGGCATGCGGGGCGCGCTGGATCAAGGCGATGACCTCCAGCAGGCGCTCCGGAATCGCCGGCGGAGATGGCAGGTCGAGCCGGGCAAAGGCGGCGTGCAAGAGGGCGCTGCTCTCGTGCTGAAGCCGCTGGTCCCGCGCCTCTGAAGCCGATTCTTTATGCAGGGCAATGACGCTCTCAATCAGGGCGCGCAGCAGGTCGTCGACCGGCAACCGCAGTGGCGCCGGAGTGATCGGAGGCCCAGGTCGGCTGACGGTGAAATGCATCCACAAATGGCAGGCCGGCGCCGGCCCGTGGCAGTCGAAGACCGTGTCGGTCGGGATCAACAGGCAACTTGAAGGCTCCAGGGGAATCTCCCGGCCTTGAAAGTGCACATGACAGCCGGGTTTCGGATTGTGGTAAAAGCGCCAGAACGGACTATCGACCCCCTCATGGTTCCAATCCTCCAGTTCCGCCTGGTAGCCACATTCATGCAGCAAAAAAGCCGACCAGCCGGCGCGTGCGGCGCGCGTCAGGCCGACGCCCCACGGTGTCGTATAGTTGAGGTACTTGCGCCGGGATTTCACGATCAGACATAAACTGGCGTGAATAGGGCACCGTGTCCAGACGTTGTTGTCGGCATGAGAAATGGCCAGATTTGTTCCTGGACGCCGCTGCTCGGCGCGCTGCTCTTGCTGCCGGTCGTTCCCGGCCTGTCCGCGGCTGAGAAACTGCGCTTCAACCGCGACATCCGGCCCATCCTCTCCGACAAGTGCTTTCACTGCCACGGTTTCGATCCGAAAAACCGCAAGGCCGGCCTGCGCCTCGACACCTTTGAGGGCGCGGTCGCCGACGGCGGCATCGTTGCCGGCCAGGCCGGGCGCAGTGCCATCATCGAGCGCGTCCTCAGCCACGATCCCGACGAGGTCATGCCACCGCCGGAGTCCAAGCTCGGGCGGCTTTCCAATGGAGAGATTGCCACGCTCCAGCGCTGGATCAACGAGGGGGCCGAGTATGAGGCGCACTGGGCCTTTGTGCCCCTTCAGAAGGCCCAACTTGACGCATGGACGCGCCAGGCCGCAGCGGCCGGCCAGGCGACACCGATCGATGGACTGGTTGCCGAAGGCTTGAAGGCCCGCGGCCTGGAATTGCAGCCGGAGGCAGACAGGGCCACGCTGGCACGGCGCCTCAGCTTCGACCTCACCGGTTTGCCGCCGACCGAGACGGAACTGGCCGACCTTGCGGCGGGGCGACTCGACCTGGCGGCTTTCACCGAGCGCAAGCTCTCCTCAGCCGCCTACGGCGAACGCATGGCCGCCGACTGGCTCGACGTCGCCCGCTACGCCGACAGTTACGGCTTTCAGGTCGACCGACCGCGCGACGTGTGGAGGTGGCGCGACTGGGTGATCAACGCTTTCAATGCCAACCTGCCCTTCGATCAGTTTCTCACCTGGCAGCTGGCCGGCGACCTGCTGCCGGGGGCGACCGATGAGCAGGTGCTGGCCACTGCGTTCAATCGCCTGCACCAGCAGGAGAGCGAGGGCGGATCGGTCGAGGAGGAATACCGCATCGAGTACGTCGCCGACCGGGTGCAGACCGTGGCGACAGCCTTTCTGGGGCTGACCTTCGAGTGCGCGCGCTGTCACGATCACAAGTACGACCCAATCAGTCACCGCGAGTACTACGGCCTGGCGTCGTTTTTCCAGAACATCGACGAGGCCGGCTTGTATTCCTTTTTCACGACGTCGCCGCCGACGCCTGCCCTGATGCTGATGGACCCGCCGGCCAAGCAGAAGATGGCCGCATTGCAGGCGCGGGTGGCGGATGTGGAAAAGCGGCTGGCCGAGACCGGGGTTGCCACCCTGGCGGAGATCCTGCTGCGCGACGGGGTGCCGGCCCTCTTGGACGGACAGATCGCGCATTACTCCTTTGACCGGCTCGATGGCAACAAGCTCGCCGACAGCCTGCAT
>JBIJBO010000057.1:0-21311 GCA_044345215.1 Prosthecobacter sp. | reverse complement strand
GACCGAGGAGGAGCAGCACGTGCTGCTGACCATCCGCGACAACGGCCAGGGCATTCCCGACAATGTCACCGGCAAGCGCACCGGCATGGGACTGCTGACGATGACCCACCGCGCGCGCATGCTGGGTGGCACGCTTTCGGTTGAACCCGACGAGTTCGGCGGCACGGTGGTGCAATGTCGCGTCCCCGTCCCGACCCCGCAACAGGCCAGCCCAAGGAAGCCGTAAAACGGCTCCTGCTGGTGGATGACCACCCGATCATGCGTCATGGCCTGGCGCAGCTGATCCGCGCGGAATCCGGGCTTGAGGTCTGTGGCGAGGCCGGCAGTGCGCGCGAGGGTTTGGAACTGGCCGGGCGGCTGCAACCGGATCTGGTGGTGATCGATCTGACCCTGCCTGACAAGAACGGTCTTGAGCTGCTCAAGGACATCCAGGCCCAGCACCCCGGCACCCTCTGTCTGGTGCTGTCGATGCACGACGAGACCATGTACGGCGAACGCGCCCTGCGCGCCGGCGCCCGCGGCTACATCATGAAGGAGGCGGCGGCCGACCACCTCATCAACGCCGCGCGCAAGGTGCTGTCCGGCGGCATCTACGTCAGCGACAGCATGGCCAGCCGCATGCTCGAGCAGGTCACCGGCCACCGCGCCCGGGGCGCCGCCGGCGGTGTTGAAACGCTCAGCGACCGCGAACTGGAAGTCCTTGAAATGATCGGTCGCGGCGTGGCCACCAAGAACATCGCCGAGCGCCTGTGCATCAGCACGCGCACGGTCGAGGCCCATCGTGCCCACATCAAGGAGAAGCTTGGGGTTGGCGATGGCGCCGCACTGGTGCGTTATGCGGTGCAGTGGGTGGAAAGCCGCGCCGGTGTCTGAGCCGGCACTAATGGTTTCCACGATGCCGCAATTGCGGCGGCGCATCATGGCTTGTGCCGTAGCCGGCACGAATAGCCGGACCGGCGGCGGCGGGCTACCCTCGGTTCGTCAACCCACTCAACGAACCGTCATGAGCTCCATCGCCAACCCGCATCAAGCCCGCCAGCGTTTCATCGACAACCTGGCCGAGAGCGACCTGTTTCGCCACTACCAGCAGGCTTTTCACACCCTGACCGGCCTGCCGCTCTCCCTGCGTGCCCTCGGCGACGAGGAACACATTGAGCAGTTGGTCAGCCGCAGGGGCGTGGCCGGTGTCGTGCACAGCCTCATCCCCGTCAAGGTCGGCAAGAACCCGGTGGCCCTGCTCGAGACCGGCCACATCCGCCTCGAACCCGCCAACGCCAGCACCTTTGCGCCGCTGGCCACCGCCCTTCTCGACGACGATCGCAGCCCCGCCGAGATCCGCTCGGCGCGCGTGCACTTCGAGCAGGTGCCGGTCATGGAGCCGGCCCGCTATGAGGCGGCCCTCTGCCTGCTGCGCTCGTTTGCCATCCAGCTGGGCGAAAGCGCCCACCGCCTGCTCTTTGCCCACGCCACCCACGAGCCCGAGGCCGTGCGCAACGCCAAGATCTTCATTCATGCCCACCTGGCCGAACCGATGACGCTGGAAGGGGTCGCCAAGGCGGTCAACGTCAGCCCCTTCCACTTCTGCAAGGTGTTCAAGCGCGCCACCGGCCTGACCTTCACCGACTTCGTCAACCGCGCCCGCGTCGAGAAGGCCAAGCGCCTGCTGATGAAGCCGGCCGCACGCATCACCGAGGTCGCCTATGACGTCGGTTTCCAGAGCCTGTCGCATTTCAACCGCAGTTTCCGCCGCATCGCCAGCGAGTCGCCCACCGAGTTCCGCGGGCGCATGAAGGACGGACGCGTCGACGAACCGGCCCTGGCCTGAGCGGGTTCCTGAAAACGAAAAACCCCGCGCCTTCACGGGCACGGGGTTTTGAGTCGTAAAAAGCGTCTTACAGCGAGCCCTTGAGGGTGCTGGAAGGCGTGAAGCGCACGCTTTTCGAAGCCTTGATTTTCATGGCCTCGCCCGTCTTCGGGTTGCGGCCGGTGCGGGCGGCGCGCTTGGCGACCTTGAAGGTGCCGAAGCCAATCAGCTGGACGGAACCGTCCTTCTTGATGCCCTTGGCAATGGAGGACAGCACTGCCTCGAGGGCGTCCGCCGCCGCGCGCTTGGTGGTTTCGGCGCCGAGGGCCTTCTGCACCAGTTCCGTGAGTTCTGCTTTGTTCATGAGGATATCGGGATGGATGTTTCTGCTTTTCCGCGGGTAAATGTTGCGGAATCAGTGGACGATTAAGACGCCACCCCCCCTGGCGCGTCAAACATAAAACCCGCACGCAATCGCAAAAAAGAATTCCGCCATGCATTCCCCATCACTGAAGCGATTTTTGCTTGACCTGAGGCAACCCGTTGTGCCCGCCTCGGCCTACGTGGCGCCGGGCGCCGTCCTGCTCGGCGAGGCCCGTCTTGGCGAGCAATCCAGTCTCTGGTTTGGCAGCGTGCTGCGCGCCGACATCCACCGCATCGAGGTGGGCGCGCAGAGCAACGTTCAGGATGGTTCGGTGCTGCATGTCAGCGATGACTTTCCGTGCGTGCTCGGCGAGCGCGTCAGCATCGGCCACCGCGCCGTTGTGCACGCCTGCGAGGTGGGCGACGAGGTGCTGGTGGGCATGGGCGCGATCCTGCTCGACGGCGCCGTCATTGGCGCGCGCAGCCTTGTCGCCGCCGGTGCCCTGGTGACCAAGGGCATGCGGGTGCCGGAGGGCTCCCTGGTGCTCGGCTCGCCGGCTCGGGTGGTGCGATCGCTGACGGCGGAGGAGCGCGCGGCCAACGCGCGCCTGGCGCTCAAATACGTTGAGCTGGCGCGCCGCTACCGCGAGCTGGCGGGTGTGGTGCCCGGTGTGTAAAAACCGCCGCGGCGCGGTTGCCAGGGGCGAGCCGCCCGTGTTAAATCCCGTGTCATGAACCGTGATGTTGTCGAAGTCCAGGTGCGCGCCGTGCTCCCGCTCGAGGGAAGCTTCGCGGTGTTTCTCGGCAACGCCGACAAAACCTTTGTCATCTACGTCGACGAATCGGTTGGCACGGCCATCTCGATGTTCATGCGCGGTGTCGCCAAGGACCGGCCGCTGACCCATGACCTTCTCGGCTCGGTTCTCATGGCCTTTGGTGCCCGCGTCGAGCGCGTGGTCATCAATCATGTCGAAGGCAGCGTCTTCCACGCCCGCCTGATCCTGTCGGCGGCCAACGAGCTGCATCAGCGCAAGGTCGTCGAGCTCGACGCTCGACCGAGCGACAGCATTGCCATGGCGGTGCAGCAGAGCGCGCCTTTGTTTGTGGCCCGCAGCGTTTTCGACTCGGTGGAGGACGTCACCGACACCCTGGCGCAGATTGAGAAGCGCGGTCTCGAGCAGCCCGCCGACGACGAGGGCCTGAGCGAGGAGCAGGAGGACATCGACCCGGACGATCTCGACCTGGAGGGCCTGAATCTGGAGGAGGACGATGAGGACGAGTTTGATGACGGCTACCAGGGAAATGACGACGATGACGACGAGGGCGAGGAGTGGAAAAAGTCGGACGGCTGAGCCTGCCGCCGGCAAACAACCGTTTGCGTGCGCCGCCCAGCCGCCTACAGGCCGCGCGTGCATCAAGCCTTCGTTCTCGGCGCCGGCCTCGGCACGCGGCTCCGGCCGTTGACCGACCAGCTGCCCAAACCCCTCATCCCGGTCTTTCATCGCCCGCTCATCCAACATGCCTTCGACCATCTGCGCGGGGTCGGCGTGCGGGAGTTTGTCGTCAACACCCACCATTTGCCGGCGGCCTATGACGAGGCGTTTCCGGAATCCAGCCACGCCGGCGCCCCGATCCGGTTCCGTCATGAAAGCCCGGAGCGCCTGGAGACCGCCGGCGGCATCGCCAACGTGCGCGACCTGCTCGGTGACGCGCCCTTCTTCGTCTACAATGGCGATATCCTCACCGACCTGCCGCTCGAGCGATTGCTGCAGGCCCATCGCGCGGCCGGCAACCTGGTCACCCTCGCCCTGCGTTCCACCGGCCCGGCCCTGCATGTCGCGCTCGACCCCGCCTGCGGCCGGGTGGTTGACATCCACAACCGGCTTGGCACGGGGCGCACGGACGGCTGCCTGTTCACTGGGGTCTACGTTTGCGAGCCGGGCTTCCACGACTGGCTGACACCGGGGCTCGCGGAATCGGTGATTCCCGTCTTTCTGCGCATGATCGCGGCCGGCGCCCCACTCGGTGGCGTGGTCATCGACGAGGGCCGCTGGTGGGACCTGGGCAGCCGTGAAGCCTACCTGGAAGCGCATCGTGAACTGCAGGCCGCCGGGGCCGGTCCGGCCATTCATCCCGCGGCGCACGTCGCCGCCGGAGCCGAGTTGTGCGGGCTCAATGTCATTGGTCCGGGTGCCGAGGTGGCTGCCGGCGCGGTGCTGGAAGACTGTCTGCTCTGGCCGGGGGCCCGGATCGAGCCCGGTGCGCGCCTGACCGGCTGCATCGTCCGGCGCGGCATCACGGTCACCGGCGAGCACCGGGGTGCCGATCTCTGAGACGGGGCCGAAAAGCCCCAACAAACGGGTTGCCCGGGCCGGTGGCGGCGCGTAAGTCTCCCTTGAACCCCCTTTTCCAAAATGGTCGCTCCCGCCGAAACCCACGCCGCCTACGACTCGAAGATCGAGGGCAACGTCGTTTTCACCAAGCTCGACGCCGCCATCAACTGGATGCGCAAGAACTCGCTCTGGCCGATGCCGATGGGCCTGGCCTGCTGCGCGATCGAGATGATGGCCGCCGCCTGCAGCCGCTACGACCTCAGCCGCTTCGGCATGGAGGTCATGCGCTTCTCGCCTCGTCAGGCCGACGTCATGATCGTCGCCGGCACCGTCACCTACAAGATGGCCCTGGCTGTCCGCCGCATCTGGGACCAGATGCCCGAGCCGAAGTGGTGCATCGCCATGGGCGCCTGCGCCTCCAGCGGCGGCATGTATCGCAGTTATGCCGTCCTTCAGGGCATTGATCAGCTCATTCCGGTGGACGTCTACATCTCCGGTTGCCCGCCGCGCCCCGAAGCCCTGCTCGAGGGCCTGATGCGCCTGCAGCACAAGATTGAGCGCGAGCACTCGCTGGTCGATCAGAAGAAGGAGCTGATTGCCGAGCTCGCCTGAACGCCAACCCCGCCGTCCTTTCCGATTCCATGAACGCCGCCCAGATGGCCGCCGCCCTCAAGGACAAATTCGGCGATGCCGTGTCCGCCGTCGTGGAATTCCGCGGCGAACAGACCCTGCAGGTCCGCCTCGACACCGTCAAAACGCTGCTGCGCTACTGCCGCGACGAGCTCAACTTCGACTGTCTGGTCGATGTCTCCAGCGTCGATCACCGGGGCGAGACGCCGCGCTTCGAGATGGTCTACGAACTCTACGGCTACGGCCATCACCAGCACCTGCGCGTCAAGGCCCGGGTCGGCGAGGAGGAACCGGCCCCCAGCGTCGCCGACCTCTGGCCGACGGCCGACTGGCACGAGCGCGAAGTCTGGGACATGATGGGGATTCGTTTCGACGGTCACCCCGATCTGCGTCGCATCCTCATGTGGGAGGGGTATCCCTATTTCCCGTTGCGCAAGGAATTCCCGCTTGCCGGCAAGCCGAGTGATCTCCCCGAGGTCGGTTTCACCCGACCCGCGCCCATGGCCGACGGTCCGTTCGTGACCAGCGCCGGCGCCCCGGACACCGTGGCGCGCGAGCCGCGCGCGCATCCGGCGAAGTGAGCCTTCTTCCAATTCTGAGGCCGCCGCTGGCCTCAACGGCGAGGTCCGGTCCCGAAGCCAGCCGTTCCCGCGGCAGTCTCATGAATCGCGTGCACCGGCCAGGAACATGTCCCAGTCGCGCACCCGGTGGGTGTTGCGAATGAGTTGGCTGACCGGCACCTCGCGAGGCACAAACGGCCGGCGGAGCAACTGCAGGCCCGCCTCCTCGGGAAGGCGGCTGCCCTTGCGACTGTTCACCTTCTTGTCGGCCAGCACGCAGTTGTCCCAGGTGCTCTTGCCGCCTCGTGAAACCGGCACGATGTGGTCGATGTTGCCCTCGCTGGGCTTGAGCTTGCGGCCGGTGTACTGGCAGATGCCACCGTCGCGTTCCCAGATCGCCTTGGCGCAAAATTTCGGCCGTCGCTTGGGAACCTTGTCGAAGCGGGCCAGCACCAGGACGGTGGGAACACGCACCGGACCATGAACAGTGCCGATGGAATTGTCGTCCTCGCGCACGGGCAGCCGCAGCCAGTCCTCCCAGCGCACGGGCGACATGAAGTCGTCGCCGCGGATTTCGAGGGCTGTGGCGTTGCCGGCGGCCATCATGCCGAAGGCTTCCGCCGGGGTTTTGACGCCGACCGCCTGCCAGTTCCGGTTCAGCACCAGAACGGTCGTCTTGCTCAGAACGTCGCTCATGATTCGCCTTGGCTGAGATTTCAGGCCCGGCCCAGAAGGGTTCGGAGGCCGTTGCACCGCTCTGGACAACCACGGTACCCGCCCGCCAGGTTTTGCCAAGCGGCATTTTTGCCATCGGTGGCTGACATCTCCAAGGTTGCCAGCCTGCCGGGCTTGCCGCACTATGGAGCATCACCACCGCCACTGCCATGGTCAAAAAGCTCCTGCACACCCGCTACCGCGTCAACGATCTGGACAAAACGGTCGCCTTCTACCGCGAGGTCCTGGGCCTCGAGGAGATCCGGCGCCACAAGTCACCGCGCGGCTCCGAGCTGGTCTTTCTGCGCACCCCCAACAGCGATGAGCTCATCGAGATCTGCAGTTTTCCGGCCAGCGGTCCGGTGACCCTCTGCCCGGACCTCACCCACCTGGCGTTCGAGGTGGAGGACCTCGAGGCCTTTGCCCGGCACGCCGCCGCCTGCGGCTACCCGCTGTCCGACGGGCCCACGGAAAGTTCCAGCGGCCGGTTCGCTTTCATTGACGCCCCGGAGGGCTACGAGGTAGAACTCATTGAATACCGGAAATAAACGCGTCCGGCTCGGCTCCTTTCCCCTGACTGCCCATGGACTTCGACTGGCTCGGCGTGACGTTTGACCTGACGCTCCTGACTCCCAAGGACATTGAGGAGTCGTTCGAGGATCCGTTTTCGCTGAAGCTGCTGCCGGATGACAACGCCGAAGGCGCCGGGGCACGTTACTACAACTTGGGCAAGTGCCTCGGCGGTCGTCCCATCTTCAGTGTGTTCTGGACCGACGGGAAGCGCTACCGGGTCATCTACGCCCGCGAGATGACGCCGACGGAGGCGGACTTTTTTGAGAGGAAGAAGGCCGAGGACGTTTAATCACCATGGAACCCAAACGCCGCGGCGACACCACCCAGAGCACCCGACCGGGAGACGAACTGCCCTACCTGCGCACCTGGAGTGAAGTGCCCTCCTTCGATTCCGAGGAGGAGGAGGGCCGGTTCTGGGCCACCCACCAGGTCGATCCCCGCCTCATGCAGATGTCGATTCACCGCACCGATGTGCGCGAGTCGACCACCATCACCCTGCGCTTTGACCCGCGCATGCTCAGCCGCATCAAGCGCATTGCCCGCCGCCGCTACCTGAACTACCAGAGCATGATCAAGCAGTGGCTGAGCGAACGCATGGAGCAGGAAACGCGCGAGTGAAGGGCCCGCTCAGGGGCGGCCGCCGGCGCTGAGGCTGGCCACCTCAGTCGCCCCGAGTTCGCGCACCCAAACGTTGCGCCAGCGGATTTCACCCCCGTGGGTCTGCAGCATGATCGGCCCCCTGGCCGGCAGCGGTTGGGCGCGATCCCAGTAGTTTTCCATGACCGCTCCATCGACGACGAGTTGCCCGTTCAGCCAGATCCAGGTGCGCGCGCCGGCCTGGACAATGCGGAACTGATTCCATTCGCCGAAGGGCTTGTCGGCAAGCACCAGCGGATCGCGGCCGGGCGTGTTCGGGGTGTTGTTGAACAGGCCGCCGGAGCCGAGATGCGGCTTGCGATCGGGTTTGGCCGGGTCAAACACCTGATTTTTGTCCCAGATCTGCACCTGGGGTGTGCCGCGAAGGTAGATGCCGCTGTCGGCCTTGGCGACGGTTTTGTATTCCAGGCGCAGCTCGATATCGCCCAGGGACTCATCGCTGGTCGCGTAGGGGCCCGTGCCATCATTGACCAGTTCACCGTTTTCGACGCGCCAGTGGCTGGCGAACTCGGCGCGCTGCTTTTGCAGGGCCTCCTGCTTTTTGTCGCCCTGCAACTTCACCACAGTGTGGGGATTGAGGCCGTGCCAGCCACTGAGATCACGGCCATTGAAGAGAGAACGGAAGCCCTCGGGTGGGTTTCCGGCGGGAGCGGTCAGCGGCAACAGCACCAGCAGGGAGAGGAAAAGAGCTTTCATGGAGGGAGACTACGAGACAGGAGGAGGGGCCTTTCAAAGGCGTCCAAAGCCCCAGCCAGCCCAGTTTTTTTAAAAAAATCAGGATTGGTATTGCTGCCTTCGTTATTTCGCAGTAATAATAATTGCCGTAAAAGGATTTCAAGTCCGCGTAGACGCCAACTGACCCAATTCTGAAGTCATGAAAATCCAACTGCTTCTTGCCCTCTTTGCCACCGCTCTGGGCAGTGTCCATGCGGACATCATCCTCGGAGCTCCAGGCGTTCCCGTCGGAGCGCGCATCGCGACCCGAGTTCCGTTCAAGATCCAGTATCAAATTCCGAGCTCCTACAAATTTGTGTTCCTGGGCATCCAAGCCAAAGGCGACACGCTTGGAGCACCGGGCTCATCGGGCACGGTCGGCAATGGGGGGCAATTCCATTTGAAGGCATCCGTTTGGGACAACAACGGCACACCGAGGGAAAATTCGGGCAATTTGTATTTCCGCAACGTTCAGGACTTCAATTCTGCGCCCCTGCAGACCTTGCTCATTCAGCCGGGCACGGTTTACCGAGCTCAAAAAGATCCCATCACGATCACCACCGAATGGCAGGGCAATGGCAATGCGCACAAGCCAAATGGCTGGTTCAACATTCTCGGTGAATACCAGAAAAACCCGCCGGCACCCATTGGCAGCTTGAACTTTGCGGTGGGGGATTACGTGCTTGTCAATGCGGGTGTCCAGCCTCAGGGCCGGGCCAGAATCATCCGTGACTGAGTTCTGCCGGTTGTGATCATGATCAGGTGTCCACACGGCTCTGGCCCCAGGCGGGGGCTTCTCTTTGGCGTTGCTTGCCTGCTTGCAGGATCCGCCGGCGCGGATCCTTCGAGTGTCGCGCGAGATGTCGTCAACGACCAGGAACTGCGGGCCCGCATGAGCGCGGTGCCGCGTTTGAAACAGCATCTCGAAAAAGGCTCCGTGCCGCGCGCGGATGTGGCAGTGGCCAGGCCTCAGCTGAATCGCGATCTGATCGCCCGCTCCATCCTTCTTCACGACGGCAGGTTTTTCACCCTGCTGCCGCCCGGCTCCATCCTGCACCTGCCGACCAGCCGGCAGGACCGCATTCTCTCGGAACCCAAGGGGGATTTTCTGACTTGGTCCGCCTTTTTGGAGCGCAACGCGGCTTGGCTCAAAACTCAGGAGGTTTCTTTGGAGACCGCCAAGGGCAATGTCAAACAAGTGGAGCAGATCACTCTCGGACTGGCGCAGGATCCCAAAGTCGTCATCGCCGTGCATCAAGGAGGGCCGATCAGCCTTCTGCAGCCTGAAACCCCCACCACCCTCAAACCATGAAGGCATCCACACTTTTTATCCTACTGCTGAGCCTGACTGCGAGTCTGTCGGTTTTGACGGTTCCCAGCTTGATGGCATCCAGCGGGCAATCCGAATCTTCCGATGACGATGACGATGACGATGACGATGACGATGATCGCAACTGTGGCCGTGGCGTTGCTGGCCAGACCAGTTGGATCAGACAAACCGATCTGACCAGCGGTTTGATTTACGACCTGCCGCTGGCTGACAACGGCGGTTTGTTTACGGCGCCTCTGCCCGTCGGTGAGCAGGGCTCGATGTTTGAATTGTTTGCCCGTGGTTCCGCTTGGGATACCAAAATTTACCTGCTCGACACGAAAATCATTCGTGCCTACATGCCGGTCGTTCAGGTCCAGATCGAATCGGAGGACGACTATGTGCGGGGAGACCCGGCCGGTGCCAATTTTGTGCGGCGCACCCGCGCAGACCGGCCGTTTCGAATGCAATACACAGTCAGCGGTCTGGTTCCTGCCAGTACCAACGAAGCCGAACGTTCGGTGTATTTCGGCAGCCACTACAAAAACTTCAGTCTGACGGATTACTCCGAACAGGATGATGGCGAGCCGATCTTGCTTTCCGAGGCTGAGCTCGCCAACGGGACGGCGGACCTCAGTCCACTCTATCATGAATTGCCCTCGGCCAGTCCCTCGCTGGGTTGCGGCAGGCAAACCTACACCTTTGTCCGCCATGCAGCCGACGGTGTTCCGGATGCCATTCTGGCCCAACCCGCGATTGAAATTTGGCCCGTGGCCCGCGCGACGATTGAAAACGTGACCGCCGGACATGTTTACATCGACCGCATTCCGTCCGTGATCGTCCACCTGCAGCATCTCTACCCGGACTCGCGCACCTACGTGCAGATCTACAGCGGCTCTGCGGTGCTTGGCCGCGAGGGCACCCTCATCGACGGCACGGAGCGCAAATTTGGCAGCCATCACAACCCCGGGATCGAGTCGGAACCGACCAACGTCCCCCAATCCCTCTCACTGACCATGGAGGACCTCTCGAACTATGCTTCGCGCGACGGCATTTACACGCTGGAGGTGATCACGGAGACGCCGTTTTTCAATCGCGCCCCCGAGCGCCTCGCCCATGTCACGTTTGAAGTCGACCGCACGATTTCCTCGCGCGGTCAGCTGACCTCCGCAGAGCGCGGACAGGATTGAATGTGGAGCGTGCCGTCCACCGGCCATGAAATCCCCACCTGTCACGTGTCGGCCCCGGGGTAGTTTGTTGATTGAGGTCTCGCTTGGAATGTGGCTTGCGACCATGCTGGCTCTGCTGTTGATGCGGGCTTCCCTGCTTGCCCTGGGCAGCAGTCAATGGACCATCATGCAGACGCTCACGGACGCCTATCTGACGCGCGAGACCGCGTTGGCTCACCGCCTGCCCCTGGCGGACCTTACCGATCCTGAGTCGCCCTGGCCCAACGCCAGTGCGGGGGAGGCGAGGTTTGAGGCAACCGTGTCTTTGGGACGAATGGCCGGTGGCAACGAGGTGACCGCATCGATTGTGCGCTTCCGTGTCAACCCATCCCCGCCTGCCAATGTGGAGGACGGCGCCCCGGATGTGGGGGTCTGGCGACTCCACTCGGTGCTGACCTATCGGGTTGGCGAGCAGAATTATGTGAAAAGTCGCACCGTCCTGCGCACGCAATGAAACTTCCCTCCAGCCGTCTGGGCCGTCGCATGGCTGACGGATACACGCTCATGGAAGTTTCGACGGCCATGGCGCTCATGCTTATTTTGGGGACGAGTCTGGTCGTCATGCTGCAGCAGCACGTGACTTTCATGAGGCTGGCCCAGCGGCAGAGCTTTCTCAGCAGCGAGGCCCCCAAGATTGGCAACCTCGTTGCCAGAATCGTTGCTCAGGCCGACCACTACCTGGTCTATCCCACGCATGACGCCGCGGTGGCAGGCAATGCGCCCGTGACGGCTGGCGGTCGTGCCGTGCGTTTGTTTTTTCGTGGCGCTGACCAGAGCACGGAAACACGCATTCTTTCCGTCCAGAGTGTGACAAACGGCGCGGACCTGCGTTTCCATCACACACTGGCGGATGGCGGCATGACTTCCTGGAGCGTCAGCGATCGTCTTGCCGACGCGACCTTCGCATCGGATCAGGGAATCCTCACCGTCACCCTTGCCGGCCCCAACGGCGAAATCATCACTTATGGAGGAGGAGCAAGATGATGCGCCACCAGCGGGCCAGTGGCTATGCCGCCATACCAGCCGTGACCGGAATGGCACTTCTGATGACCCTCAGTCTGGCCATGCTGTTTCAGCAGAACCTGATGACGCGCGATCAGGCTGCGAAGACACAGTTGCGACTTGACTACCATCAGCGTGAGGACTCGCTCATGCGGGCTCTGGTCGCCTTGCTTCCCGCGAAGGCCGCAGCGTGCATGAAGTCCAATCATGTGGCTGCGAATGACTATTCATGGGCCACCATTTTTCGCGAGGCCGTTGAAATGGCGGCAGTCTCCCAGAGGTTGGCGCCTGATCTGGCGTCTGAGCTCGGTGTGGACCGGATGCGCGACGCGGATGTCGGGAACACCGAGGGTGCTCTGGTGCAGAGTTGGATCACATCCCTGAGCGGACAGGCGGGACGCATGACGCCGGGCACGACGGAGTATGCGGATGTTTTCAACCAACCCGCGTTTGCCGGGCGTGTGCCGCCATTGCTTGACATGGATGCGGAACTGCAACAGGCCGATGCCGAGCGACCGGTTGTCAGCCCCAAAAAGCGCTACACCATTCAATCGGCCGGTTTGCTCGCCGATGTGGGCGCTTACCCGCTCTACAATCTGATTCCCTATCCCAATGTTCGGTTTGGGTATGCGGCGCCCGGACAACCCTTTGTCGCCAAGCGCAACTGGTGGGCATTTTCCGTCAACTATGGCGGCCCAAGCCAGCCAATGATTCGTCACTATGTTCTCTCGCTGTATGAGGTGCCCACCCAGATGCCAATTGAGGCGGCCGCCCTTGCTGAAATCGGCAGGCATCAGGATGGCGCAGCGTGGAATGCCTCAAGCGTGCGCATTCAGGGCGCGGTTTACGCGGAAGCCATGTCCGTGCAAGGAGCTTTTGGCGCTGAGCGCCTGGCGGGCCGAACCGGCATTGAGCTTGAGGGCGCCCTGGATGTGGGCGGTGTGACGTTGGATGAGAATTTTGACGCCCTTGGAGTTCGCGAGATGCTCCAAGCCAGTCAACGGAGTGATGCTCTGCCGGTGGCGCTGTCCGCGAATTCGGGTCGTCTGGCTTTCCTGCCGATCCAGCCCGGGCGAGCGTTCCTGCAGAGGCCGCCCAGTGTTTCGAGTGAATGGCAAACGTACGTGGCGGGGGGGGCGCGCTGTCGGGTCAGTGTTGAGGCGATCGCCATGGTCAGCCTGGCTGACCAGACGCCGACGGCCTTGCGGGTGCGCTTCCAAAGAGCCGGTGGCGGTGCATCCGAGGTGGTATTGCAGCGCGGGGTCAACTGGCCCACGGTTTTTGAGCCCGGCGGCGGCACGATGCCCTTCCAGACCGAGCTGATGGACAACAGTCGTTCATGCCTGACGTTTCATCCCACCGAGCTCGAAGCCTGGTTGACTGCCCAGGGCGGGGATGCGGCGGCTGTCAACAATAGCCTTTACTTTGGCGTCGATGCTTCCGCAGATCCTCTGACGATTGGTGCCGTGGAGGATCCTCCGGCGGCGGATGACATGTGCCTGATCATTCGCAAGGGACGGGATCTCTCCAGCTACAGCAAGGGTCTTTCAGTCGTGACGCCCCTTCGGGTCTATGTCGGTGATGACCTCAATGACGTGCCGCTGTCCGGGCCGCCTGTTGGTTCGGGTTTGGAGGGCACGGAAGCGTTTTATCCTCCCCTTTCGATTTTTGCCGCCGAACTGCGCATCGGCACCACGTCGGTCAACCGTTTGGTGGAGCATCGCGGACAAATTGGCACGCTGACCAAGGGGCTGGGCGCACGGTGGAGCCCTTTGGACATCAAGCTTGGCAGCGATGACGCCGTGCATTCGGAGAACATCAGCGCTGATCTCAGACCGCTGCGCAGTCCGGCGGAACTTCCCCCCGTGCACCAGATGAATTGGCTTGTTGTAATCGAGGAAATACCGCAGGATTGAATTTCAATCCATGAGCACTGGCAGCGTTGAAAACCTTCTTGGGCGTCTTGCCGAAACCTACGCCGATCGAGAAATTTCCGATGTCCAGGTCCGCTCCGGAGCCTTGATCTATCTGCACACCAATCGGGGTCTTGAGATCGCCGAACCCTACGGCCCGCAGGACGCCGCAGCGGTGACCGCCTTCGCGGAGGGACTCTTTGCCTGCCAGACCCTCGAAGTCTGGGACGATCCCCGCAAGGCTGCCGACGGTGCGGAAAAAATGTGGGAGCAGCTGCGCGCGAGCCGGGTGATTGACTTCAGCTGCGATGCGGGCGCGCTCGGCTCGCCGGTGCGCATGCGCGTGCAGGTGCACCTGAGCGATCAAGGCATGGGTGTCACCTGCCGCTGGCTGCGCAGTCGAGTCAGCCAGTTGGAGTCGCTTGGCATCGATCCGATGATTTCGGAAAGCTTGCGCGAACTCATGCAGCGCCGTTTTGGTCTCGGCCTCATCACCGGTCCGACGGGCTCCGGCAAGTCGACGACACTTGCCGCCATCCTTGACTGGGTGCGCCGCAACTTCCACAAGCACATTGTCACCGTCGAGGATCCCATCGAGTACCGCTACGACACCACCATGGAGGATCCCAACCGGCCGGGTGTCCTCATCCCTTGTCCGTCGCTGGTGACCCAGCAGGAAGTCGGTCGTCACACCCTGTCCTACCAGAGCGGTCTGAAGGAGGTCCTGCGCAAGACCCCGCACATCATCCTGCTCGGGGAAATCCGCGACCGCGAGACGATGGAGACCTGCATTGAGGCCGCCCAGACCGGCCATTTCGTGCTCTCCACCCTGCACACCCGCGGCGCGGTGAAGACGATCGACCGTATCCTGGAGTTCTTCCCCAAGGACCAGCAGCACGGCGTGCTGCATCGCCTGGGTGAAACCCTCACCTTCGTGCTCTCCCAGGGCCTGCTCACCGGCTTCAACGGCCGCGTCCTTGTCACCGAATACCTGCAAAACACCAGCGAGGCCGTCTCGTCCGGCATTCGCGCCTACGACGGCAGTGCCACCTCCCTCGAGGATGCCCTGCGCTGCAAGGGCAACACGCGCTGGAACCAGTCCCTCATGAATCTCTACCGCGAAGGCAAGATCTCCGAGGAGGTCTTCAACGCCAACATGCTTGGGTCCTGACCCGCCGTGCGCGGCTTTGCTGCAACCCTTCCACTGCCATGAAACTGCATCCCTCCCGCTCCCTGATCGTCGGCCTCTGCCTCTTCGCCACCTCGGCTTGGGCCGACTGGGTTCTCGTGCAAAAGGCCACGGCCGAAGGCAAGACCGAGGAAATCCTCATCCGGATCAAGGATGAACAGACGCGGCTCGACGCCGGCAAGGAGATGTCCGTCATTGCCGGTGGCGCCGATGGCCAGATGACCATGCTCATGCACCAGCAGAAGATGATGATGCGCCTGAATGCCGACACCCTCAAGGGCGTCATGGCCCTGGCGGGTGCCGCCTTCGGCGCCGACAAAGCCGCCGCCAAGCCGGTCGCCACCGGCACCAAGGAAAAGATCGGCGCCTACGACTGCGAGATCTTCACCTGGAGCGGCAAGATGGGCACCGGCAAGTTCTGGGTCGCGCGCGATTTCCCCGGTTTCCAGGCCCTCAATGGGGCCCAGGACAAACTCATGAAGGCCTTGGGCAACCCCGCCAGTGCCTTCGCGCCCCAGGCCGGTGATTTTCCCGGCATGGTCATCAAGTCGGAAATGCAGGTCATGGGCAAGTCCAGCGTCTCGGAACTGGTCTCCGCCAAGGAGGAGTCGGTGGATGCCGCCATCTTCACCCTGCCGACCGACTACAAAGAGATGAAGATGCCTTCCCTGCCAGGCGGAAAATGAGCCGCCGGCCTGAATGCGAGCGGGGCTTGCGCCGTCTGACGGGCAAGCCCCTTTTTGTTGCCATGAAACTGCGTCTTCTCCTGCTTGCCGTGATCGCCGGCCAAGCCGCCGCCCAGACACCGCTGCCCGGCTCCATCGCCAGCGTCCAGTTCCGGCTCACGCTGAGCTTCAGCCAGCCCGGCACCGTGCTCAAGGATCCCGACACCGGCCGGCCGCTGCCGGCCAGGGATGCCCTGGGCGCCCCGCTTGGCGGTCCGGCCTACTTCAACAAGTGGCTCATTCAGACGAATCGCGGCAGCATGCCGGACAGCGACGAGTACCATGAGGAGTATGTGTCCAGAATCGGCACCCGCAAATACGGCAACCGGGAGTTCCTCAGCGATCTTCTTCAGGCGGGCCTGCTGCCGCGCTATGGCAACACACCGCATCTTGCCGGCTGGTCGATTGTCCAGGCGACGCCGACGTTCAACAACAAGGTGCCCGTGACCGGCGCCAGCCGCTTTTATGCTGTCCACCAGACCGAGGGCGACGTCATCGACCTTAACGGGGTCATTTTCCGCGGTTATCCGGACACCTCCAGCAGCGGTTACGCCGCCAACGTCAACTACCACTACACGGAGCGCTATCAATACGCCACTGACACCACATCGACGACTGAGACGGATCAGTCGAGCTGGAAGTCCACGCGCATCTATTACATCGACTTCAGCGGCCAGCCCTTTGATGAGTCCGAGGCTTTTGTCGGCCTTGCCCGAATGGAGGGGGTTTTCACCAGCAGCGAGCGCCTCACCAGTCTTGGCGGGTTGCTGAACCGGGTTCCCGTCTATGCGGTGGGTGCCACGCAGTTGACGGGCATCTCCGGCCAGGGACCGGTCTACGACGATGAAAACGACACGCGGGCCGTCATCGAGGGTGCCATCTCGACGGCTCCCGGGCGCATCCAGACGGACGTCGGCTACTTTCCCGGCATTGCCAACGAGTGAGCCGTTCGGCAAAAGTGCCTTCTGGTCATGAAAATTCCGGTGTCGGAACGTTTGAATGAGGGTTGCTGACGCCGCCTTCCGCTTGTCGCAGGGAGGTCGTTCGACTGAACCGCCATGAAACGCTCCCTGCTCCTGCTGCCATTCCTTGCCCTGCCTGTCCGGGCCGTTGAAGTCTTTGAAGCCCGCGGAGGTCACGAGGCCGAGTTGCCCGGCGGCAAGGAGGCTGACGGCATCCGTGGCGATTTCGTCCTGCGCAGTGACAAGGTCGAAGCCGTGATCTCCCACAACGCCGCCAACCGGCGCGCCAACATGAGCACCTTCTATGGCGATGACGGCGTCTCGCCCGGTTGCCTTTACGACTTGACCTTGCGTGGTGCCGCCAATGACCAGCTGGTCGTGTACGGCCCCTGCGGCCACGGTCGTGTCTCCTATGTTCGTCCCGCCGGTGCGGCTGCCGTGGAGTCGGTCACCAGCGCTCCACTCGGCGGCGGTGTCTTCAAGCGCCACGAGTATCGCGTCGAGGACGGTGTCTCTGGCGTCTTCATCACCACGACGCTGCGCAACGAGTCGGACAAGGCGCAGAAGGTCAACACCAGGGACGACCTGACCCGATTCGATGTCACCGGCACCACCGCCGATGGCATCCGCTGGGCCGACGCCATCAATCCGGCCCACCAATGCGGCTACGCCCTCGGGGTGCTGCGCTTGACCGGTGCCGGCAAGCTGACCGACAGCCTGGAGTTGGCCGCCGGCCAGGAAGTCGTCATCGAGCGCTTCTTTGCCGTGGCCACCTCACCTGCCGCCGCGGTGGGCGAAGTCCGTGCCCGTCAGGGCGTCAAGCTTGGCAGCGTGGCCGGTCGGCTCACCGATGCGGAGGGTCGTGGCGTCGTCACTGCCCGGTTGATGCTGCCCGAGGGCAAAACCGGCTTGCCCGCCTACCCCGATGCCGAGGGCCGCTTCCAGCTCAAGCTGCCGGTGGGTGCCGTTGAACTCACGGCCAGCGATCTGGGCCGACCCGAAGCCAGGCGGCGCGTCGACGTGGCAGAAGACTCCGAGGTCCGGGTGGATTTCCAACTCGCCAACGCCGCGGGCATCCGCTTCGCCATCACTGGCGAGGACGGCAAGCCGATTCCCTGCAAGGCCCACTTTGAACCCCTCGCCGCCGGCGCGCCCAAGCTCGACCTCGGCCCGAGGTGGCGCGCCCACGGCTGCGTGGACCAGTTCCACAGCGAGAACGGCCACTTCACCCAGCAACTGCCGCCCGGCAAGTACCGCGTCGTGGTCGTACGCGGGCCCGAGTTCGGCCACCTGTCGCGCGAAGTCACCGTCGAGGCTGGCAAGACCGCCGAGTTCAAGGGCGTGCTCAAGCGCCTCGTCGACAGCCGCGGCTGGATCAGCAGCGACTTCCACAATCACAGCACGCCAAGCGGTGACAACGTCTGTGACACCGACGGCCGCATCATCAACCTCGCCGTTGAACACATCGAGTTCGCTCCCACCACCGAGCACAACCGCTTCTTCGACTGGGAGCCGACCATCCGTGCGCTCGGCCTCTCGCCCTTTGTGAAGACCGTCAAGGGAGTGGAACTCACCGGCCGCCGCCAGCATTTCAACGCCTTCCCGTTTGAGCCCGAGGCCTTCGCCCAGGACGGCGGCGCGCCGGAGTGGAACGACGACCCGCGCATCACCGCGCTTACCCTGCGCCGCTGGCAGGGCGAACGCGCCGACCGCTGGATCCAGTTCAACCACCCCGACCTGTCCAACATGTTCATCGACCGCGATGGCGATGGCCGCGCGGATGGCGGCTTCGTCGGCGTCGGCGCGATGATCGACGGCAGTGAATCGCAGAACGGTCCTGCCACCAACATCCTCGCCGAGGCGCCTTTCAGTGTCACCCGCACAACCGGCGCCCTCGCCGCCAAGGTGTCCTACGTGCGCGAGTTCCTCTGGCGCCAGCTGCTCAATCAGGGCCACCGTCTCGTCGCGGTCGGCGTGGCCGATGCCCACAGCGTCTATGGCAACGGCGTGGGTTCGTGGCGGATCTACCTGCCCAGCCCCACGGATGACCCGGCGCAGATCGACTGGGGCAAGCTCGCGCCGCGTGCCAAGGCCGGCAACATCGTCCTCACCACCGGCCCCTTCCTCGAGGTGTCCACGCCCGACGGCAAGATCGCCGGCGACGACGTGCGCGCCACCGGCGGGGTCGACCTCAAGGTGCGTGTCCAGTGCACCGACTGGATGGACATCGACCGCGTCCAGGTGCTGGTGAACAGCCGCCCGCACCCGGACTTCAACTTCACCCGCGCCACCCACCCGCAGATGTTCCAGGACGGGGTCATCAAGTTTGACCAGATCCTGCGCATCCCGCTCCAGGAGGATGCCCATCTCATCGTCGTGGCGATCGGCGAGGATGGCGACATGAAGACCGGCTTTGGCACCAGCGACTATGCGCGCATGCGTCCCTGCGCCTACAACAACCCGATTTATGTCGACGTCGACGGCGGCGGCTTCCGTCCAAACGGAGACACCCTTGGCTTCGAGCTGCCCGCCATGGGCCTGACCGCCGACAAGGCGCGGCGCCTGCTAGGCGCGCCATGAGCATCGCACTGGCACCGGCGTGCGGCAGCGTGTAGAATGAAGCCATACGCCATGACTCAGCCCCAGCGCGAGGCGCTTTTCGACCTCCTCACCCTCTCCCTGTACGCCGACGGTCACATTTCGCTGACGGAGGAGGCGCTCATTGAGTCGGCCTTTGTCGCCGAGGGCTGGCAGTCAGACTACCCGAAGAACCTGTTTCTCGAAAAATCCTTCGCCCGCGCCCGCAAGGTGGCTGACACGGATGAGAAGGGCCGCCTGGCCTATCTGACGGAGCGTGCTGCGTTCTTCACCGATGCCGGCAGCCAGGCCGAAGCTCTGGGAGTCGTCACCAACCTGCTGGCCCGAGATGGCTTGACGCCGGAGGAAAACCGCTTTCTTGCCGCCCTCCAGCGAGCCCTGCCGAAGGTTTGAGATCGCAGCGGTTGGGAGTCTTCAGGCTCGGCGGCAGTCCGACAGTGCCTGACCGGCGGCAGAAAAGGCTCGCAGGCTCAATGATCCCGGGCAAGCAGGTGGTCAGCCAGTTGGCGCAGGCGCGCATCGCGCGGTCCAAAGACAGTCAGCGCCTCGTGCGCCATGTCTGTCAGGCGTTGAGCTTCCGCGCGGGAGGCATCCAGGCCGATAAGGGCGGGATAGGTCGACTTTTCCGCCACCAGATCTTTGCCGGCACTTTTGCCAAGCTTCTCGCTGGTCTGGGTGACGTCAAGGATGTCGTCAAGGATCTGAAAGGCGAGCCCCGTGGCCATGCCGAAGGCGCGCAACGCCTCCAGTTCCTCCGGCTGGGCGTCGGCGCTCATGCCGCCGAGCACCAGGCTTGTCGTCAGCAGGGCGGCCGTCTTGTTGACATGGATGAAGCGCAGTGCTTCCAGCGTCAGCTTCTGGCCCTCGCCCTCGAGATCGGCGACCTGGCCGCCGACGAGGTGCAGGCTGCCGGCGGTGCGCGCGAGTTCGGAGACCAGATCACCGGCGCCATGACGCACGGTCACCGGGGTCTTGACGAGGATTTCAAAGGCCAGGGCCTGCAGAGCGTCGCCGGCGAGGATGGCAACCCCTTCACCGTAGACCTTGTGGCAGGTCGGCACACCGCGGCGGAAGTCGTCGTTGTCCATGCTCGGGAGATCGTCGTGGATCAGCGAGTAGGTGTGCAGGCACTCGACCGCGCAGGCGGCGAAGGTGGCTGCCTCGCGACTGCCCCCGCAGGCCTCAGCGGCAGCGAGGCAGAGGATCGGCCGCAGGCGCTTGCCACCGGCGAAGAGGCTGTGACGCATCGCCCGATGGATCGTCGCTGGTGGGGTGTCGGCGGCAGGAATCAGGCGGTCGAGGGCGGCGTCGACAAAGGCGGCGCGCTCGGCGAGGTAGGTCTTCAGGTCGGACATGCGGAAGCGCTCAGGAAAGCGAGGAGAGGTCTTCGGACAAGTGCTGGAAATCGCCGGCTTCACACCACTTCACGAAGCGCTCGGTGTGGCTCTTCAGTTCGTCCCACTCGCGCCGGATCGCCTTTGCCTCGGACTCGTTGATGCGGTTGTCGGCCGCCGACTGGCTGATGGCGGCGAGCAGGTCGGCGAATTTTTGCACAATCTCCTGCATGGCCGGCATGACCTCGCGTCCGGATCTGCGGCCGGTCGGCGGGTTTTTCACGAAGACGCCCTCGGCCTTGTGGCAGAGCCACTGCACGAGGGGTTCATGGCCGGTGCTCTCGTAGAGTTGGCGCGCGCGCTCCAGAGGGTTCGAAGTGGCGCCGCCCTCACGCGGATCCAGTCCGCACCACTTGTAGACCAGCGACAGCGAGACGCCGAGATGGTTCGCCACCTCCTTGGCCGAGGTACGCTCCAGCGCTTCGCGGATGACTTCCTGCGATTCCATTCCCTGTTCTTTCATGTCGCCGCCCGCTTGGCAAGCCGGATTCAGCCTTGGCAGTAGAATATTATAAAATGTCTGTCCCTTTATTGATTTATGGGTTGACGTGTGGCGGGGAGCGGGTTTCTTGGTGGCATGCGAATGCGGCGGCTCAAGGCTCCGGACGGGGCGTTCTCGGACACGGCCTACTACCATTGCGT
>JBIJBO010000056.1:0-21351 GCA_044345215.1 Prosthecobacter sp. | reverse complement strand
CGGATCTGGCAGCGCTCACCCAACCCTCCCGAAACCATGCCACCCTACCCCGCCCCTCCGGCCCCCGAAATCTGGCGCGCCTGGTCGCCGAAGCAGCGGCTGACCGATCTGCGGGCGCGGGTGCAACTGCAGCTGGCCGAGCGGCTGTCGGCGCAGGAGACGCCGTTGGGTTCGCCGGCGCTGCTGCGCGCCTTCAAGGAGAGCGGCGAACTTGAACTCTGGCTGGCGGCCGCGGAGGGCTGGCGACACTTCCGCACCTATGCGGTGGCGGCCCAGTCGGGCGGGCTCGGCCCCAAGCAACGCGAGGGGGATCGCCAGGTGCCGGAGGGTCGCTACGGCGTCACCCGCGCGGCACTCAACCCGGCAAGCGCCTATCACCTGTCCTTCAACATCGGCTACCCGAACGCCGAAGACCGGCAGATGGGTCGCACCGGCAGTTTCATCATGATCCACGGCGGTGCGGCCAGTGTCGGGTGCCTGGCGATGACCGATGCATGGATCGAGGAAATCTACCTCACCGTCGAGGCCGCCCTGCAGGCCGGTCAGGCCGAGGTGCCGGTGCATCTGTTCCCGTTCCGGATGAGTGCAGAACGGCTGAGCGTGGCAAAAGAGTCGCCCTGGTTGGAGTTCTGGCGGAGCCTGCGGCCGCTGCACGACGACCTGCCTCCTCACCAGTGACCGTCGACCTCGACATCGAGCCGGTAGCGACCCTTGCCTTTCGCCAGTTTGACGCGGGCGCCGTAGATCTGGCCGAGATTGGCCGAAGTCAGCACCTTGTCGCGCTCTCCGCAGGCGTGGACCCGGCCCTGGTGGAGCATGAGCAGGCGGTTGAAGCAGGGCAGGATTTCCTCGACGTGATGGGTGACAAGCACCAGCGAGGGTGCCTCCGGCCAAGTGGCGATGCCGGCCATCCAGACGAGGAACTGCTCGCGCGCCACCGGATCGAGACCGGCGCAGGGCTCATCGAGGATGAGCACCTCAAAGCGGGCCATGAGCGCGCGGCAGATGAGCACCTTCTGCTTTTCGCCCTGCGACAGCGTCGCCCACAGGCTGCGGCGCAGGTGGCTGCCACCGACCGCCTCAAGCAGGCTGGCCGCCTGCCTCTTCAAGGCGGCGGAGGGCGGTTGCCAAAGGTTGAGCTTGGCATCGCGACCACTGGCAATGACATGCAGCACCGGCTCGCCTGGCTCGATGTAGGTGGCGAGGGTGTTGGTGACCAGGCCGACGCGCTTGCGCACCTCGCGCCAGTCGCTGTTGCCAAAGCGGTCGTCGCCGATGCGGATCTCACCATCGGTGGCGGGTTCATAGCCTGTGATGAGGTTGATCAGCGAGGTCTTGCCGCAGCCGTTGGGGCCGAGGATGCACCAGTGCTCGCCTCTCAGCACCCGCCAGTCGATGTCCTGCAGGATGCGGCGACCGCCGCGCACAAAGCTGGCTTGGTGGACTTGAAGCAGGGGGCTCATGGAGCTGCATTCATGGACGTGCTTTTGCCGGCTGGCAAGGCGGCGGCCGTTGACCGCGGCGCTTTCCGGCTGTTTATTGCCGTTTCCATGGAAATCCGACGCACCGCCCAGCAGCACCGCAAGACCGCGGAGACCGACATCCAGATTGAGCTGGTCGTCGACGGCTCCGGCCAGTCGCAGATCGACACCGGCGTGCCGTTCTTCGACCACATGTTGACGCTGTTTGCCAAGCACGGCCTGTTCGACCTCAAGGTCAAGGTTCGGGGCGACATCGAGGTCGACTACCACCATACTGTCGAGGACACCGGCATCGTGCTCGGTCAGTGCTTCCGCGAGGCGCTGGGCAGCAAGACCGGCATCACCCGCTACGGCTTCTTCCTGTTACCCATGGATGAAACCCTGGCCGAGGTGGCGATCGACCTGAGTGGCCGCGCCTTCCTGAGCTACCACGCGCCCGAGGGCGTCGAGGCGATCGGCGGCGTCAACCGCTTCAGCTACCAGCTCGTCGAGGAATTTCTGCGCGCCTTCGCCTCGTCGCTGCTCTGCACCCTGCACGTCGAGATCCGCCGCGGGCGCGACGCCCACCACATGGCCGAGGCCATCTTCAAGGGTCTTGCCCGCGCGCTCGACGCCGCCACCCGCATCGACCCGCGCGTCACCGGCATTCCCAGCACCAAGGACGTCCTATGAAGCTCGGCGTGCTGGATTACGGCGCCGGCAACCTGCGCAGCGTGCTCAACGCCTTCGCCGCCATCGGCGCGCCGGCGCAGCTCGTCGCGCAGCCCGGCGATTTCGACGACCTCGACGTCCTGGTATTCCCCGGCCAGGGTGCCTTTGGCGACAGCGTTCGCATCCTCAAAGCGCACGGTCTGTGGCAGCCGCTCAAGGATTGGCTGGCGGCCGAGCGTCCCTACCTCGGTTTCTGCCTCGGCTACCAACTGCTCTTTGAAGGCAGCGAGGAATCGCCCGAGGTCGAGGGACTCGGTGCCGCGCCGGGTCGCGTGCGCAAGTTCCCCGCCCTGCCTGGCCTGAAAATCCCGCACATGGGCTGGAACCAGGTGCGCTGGGAGGCGCGCGCCGAACCCTGGCGCAAGGACCTGGCCGATCCCTGCCACTTTTATTTCGTGCACAGCTACTACCCTGAAGTGGACGACCCCAGTCTGGCGCTCTGCCACACCGACTACGGTGTGCCATTCGTGTCCGGCATCACCCGCAGAAACCTGATGGCGGTGCAGTTCCACCCGGAGAAAAGCCAGGACGCCGGCCTCACCCTGCTGCGCAACGCTTTGCAGGTGCTGGTGCCCGGCGTCTGAAACCCAACCTGATCCGGCTTCTTCTCGCTTCCGCCTTTCTTCGGAGCGTGGCCGGACGGGTTCCTCTGGCATAATCGCCGCCTGTGGCGGCGCCCTCGAAAGACCCGTTTCGAGACAAATCCCCGGTTGACTTTCCGCCGCCGCCGAGGCAACATATCAACGCATATTGATGCGTTAATTTGTTTTAACAACACCACTCCAATGCCTGATTACAAAGTCAAAGACATCGCCCTCGCCGACTTCGGCCGGAAGGAAATCGAAATCGCCGAGCACGAAATGCCCGGCCTGATGGCCACCCGTGAGAAGTACGGTCCGAAGAAGCCGCTTGCCGGCGTTCGAGTCACCGGCTCCCTGCACATGACCATCCAGACGGCGGTGCTGATCGAGACCCTCAAGGACCTCGGTGCCGACGTGCGCTGGGCCTCCTGCAACATCTTCTCCACCCAGGACCACGCTGCCGCCGCCATCGCAGCGACCGGCACGCCCGTGTTCGCCTGGAAGGGCGAGACTCTGGAAGAATACTGGTGGTGCACCTGGCAGGCGATCATCTTCCCGGGCAACAAGGGCCCGCAGCTCATCGTCGACGACGGCGGCGACGTCACCCTGCTCATCCATAAGGGCTATGAAATGGAAAACGGCGACGACTGGGTCAACACCCCGTCGGACAACCACGAGGTCAAGGTCATCAAGGACCTGCTCAAGGACATCGCCAAGAAGCAGCCGGGCATCTTCCACGAGATCGTCAAGGACCTGAAGGGCGTTTCCGAGGAAACCACCACCGGCGTGCATCGCCTCTACGAAATGGCCCGCGCCGGCAAGCTGCTGTTCCCCGCCATCAACGTCAACGACAGCGTCACCAAGTCGAAGTTCGACAACCTCTATGGCTGCCGACACTCGCTGACCGACGGCATCTTCCGCGCCATGGACGTCATGCTCTCGGGCAAGGTCGCCGTGGTCTGCGGCTACGGCGATGTCGGCAAGGGCTGCGCCCAGGCGCTCAAGGGTCAGGGAGCCCAGGTCATCGTCACCGAGATCGACCCGATTTGCGCCCTGCAGGCCGCCATGGAAGGCTTCCGCGTGCTGCCGATCGAGGACACCCTCGGCATGGCCGACGTCTACGTCACCACCACCGGCAACAAGGACATCATCCGCCTTGAGCACATGGAGGCGATGAAGGACCAGGCCATTGTCTGCAACATCGGCCACTTCGACAACGAGATCCAGGTCGACAAGCTCAACGTTCGCGAGGACGTCAAGCGCACCAACATCAAGCCGCAGGTCGACCGCTACACCTTTCCGAAGGGCAACAGCATCTACATGCTCGCGGAAGGCCGCCTGGTGAACCTCGGCTGCGCCACCGGCCACCCGAGCTTTGTGATGAGCAACAGCTTCACCAACCAATGCCTCGCCCAGATGGAACTCTGGGCCACCAAGGACAGCCGCCCGATTGGCGTCACCGTCCTGCCGAAGCAGCTCGACGAGGAGGTCGCCCGACTTCACCTCGACAAAATCGGCGTCAAGCTCACCAAGCTGACGAAGGACCAAGCCGACTACATCGGCGTGCCCGTCGACGGCCCCTACAAGGCCGAGCACTACCGCTACTGACCCGACGCGGACCCTCTCCGCGGACATCCCCACTCCCCACGCGCGGACGGCCCTCCAAGCCGTCCGCGTTTGTTTTGTTCTCGGTTCGCAATCCGCAATCCGTCCGCCTTTTTGCAGTCCCCGCAAACAATCGCTTGCAGGAATGAAGCGGCCGTTTACTTTTCCGGCCCTGTTTCCTGAAACGGAACAGATTCCTGAGTAGCTCAGCGGTAGAGCGGGTGGCTGTTAACCACTAGGTCGTAGGTTCGAACCCTACCTCAGGAGCCACCTTCCGGCAGAGTAGCTCAGCGGTAGAGCAGAGGACTCATAAGCCTTTGGTCGGGAGTTCAAATCTCCCCTCTGCCACCAAGGAAGGGGCGTTCCCAAGGCCACAGGCGGGCGCTACTGTAGCGCGGGGCATCACCCCGCGGAATTCCACGGGGTCAGTGCCCACGTCCACCATGCGACGTTGTGGCCACCCTCGCCCGGCATAGCTCCAGAGAGATTCGATGCCAAACCTGAGCACTGTCGTTCGCGAATCGGCTGTAGCAAGGCACATCGCCCCGCGAGAGGCCCCGGTCTCTGCCCGGTCACTCCATCGGCAGCAGGCCCTCAGTCGCGCTGACACTCGTAGAGCGACGCGATGCCGAAACTCAGCACGGTGGTGCGCACGCGTGCAAAGCCGGCAGACTGGATCAGCGTCTCCATGTCAGGGCCGGAAGGAAAGCGTTCGACCGAGCTGCACAAGTACTCGTAGGCCTGGCGGCGTCCGGTGATCCAGCCGGCGATGCGCGGCATGACGCGCTTCAGATAGAACAAGTAGGCCTGGCGCAGGCCGGGCAGGCGCGGCAGGGAGAAATCGAGCACGAAGAGGTGCCCCCCCGGCCGCAGCACCCGCCGCATCTCGGAAAGTGCCCCTGGCCAGCTGGCCATGTTGCGCAAACCGAAGGCGACGGTCACGACATCGAAACCCCCGTCCTGAAAAGGCAGATTGGTGCCGTCGGCGGCAACGAGGCGCTCCAAGCGGCGGGCCTGGGCCTCACGCATCATCGGCAGGGAAAAATCGGCTCCAAGCACGAGCGCCCTCGGACAGCGTCGCTGCAGTTCGACGGCGAGGTCGCCACTGCCGGTGGCGAGGTCGAGAATCCGCTCAGGGGTGGTCGCCGCCACACAGCGCGCGGTGCGCCGGCGCCAGAGCACATCAATGCCCAGGCTGAGGACATGATTGGCGAGCACATAACGCCGGGCGATACCGGCGAAGGCGTTGCGGACATAACCGGCGTCTTGCATACATGAACCACCCCCTTTGGGATGGTGCGCGCGAGAGGACTCGAACCTCCACGATGTTACTCACTAGAACCTGAATCTAGCGCGTCTACCAATTCCGCCACGCGCGCAATTGCCAATGGTCGGGCATGTATGTTGGACGCTTCTGCGGGAATCTCAACTGAAAAAACAAGATTGTTTGGATTCCCTGACCTGACGGCCGTTTCAGGTCTCACGGGCGAGCCGTTCATCGACCGCCCGCGCCGAGGCCTGGCGCGCCTCCGGCGTGCGGAACAGCAGGGCGATGCCAAGGGTGACGAAGGTGCCAAGGGTGATGCGCCAGGGGAAGGACAACACGAAGGGCGTCTCGATGCCGAAGATGGTCTGCACGCCGAGCACGTTGCTGAGGCAGAGCACGGCCGCGAAACCGCAGAGCATGGCGGTGACGTTGCCGGTGTCGCTGCCGCGCGTGCGGGTGAACACGGCCAACAGAAAGACGCCGAGCAGCGAGCCGAAGGTGAAGCCGAGGATGCCGAGCACGAGCGGCAGGATCTCGACCTTGGGGTTGTGCGCCATGAACCAGGCAGTCCAGACGCCGACGACGATGATCAGCACGGCGAACAGCACCGTGCTGCCGCGCAGGACGGCGACGCGGCGCGCGTCCGGCGCATCGGCCGGCAGGCGTGGCAGGATGAAATCGCGCGACAGACTCGTGGCAAGGGCGTTGAGAGCGGTGCTCAGCGACCCCATCGCGGTGGCCAGGATGCCGGCGGTGACCAGGCCGCGCATGCCGGGCGGCATCTCATGCATGATGAAGAACGGGAAGACCTCGCGGCTCTCGATCGGCAACGCCGGGTTGGGATGGGCCTGATAGTAGGCCTTGAGCAGCACGCCGACGAGGATGAAGGCCGAGACGATGGGAAGGTCAACCAGGCCCGAGAGGATGGTGGCAAAGGCGCTCTGGCGGCGGTTCTTCGCCGTCAGCATGCGCTGGACCGTGTCCTGGTCGATGCCGTGCGTGCTCATCGTCACAAAAGTGCTGCCGATGATCGCCGCCCAGATCGTGTACTCGCTGGTGAAGACATTCTTGATCCAGGCCCAGGCCCCGGACTCCGCCGGCTTGGCGAAGTCAAAGAAAACCGGTTCGCGGATGACCGCGCTCACCGAGTCCCAGCCGCCGGGAATCTTGCCCAACAGGTAGGGGATGGTAAAGCCGAGCGAGGCGACCAGCACGCCGACCTGGATGAAGTCCGTCCAGATCACCGCGCGAATGCCACCCACCGAGGTGTACAGCGCCGTCAGCAGGGTCACCACGACCACCGCGCCGGCATAAAGCCAGAACTTCATGCTGGCGTCCACCGCCCCGCCCTGCCACATCGCCACAGCCAGCACGAGGATGATGGCGGACACGTAGAGGCGGGTGCCCATCGCCAGCACGCGCGTGATCATGAAGGTGATTGAGGCAAACTTGCGCGTCACTGGCCCAAAGCGCGTTTCGAGGAACTCGTAGAGCGAGATGACGCCGTGGCGGTAGAAGACCGGGATGAACAGAAGGCTGACGATGATGCGGGCCAGCACCGTGCCGATGGCGAACTGTGCATAGCTCCAGTTCTGTCGGCTGTAGCCGGACTCCGGCGCCCCGAGAAAGGTGGCCGCGCTGATCTCCGCCGCCAGGATCGAGGCAAGCACCGCCCACCAGGCAATCTGGCGGTCCCCCAGCGTGAAGCCCTCGACACTGCCGCTCTTGCTGCGCTGCGACAGGCCAATGCCCAGGATCAGCGCGAAGTAACCGAGGATCACCAGAACATCGAGGAGGTAGTGCATGCGCAAAAACCGACTCTCACCCGCAAACGCCCCTTGCGTCAAGCTGCAAGCGTCCACCGCCGCACGCACCGGTGAACGATGCGGGCGGCGACGGTTGAAAACCTCACCGGGCTTCGCTCCATTCAACCGAGCCCGAGAGCAGCGGGCTGGTCTTCACCGTCTGCCCCGCTTCGGGCAGCTGCGGCAGGAGGAACGCACCCGCGACCCGGTTCGTGCCCGCCGAACGCCGCACGACCTGACCAAAAAAGCCGACCTTGGCACGGGCCAGGTCAGGTGTCGCCTCCTGCAGCGAGAAACTGCCGCTGAGGGCGCCGGTTTTGGGGTTGAGCGTCACGGCCACCTTGCCCGGGTTTTGCGCCGCCACCGGCAGCACCACTTTCCAGATATCGCTCAGCGTGAAGTTCAGGGTTGGATCCATGTTGGAAGCCTCGACACCGGCGCCGACAAAGGCCAGTTGAACGGCTCCCGGAGTCGGCAGGCCCAGCACGGCCGCCGGGGTTACGGCACGGAGTCGCCCGCCGTCGACCGTCAGGGCCAGTGGTCCAAACCCTTGTGGATAGAGCCGCCCCGGCAGCGCAGGCCGCATCCAGCTGGCCTCTCCCGCAAGACGATTGTCCTCGATTGGGGTGGCCGCCACGAACTGCAGGCTCGCGACCAGACTGCCCAGTTTCTTTGCCACCGGTGCATGCAGCCAGGCCTCACCCTCTGCGCCCAGCAGGCAGGCTCCGGCAAGCAGCTCACCATCGGCGGCGCGCCCCGCGAACTTGACGGCTCCCGTCGGACTCACCATTGCTGTCAGATAGCCCAACCCCTGAGGCAGATCGAGATTCGACCGGTCCTCCGGAGTCGTCAGGTCCAGTGCGGCACTGTAATAGCCCGCATGGGCCAAGGCCGGAGTCTTGGCGTTCCAAGCAGCCCGCCAGCCGTTGCAGGCTGCTGTCCCGAGGCTGCCCGTGACCTCCCCCGAGTCGGCATCGAGGGTGAGCGACAACGACACACCGCCCAGACTGCCTTCGATCTGCGGCGCGCTGGCGGCCAGAAAGCCAGTGGCACTGCGCACCGAGGTCTGTGCCCCCTTCTCCCCGAAGGCCCCGACCTGCTTGATCGTGTAGGCGCCTGTGGCGGTAACGGTCAGGCTGAACGAACCACCCAACTGCCGGTTGCCGGCGTCACGCGCGACCAGACCGCCAAACGTGCCGACCCGGTTGGGGGCCAGAGCCTCGACGACCAGCGGCAAAACCACCTCGGGTCCGGCACCAAACTGATTCGCGGCTTTGATGCTTACCTGGAACGTGCCGGAGACGGTCGGACGCCCCGTAATGCGGCCCAAGGCGGCGTCCGCCTTGAGTCCCTTGGGCAGGCCGGAGATGAGATAAGTCGTCGGCAGGTTGTCGGCGGAGAGCGTGCAAAGATAAGCCGCTCCGATCGTTGCCGCAGGCAAATCCGTGACGGTGATCTCCGGGGTAAGTGCAGGTTGCACCGTCACTGTGGCGACGGAGGAATCAACCCCTGCGGGAGTCACCGAATTGCTGACTCGCACCCAGTAACTTTCGGTCGCATTCAACACCGGAGTGGTGAAGCTCGCGCTATTGCTGCCGACCGGCGTACTGGTGTCACCGGCGCTGCCCTGATACCACTGGTAGGTGAGAGGCGTTCCACCTGTGGCCACCACCGTCAACCTCGCCGTCTCGCCGCTAAAGATGGTCACCGGCTGTGGCTGCTGGGTCAGACTGACAGGTGTTGCCGCCGTCACCCGGATGGTGAAAGCACCTGCGGCGGAGCGACCATTCCCCGGAGAGCCCTCCCATGCACGAATGGTGACATTGAAATCCCCGGTTTGATTCGTGGTGCCGCTCATCGTCGTGGTCTTGCTCTTTTGGGAAGCCAGCGTCAGGCCGCTGGGCAGCGTACCGGCCGAGACCGACCAGGACTGCGGCGTGTGACCGCCGCCACCCTCGAGCTGCAGGACCGCGCCAAAATTGCCACCGGCCGAGACCGGGATAATGCTGGACCTCGCGTTGGGTGAAACCTGCACGACGGAGGTTGCGCCGGCCACACTGTCGAAGGCGCCGAGGCCGACGACGGTGGCGATGGCGAGCTTGGCCGTTTCCAAACCGGCGGAGGAGGTGAGCAACTGAACTTCCGGCAGAAGCACCTGCGCGGCGGGGCTGCGCTGGAAGAGCAGCAGGAAGGACCCGTAGCGTTTGCACGCCCGGCGAAGTTTGAGGAGGAGGGAGGCGGATTTCATGGGTGGAGAGGCGGTGGGAATTCGCGAAAGGGGTTCACGGGATCAGTTGCAGCCGCAGCCGCCGCCGCCCACGCCGCCGCCGCCGAAGCTGGCCTCGCGCGAGAAGTAGGCGTGTTGCGTCATGCTGATGAACAGGGGGTCGCGATCGGGGCGCATGAGCGGATGAGCCAGGCGGCCTCGCTCGTAGGGTTTGACGCGCACCAGGTGCTGGGAGCAACTGCACAGCGCGAGGCTGGCAGCACAGGCAAAAAGCAGTGTCTTCATGATGGGAAAGGCGGCGATCATTCGGCGAGCAGGGCCTCGATCTCGCGGACATACTCGGCCTCGGTCCCGCCGGCCTGGAAGCCGCGGTGAACATGGCGGATTTGGCCCTTGCGATCGACCAGGTAACTCGTCGGCATGGTGGCTGGGTTGAAGCGGGCGACGGCCTTCTGGCCGGCATCATGAACGAGGGAAAAACCAACGCGCTGGCGCTTGGGAAAGGCCTGAAAGGCATCGGCCTCTTCATCGACGCCGATGCCGACCACAACCAGGCCCCGCGCCGCATACTTTTGGTGCAGACGCTGGAGTGCCGGGAAGGAGGCGCGGCAGGGCTCGCACCAGGAGGCCCAGAAATCGACGAGGACGACCTTGCCGGCGGTATCCGGCAGCCGGGCACCCGGCAGCAGGGACTGAAGTTCGGGCAGCGGACTGCCCGCCGTGGGATCCTCGGCGCCGGCCTGGCTGAAGACCAGGAGGGCGGCGGCAATGACGAGGTGTTTCAGGGGCGGTTTCATGGGGTGGTGGATGAGGTTGGCGGCACCGCCTCCTGCACCAGGTGACGGTGGAAATGGCGGGTCAGCAGCAGGCCGTGATCGTCCTGCAGGCAGGCCTCGACGCCAGGGGCGGCCTCGACGAAGTCACGGCCCTCGCGCAGGCCAAGAATGAAGCCGCAGGTCGAGTAGATGCCGGCGACCAGACTGCTCTGCGCGACCACGGTGACCGCGCGCAGACCGTGGCGGACGGGCCAGCCGGTACGCGGGTCGAGAATGTGGCCGTAGCGCACGCCGTCGTGTTCAAACCGGCGGGCGTAATCGCCCGAGGCGCAAACGGCCAGGCCGGATACCGCCAGCCCGCCGAGACAGCGATCCGGATGCACGCCATCCTGAATGCCGACGTGCCAGAAGGGATGGCGGCCGTTGCCGCCGAGGGCGAAGAGGTCGCGCCCGAGGTCGACCAGCAGATCCTCCAAACCGTGCCGCCGGGCAATGGCCACCAACTGATCGACGGCGTGCTCCTTGCCGAAGCCGCCGAAATCCAGGCCCATGCCGGGCTCGCTCAGAAACACGCGCCCGGGCTCGCGTCGCACGAGTTTCCAGTCGCAGAGCCGGCGCGCCACCTCGACATCCGCCGCGGCCGGCAGACGCTCTCGCGCCTTGCGCCAGTTCCAGACCTGCAGCAGTGGCAGCATCGTGGGATCCATCAGCCCGTCGGTCAACCGGTGCACGGCATCGGCAAGATCGAGCATCTGCTCCATCTCGGCATCGACCGCCACCCAGTCGCGACCGGCGGAGGCATTGATGCGCGAGACGAGCGAATCCGGACGGAAGCGCGAAAACTTTGCTTCGAAGCGCCCCAGCCAGGCGAGGGCCTCGTCGACGAAGCGCAGAGCGCGCTGGGGATCGGCGCAGCGGAACTGCAGGGCGCAAGCCGTGCCGAGCGCGCGGAAGGCCAGGCTCCGCACGCCACGGGCGTCGGCTTCGATGGAAACGGAAGGAGTGGCCATGCGTTTCAGAACAGGAAGCTGACTCCGAGGGTGACGATGCGCGCGCGCGGATAGGATTCAGAGGGGGCTTGGCGCGAACCGCGGCCCTTCATGCGGTAGTCCTCACAGGCAGCGGAGAGACTGCAGTGCTCGCCCAGGCGCAGGCGCATTTTGAGGCCCAGACTGGCGGTTTGCAGCGAGGAGAGTCGGTAATCGGCCGAGTAGTGCGGTCCGCGGCCCATCGGATACTCCTCGACACGCGCACCGCCCACCTCGTCCAGGCTGTTGTGAAAGAAATCCGCCGCCGACTGCAGGTAGTAGCGGCCAAACGGAATGAGCTCGATACGACCGCCCCAGAGCGACTGCCGCCACTCGAGCTGCCAGGTCTGGGACAAGACCCCGTAGTCATCGTTGGAAAGCCGCCAGAGCGCGTCGAGCGCCGCCTGCGGCCCGTCCAAGAAATGCGTGGCCTGCAACTGCAACACCGAACGCAGGCGCTCGGCCGGCCGGTTCTCACGGTAAAGATTGACAACATCAATGGTGCCGCCAAGCCCGTCAGGCACACTGTCGGTGCGCTGGATCGCCTTGTAGGGATCGTTCAGGTAACCCTCTGAGTAGCCGACGGTGACATTGGCGGAGACAAGGGTGTTCTTGTCGAGGATCTGACTCAGGCCGAGGAAGAGGTCGTAGCTGTATTTTTTCTGGTAGGGAATGCCTAAAACACGAACGCTGTCGTCGAGATAGTTGAAGCCCGCCGACAGCGTCGTGTTCTTCTGGTTCAGTTCCCAGTGATCACTGAGGGAGAGGCCGTTCGAGAGGTAATCGCTCTCGCGGCTGCGCGACAGCTCCAGCTCAAGTCGGTGATCGCCAACCTGACGGCTGAGCGCGGCGAGAACGCCATGGCGGACATCCTCGATCTCCGCCAGAAAGGGCTGCCCTCCGCCCGGCAGAGCCCCGGTGGGCGTCGCCCCGCTGACGGCGTCGCGCAGCAGCTGGAAGCGCACCAGCGTCTGTTCGTCGAGGTGCATTTCGGTCCGGTAATACCAGGACTCGATGAGCATGCGGTCGGACGCCTCCTTGTACTGCTGGTAGCTGGCGTCATAACGAAACTTTTCCTGCGCGGCGAGCGGCAGGGCGGGAAGCAGCAACGTGGCAAGCGGCAGCCGGGAATCGGCAGCTGAGCGCGCGGACGAAAGAGGTTGAAATCGGGACATGGCAAAGCAGACAGACAGCAGAAGGGATGGCAGATCAGCAGGGGCTCTGGAAACACCGTCCTGTTGCAGGAGCGGCGAAGGGCGTGACGACCCTGCGTCACCGGCGCCTCAAACCTGCAACTGCACGCTGGCCGACTGCCTACACAGCAAGGCTGTGAGGGGACGCCCCGCCCGGTGAACATCCCTGCTTGCCACCTGGCAAAAGCGTTCCCGAACAATCGCCCAAGGCAGGGGCTGAACGGCAACAAACACCGTTTGCAACGAGTTCGACGCGCCGAACTTCTTTGCACGATCGGAACCGGCGGCGACTTCAAGGATGGCCAGTCGGCAACTGTGATCGCCATGCCCGTCAAGCGCACTCAAGTTCGCCAACAGGCGGCCGAGTCCATGGCAATGCTGGCAGGGCTCAGGAGTGGGGGAGTCTTCCTCGTGGGCGAGGATGACTTCATAACCCGCCGCCGTGTGCACCACGACCAATTCATGCTCCGCATCGAACTCCGCCAGCACCGTGAGTGCCGCGGGCAACAGCTGAGCGCCAGCCATCAAATAGGCCAACAAGAGCAGGGCAGCGATCGCACGGAGTCTACAGGAAGCCAGACGCATGAGCAGCGTTCTTGATTTGCACCAATTTCAAGACAGTTGTCAACGGACTTCGTTCGAAAGAAAATCAAAATGCCGTTGATTGAGAATGAGATGCATTTTTCAAGCTGGCTGTTGCCCGGTCTGCAGGTCTTGGCCAGACGTTGGTCGTGCAGCATCCTGCCACTCATCCTCGATCGGACTGCCCCGATCTTCTGCAAAAAGAAGCCGTAAGAACGCTAACTCAACAGCACCGGCGCTTCGTCCCGACGATCTGGGCTGAATCACCCACTCATGAATTGTAACAGGAGAAAGCCACGCTTTCACCCTCTTTACCCCCTCGTTGAGGAGGTGGCTCGGGACGGAATCGAACCGCCGACACGGGGATTTTCAATCCCCTGCTCTACCGACTGAGCTACCGAGCCATGTCCGCTTTTCTGGGCGGGCGCGACAGTGGCAAAGTCCGGGCAGTTGCGCAACGGATTTTTGCATTTTTGTCGCGCCGCTCAACCAGGCCTCAGCCCACCGAAGGCACCTCCTGCGGCGGCGACTCGGCGGCGAACTTGAGCCGCTTTGTCTCGGCATCGAAGGTAACGTTGACGGTGTCGCCCTCGCGGACGTCGCCGCGCAGCAGGTGCTCGGCAAGCGGATCCTCGATGTGCTTCTCGACCGCACGACGCATCGGCCGGGCGCCATACTGCGGGTCGTAGCCCTCCTTCATGAGGAACTCGACCGCGCTCTCGTCGAGCACCAGGTGGATGTTTTTGCTCTTGATGCGGCTGACGACCTTCGAGATCTCCAAATCAACGATCTGGCGCAACTCGGTTTTTTCGAGCATGCGGAAGACGATGAGGTCATCGAGGCGGTTGAGGAATTCCGGCTTGAAGAACTTCTTGGCGGACTCGCCAAGCTTGGCCTTAATGCCGGCATTGTCGGCGGCACCCTCGGCCATGGCGGCGAAGCCAAGGCTGGTCTGGCGTTTGATCTGCTCGGCGCCGACATTCGAGGTCAGGATGACGATCGTGTTGCGGAAGTCGATCTTGCGGCCGAAATTGTCGGTGACCTGACCCTCCTCGAGGATCTGCAGGAGCAGGTGCATGACATCCGGGTGTGCCTTCTCGATTTCATCGAAGAGCACGACACTGTAGGGCCGGCGGCGCACGGCCTCGGAGAGCTGGCCGCCCTCCTCATAGCCAACGTAGCCGGGAGGTGCGCCGATGAGGCGACTGGCGGTGTGCTTCTCCATGTACTCGGACATGTCGAGCTGGATGAGCGCGTCGGCACTGCCAAACATGAACTCGGCGAGGTTCTTGGCGAGGAAGGTCTTGCCGACGCCGGTGGGGCCGAGGAAGAGGAAGCTGCCGATCGGACGGCGCGGATCCTTGAGGTCGGCGCGCGAGCGGCGCAGGGCCTTGCTGATGGCGATGACGGCCTCGTCCTGGCCGATGACCCGGCCTTTGAGTTCCTGCTCCATCTTGAGCAGCTTGGCCGCCTCGGCCTGCTCCATGCGCTGGAGCGGCACACCGGTCCACTTGGAGACGACGGCCATGATGTCATCCTCGGTGACGTCGACAATGCGCTCGGTGTTGTTCCGGCGCCAAGTCTCGAGCAACTCGTCGTGCCGGTTCTTGGCATTCTTCTCGCTGTCGCGCAGGCGGGCGGCCTTCTCGAAGTCCTGGTCCTTGATGGCACCCTCCTTCTCGAGGCGGATCTGCTCGATCTCGGCCTCAATGTCCTTGAGCTGGGGCGGCCGGGTCATGGCGGCGATGCGGGCCTTGGCACCGGCCTCGTCCATGATGTCGATCGCCTTGTCGGGCAGGAAGCGGGCGGTCAGGTAGCGCGCACTCAGGCTCACCGCCTGGCGGATCGCCTCATCGCTGTAGCGCGCCTTGTGGTGCATCTCGTACTTGCTCTTCAGGCCGAACAGGATCTTCACGGCGTCCTCGACTGAGGGCTCCTCGACCTTGACCTGCTGGAAGCGGCGCTCAAGGGCGGCATCCTTCTCGATGTGCTTGCGATACTCGTTGAGCGTGGTGGCACCGATGACCTGGAGTTCGCCACGGCTGAGCGCGGGCTTGATGATGTTGCTGGCATCCATGGTGCCCTCGGCCGAGCCAGCGCCGACGATGGTGTGCATCTCGTCGATGAAGAGGATGACGTTCTTGCTGCGGCGGATCTCGTCCATCACCGCCTTGATGCGCTCCTCGAACTGGCCGCGGTACTTGGTGCCGGCGACCATGAGGGCGAGGTCGAGGGTGACGACGCGCTTGTCGCGCAGAATCTCCGGCACGTTGCCGGCGGCGATCTCCTGGGCCAGGCCCTCGACGATGGCGGTCTTGCCAACGCCGGCCTCGCCGATCAGCACGGGGTTGTTCTTGGTGCGGCGGCAGAGGATCTGGATGACTCGGGCGATTTCGTCGGCGCGGCCGATGACCGGATCCATCTCGCCCTTCTGGGCGATCTCGGTAAGGTCGCGGCCGAAGGCGCGCAGGGCCGGCATCTTGTCGCTCTTCTTCTTTTTCTTGTCCTCCTCGGGGCCGGCGCCGGGCGCGGCGGCCTCGCCGTCCTCATCCTCCTCCTCCTCGGCGGCGGAGCCGGAGAAGTTGGGGTCGAGTTCCTTGAGGATCTCATTGCGGGCGCGGTCGAGGTTGATCTCGAGATTGCGCAGGACCTGGGCGGCGACGCCCTCGCCTTCGCGCAGCAGACCTAGCAGGATGTGCTCGGTGCCGACGTAGCTGTGGTTGAGCGCCTTCGCCTCCTTGCTAGCGAGGGCAAGGACCTTCTTCACGCGCGGCGTGTACGGGATGTTGCCGGCCATCTTGGTCTCTGGGCCGGAGCCGACCTGCTGCTCGACCTGCAGACGCACGGTCTCGAGGTCGAGACCGAGTTTGGTGAGGACATTGACGGCGACTCCCTGGCCCAGCTTGATGAGGCCGAGCAGGAGGTGCTCGGTGCCGACGTAATTGTGGTTGAAGCGATCGGCCTCCTTGCGGGCGAGAGCCAGAACCTGTTGGGCGCGAGGCGTGAAATTATTCATCATGGGAATCGGAGGTGGACGCCTCCGGCGGGTTTTGTGTTGAGCAAACGTTAGCGGGACCGGTCAGGGATTGCAACCGCGTGCGGGTGATTTCGGCCCTCAGGGCATCGCGCTCCTCCGGGCTGAGATCGCGGCCGGCCCCGAACTGCAGGTGGGCGGGCTGGATCTCGAGGAGGAGCAGGTCGAGCAGGCCACGGTCACAGTTGGGCACAAGGTCGAGGTCGGCGCCAAGTCGCAGCAGCGAGAGCAGGTTGAGAGCCTCCTTGGAGGTGAGCACGTGGGCGTAGCGCAGAATCGCGTAGGCCCGGCCCACCTGGTCATGCAGCATCGTGGCGTTGTCCTCAAGGAGCTTCTGGCGAGCGTTGATCTCGGAATTGACGACCCGCTCGATGACTTTCTCGATCTGGGCGATGATCTCACCCTCCTTCTCGCCGAGGGTGTGCTGGTTGGAGATCTGGAAGAGGTTGCCGAGCGCCTCGGTGCCCTCGCCGTAGAGACCGCGCACGGCCAGGCCGATTTTGCCGACCGCCTTGAGCACGGGATTGATCTGGTCGGACTGCACCAGCCCGGGCAGGTGCAGCATGACCGAGGCGCGCATGCCGGTGCCGAGATTGGTCGGGCAGGCGGTCAGGTAGCCCAGCTTCTCGTCGAAGGCATAGGGAAGAACCGCCCCAAGGGCGGAGTCGGCCTCGTCAACGAGCTGCCAGGCGCTGCGCAGGTTGAGACCGGGGCGAATGCCCTGGATGCGGAAGTGGTCCTCCTCGTTGATCATCACCGACAAGCTCTGGGAGCGGTTGACGACGACCGCGCAGCCGGCCGAACGGGCGGCATGCTCGCGGCTGACCAGATGGCGCTCGACGAGCACCTGCTTGCGCACCTTGGGCAGGCTGGCGTAGTCCTCGGCGAAGCCGTCCTTCATGGGACGCAGAGCCGCCACCTTCGGCCGCGCCAGCGCCAGCAGCTCGACGCGTTGGTGCTCCGGCGAGTAGCCTGGGAAGCTGAAGCCGCGCAGGTTGCGGGCCAGCCGCACACGCGAGGTCATGACGATCTCGGAGTGCGGACCGCTGCCCTTCATCCAGTCGGCAGGGTGCTTGAGGAGGGTTTGAAAACGCATGGGGGTCTTAAGCTTGGAAAGCCTGGGCCGGGGAATGTTCGATCAGATGGAGGGAGATTCGCCAACCGCCGGTGCCGCGGCCGTCTTGACAATGGCCGCCTCGGCGTTCTGGATCTCGCCTTTTAGTCGAGCGGCATCCTCGTAGCGCTCCTCGCGCACCGCCTGCTCAAGCTCCTGGCGGAGCTGGGCGATGCCGGCGCTGGCGACCGCGCGGTCGACGAGGTGCTGGGGCGCCTTGCCGACGTGGCGGGTGCCCTTGTGCATCGACTTGAGCAGGCCCTCAATGCTGTGGCGGAAAGTGGTGTAGCACTCCGGGCATCCCATGCGGCCGATTTTCTTCAGCTGGGCCGAGGTGAAGCCGCAGGCCGGACAGACGAGCTCGGATTCTGCGCTGCCGGGGGCCGCGCTCAGGAAGGCCTCGGCCAAGCCAAAACCGGTCTCATCGGTCACCCCCTTGGCCTTCGAACAGGCGTCGCACAAGTTCACCGTGGTCATCTGCCCGTTGATGATCTGGGTCAGGAACACCGTGGCCTCGTTCTCGCAGATGTCGCACTTCATGGATTCGTGGAAAAAAATGCCGCCGGAGAGGATACGCCCGCGACCCGCGACCGGAACTGATTATGGCAGCCTCATGGGCGCGTCAACCGCCGTAGGCGCAAGCCGGGTCTGAAAATCGGGGCCGAAATTGCCGTGCACCGCTCAAAAAAAAGCCTCCCGCCGGAACTCCGGCGGGAGGCTCGGGAAACAACCGGGTCAGGCGAGGGCCTCAACGACGGCCTCGGCGGTGATGCCGAGTTCCTTGAACACCGTGTTGCCGGGGGCGCTGATGCCAAAGCGGTCGATGCCGATGACCTGCCCCTGGGTGCCAACGTACTTCCACCACAGGCCGGTGACACCGGCCTCGATGGCGACGCGCTTGGCGCAGGCCGGGGGCAGCACCTGGTCGCGGTAGGCTTGCGGCTGGCGGTCGAAGAGTTCCATGCAGGGCATCGAGACGACGCGGACGCCAGGGCGGCCCTTGGCGGCCTCGACGGCCCACTGGACTTCCGAGCCGGTGGCGATGACGATGGCCTCAAGCGCGGCGGTCTCTTGGACCAGCACGTAGGCGCCGTTGAGGGTGCCCTGGCGGCGGACGGCAGCGCTGACATGCCCCTGATGCGGCAAGTCCTGGCGGCTGAGCGCCAGAAGAGTCGGGCCATCGGCACGGCTGAAGGCTTGGGCAAAGGCCGCGGCGGCCTCCTCGGAATCGGCCGGGCGGATGACGTCGAGGTTCGGGATGACGCGCAGACCGCTGACCGTTTCCACCGGCTGGTGGGTCGGGCCGTCCTCGCCGACCCCGACGCTGTCGTGGGTGAAGATGTAAGTGACTGGCAGCTTGGCGAGCGCGGCCAGACGGATGCTCGGGCGGCAATAGTCGGCAAACACCAGGAAGGTGGCACCGCTGGCAAGGAACAGGCCATCGTAGGCGATGCCGTTGCAGATGGCGCCCATGGCGTGCTCGCGAATGCCGAACCAGATGTTGCGGCCGGTCGGGTTCGCCGCGGAGAAATCACCGCCATCCTTGAGGTAGTTCTTGGTCGAGCCAAACAGGTCGGCGCTGCCGGTGATCAGGTGCGGCACCGCCTTGGCGATGTGGTTGAGGATCTCGCCGCCGCTGTTGCGGGTGGCGGCCTTGCCCTCGGCCGGCGATTCCGGCACGAGCTTGAGCAGGTCCCCGGCCTTCAACCCGCCCTCGCGGGCCGCCTTCAGTTCCGCGGCCTTCTCCGGGTTGGCAGCGGCCCAGGCGGCAAAGGTCTGGTTCCACTCGGCGTGGGCGGCGGCGCGCTGCGCCTTGAGCCCGGCGAAGTACTCTTTCACCGCGTCGCTGACGTAGAAGTGGGCGCCGGCCGGCAGGCCCAGCCCCTGCTTGGCACTGTCGGTGAACTTGGCGCCGCCCTCGCCGTGGCCCTTGGCGGTGCCTGCGACCTCGGGGATGCCCTTGGCGATGATCGTCTTGGCGATGATGATCTTCGGCTTGCCGTTGTCGTCGGCCTTGGCGCGGTCGATGACGGCGCCGATCGCGGCGAAATCGTGGCCGTCGATGGTGACGGCGTCCCAGCCGAGGGCGGTGAACAGGGCCTGGGTGTCCTCGCTCTGGGTCACCTTGGCCATGGCGTCGAGTGTGACGTCGTTGGAGTCAAAGATGACGATGAGATTGTCGAGACCGTTGTGGGCGGCAAAGGCGACCGCCTCGCGGGCCACGCCCTCCTGCAGGCAGCCGTCGCCGGCGAGGGCGATGACGTGGTGATTGAGGATGGTGTGCTCGGCGGTGTTGTACTTGGCTGCGGCCATCTTGCCGGAAAGCGCGTAGCCGACGGCGTTGCCGACGCCCTGACCGAGCGGGCCGGTGGTGCACTCGACGCCGGGCGTCTCGTGGAACTCGGGGTGGCCGGGGGTGGTCGAATGCAGGACGCGGAAGTTCTGCACCTGCTCGAGCGACAGGTCGTAGCCGCTCAGGTGCAGCCAGCCGTAGAGGAACATCGAGCCGTGACCGGCGGAGAGGATAAAGCGGTCGCGGTTGAGCCACTGCGGATCGGCGGGATCGCAGACCAGCTTGTCGCCAAACAAGACGGCGCCGATGTCAGCTGCACCGAGCGGCAGGCCAAGGTGGCCGGAGGAGCACTTGTGGACGGCGTCCATGGCGAGGCCACGGGCTTCATTGGCGGCTTGGGCAAGAAGGGAGGTGTTCATGTTGGAGATGAGCGCCGGAGCGCGATGGATTCAGGTTTGTTGAAAGATACGCCAAAAGCGGCCGGGCGCGCGGAGGGCGCTTCTTTAGCGCCCGACCGGCCGGTTTCAAGCGGGAATGGAGGCCGGCTCACCAGCCCAGCGCGCGGCCAATCTGGAAGATGGCGAAGGCGAGCAGCCAGGCGGTGCCACTCAGGTAGGCGAGCTGGAAGCAGGCCCATTTCCACGAGCCGGTCTCACGTTTGACGATGACCAGGGTGCTGACGCACTGCATGGCGAAGACGTAAAAGACCAGCAGGCTGACGCAGACCAGCGGCCGGTACACCGGCGTACCGTCGGCCCGCCGCTCGCCCTGGATGCGCTCGCGCAGCGGTGTCATGTCCTCGTCGTCGCCGGCGCCGACCGCATACACCACGGCCATGGTGTTCACGAACAATTCGCGCGCGGCGAAGCTGCCGATCAGGCCGATGCCGATCTTCCAGTCGTAGCCGAGCGGGGCGATGAGCGGCTCGATCAGGTGGCCGGCGCGACCGGCAAAACTCTGCGCCAGCTGGCGCGATTTCAGTCCCGCCAATTCCTCGCCGGCGGCGTTGACTGCGGCGGCATCGCCAGCAGCCTCGAGCAAGTCCAGTCGCTGCTCCAGCTTCTCGGCCTCGGCGAGCAGGACACGGTCCTTGGGATAGGTCGAGGCGGCCCAGATCAGGATGGACATGCCGAAGATGATGGTGCCGGCACGCACCAGGAAGGCCTTGGCGCGCTGCCAGACCTGGAAGAGGATCGGCTTCAGCGAGGGCCGCTTGTAGTTAGGCATCTCCAGGATCATCGGCGCGTTGGCACCGCGCAGGATGCGCCGGTTGAACAACCAGGCGAAGCCGAAGGCACCGAGGGTGCCGAGGGCGTAAAGACCGACCATGGCGGCGGCGCGTCCCCAGGCGGACACGCTCTCAGGCATGAGAGCGGCAATGAGCAGCAGGTAGACCGGCAGACGCGCCGAACAGCTCGCCAGCGGCGCGATGAGGATGGTGATGAGCCGGTCCTTCGGACTGTCGATGGTGCGGGTCGCCATGACCCCCGGCACCGCGCAGGCATAGCTGCTGAGAAAGGGCAGGAAAGCCTTGCCATTGAGGCCGACAACACTCATCAACCGGTCCATGATGAAGGCCAGCCGCGCCATGTAGCCGGTGTCCTCCATGATCCCGATAAAAAAGAACAGAATGAGGATCTGCGGCAGGAAGACG
>JBIJBO010000184.1:0-6611 GCA_044345215.1 Prosthecobacter sp. | reverse complement strand
ACGCCCCTGCGCTGGTGGGGGCGCGAGGATGTGGAAAGCCGCCAGCTGCGCCTGAACCTCGTCCGTGCCGACGGCACGCCGGTGCCGCCGCCGCTGCGTGTGCTGCCGGGGGCGCGCACGCTGTACTTGGGCGGCGATGCCCTGTTTGAGGGGCCCTTCTGGTTTGCCGGCGACACCCGCTTCGAGGAACCGGTCGCCATCCCGGTCGGTGCCCTCGCCAGCCAGGACGGCATCAGCTTCCTCGATAAGCTCGGGCTGCCCCTGCCGGCGGAGCTGGCCGCGCGTGTCCGGCATGAGGTGCTCGAGGTTGGCATCCGCGCCGGCTGTGTCGCCCGCGGGCCGCTCGGCGGCACCGAACATGCCGTCTTTCAGATCGAGGCGCGTTCGCCCGACGGCCGTGTTCGTGAGATCCTGCGCCACGGCGGCTGGCAGCCGTCGCTCGACGGTCGCCCGGAGGATGACACCATCCTGTGCAGCGACCGCACGCCGCTCGCCGCCGCCGAGGCCGCCCTGCAGGACTTGCGCGCGGTCTACGATCCCGAGCAGGATGGCTTCCGCGTGCGCCTGACCAAGACCTTCCCCGAGCATTTCATGGCCTGGGCCCAGGGCCTGCCGAATGGGGTGCATCTGCAGGCCGACGAGCGTCTGCAGACCATCCTCGCCGACCCGCTCATCGCCCGCGTTCGCCTCGAGGCGGCGCAGACCGCCGACATCGACTGGTTTGATCTGCGTCTCATCTTCGAGGTCGACGGCGCCGATTTGAAGCCTGCCGACATCCGCCGGCTCGTTGCCGCCAAGGGCGGTTTCGTCCAGCTTGCCGACGGCACCTGGCGCCGGGTCAAGCTGGAGCTTTCGGAGGAGCAGCAGACGCTTCTCGACCAGGCGGGCCTCGATCTTGACGAGTTCACCGGCGAGGCGCACCGCCTGCACTGGCGTCAGTTGGCCGGCCAGAGCGTCAAGGAGGTCATCCATCCGCGCGCCTGGCAGATGATCACCCAGCGCATGGAGCAGGCGCGCCTCGATGAAAAACCCGTCGTGCCCGAGGGACTGGCCGTCACCCTGCGCCCTTACCAGGTCGAGGGCTATCACTTCCTCGCCTACCTCAGCCTGAACAAGTTTGGCGGCATCCTCGCCGACGACATGGGTCTCGGCAAAACCATCCAGAGCATCGCCTGGGTGCTCTGGCTGCGCGGACGCTACCGCAAGGCCTGGCCCTGTCTGGTGGTCTGCCCGAAGTCCGTGCTCGATGTCTGGGCCACCGAGTTTGCCAAGGCGGCGCCGGAACTTCGCGTGCAGGTGCTGCGCGAGAAGGACGAGCTCGATCTGGAGCGCCTGCTCAGCGACCAGCATGTGCTGGTCATCAACTACGCCCAGCTGCGCGGCTGCGCCGAACTGCTGGAGACGGTCAAGTGGCTGGCCATCATCCTCGACGAGGGCCAGCACATCAAGAATCCCGACAGCAAGGCGGCGCGCGCCGCCCGCCAGCTCAAGGCCGAGAACCGCCTCGTGCTCAGCGGTACGCCGGTGGAAAACCGCCTGCTTGATCTCTGGAGCCTGATGACCTTTGCCACACCGGGCGCGCTTGGCGATCGCAAGTATTTCCACCGCCACTTCGACCGGCGCAAGGATGCCGCCGCCTCCGAGCGCCTGCACGCCCGCCTGAAGCCCTTCCTGTTGCGCCGCACCAAGTCGCAGGTGGCCAAGGAACTCCCCTCGCGCAGCGAGGAAACCCTGCTGTGCGAGATGAGCGAGGCCCAGGCGCGCCGCTACCGCGAAGAGCTGGCGCGCGCCCAGCAGATGGTCATCTCCGCCTCGGGCTTCGACGTGCTGACCCGCCGGCGCTTTGCCATTCTGCAGGCGCTCACCCGCCTGCGCCAGATCTGCTGCCATCCGGTGCTGGCCGATGCCGCCGCCGCCGGCGAGGACAGCGCCAAGCTCGGCGCGACCCTGGAACTCATCGAGGAACTGCACGCCGGTGGACACAAGGTCCTGCTGTTCAGCCAGTTCGTTTCCATGCTCGAGATCCTGCGCGACCGCCTGCAGGACATGGGCGTGCCGCACTACTGGCTCACCGGCGCCACCCAGAACCGCGCCGAGGTCGTGCGCCGTTTCCAGGAGGATGAGGGTGCCAGCGTCTTCCTGCTCTCCCTCAAGGCCGGCGGCAGCGGTCTGAACCTCACCGCCGCCAGCTACATCATCCTCTACGATCCCTGGTGGAACCCGGCGGTCGAGGCGCAGGCCATCGACCGGGCGCACCGCATCGGCCAGACCCAGCCTGTCATGGCCTACCGCATGATCACCAAGGGCACGATCGAGGAAAAGATCATGCTCCTGCAGCAGAAGAAGAGTCTGCTGTCCTCGAACATCCTTGGTCAGGGCGGCTTCGCCAGCACCCTCGACAAGGGCGACTTCGAATTCCTCTTCGGCCTCGAAGCCGAAGAGGCGCTGCGCCAGCAGGATTGAGGGTCGTCAGGCGAACCGCTGCACCGGCGGCAAGCAGGCCGTCGATTTTTTCAAGGCGGCTGGCATCTCGGCGGCCAGGGCGGGCAAGTTGCAGGCGGAAAATAGCAGGGCTTTCATGCGGAGCTCCAACCCGTCGTGCGGGCCGTGCGTCACGGGCGGTCCAGTCCGCCCATTTCTGTCACATGCATGCCAAGGCGCGTGGCACACCCGGCCCTGCCGCGCATCGCTGGCGAAAAATGGGAAATGTCCGGGGGTGCAGCAAGCCCGGGCTACCTCCGTTGGGCGGCATTTGTTCCCTTGCAATTGCCCCGATCATGCCTAAAACGCACGGTCTTATGGCTTCCACCCCCGTCATCAACCTTCGCAAAGGCCACGCCGTCCGTTACAACAACGAGGTGTGCCTCGTCTCCGACTTCGAGTTGAAGACGCCCCCGCGCATGGCCTCCTACGTCCAGATGTCGGTCCGCGCGCTCAGCACCGGCAAGGTGTATAACCTGCGCATGACCTCCAATGAGTCGCTGGAATCCGTCAACCTGAACCGCGAGCCGCACGAGTACAGCTACAAGGACGGCGACGACTACCACTTCATGCACCCCGAAACCTTCGAGGACGTGGTGCTCATGGCCGACCAGGTCAAGGATGCCAAGAACTACCTCATCGAGGGCCAGAAGTATACGATCCAGTTTGCCGACGATGTGGTCATCGGCATCGAACTGCCGCCGTCCGTGGTGATGACCGTGGCCGAGGCGCCGGAAGGCGTGAAGGGCGACTCCGCCAACAACGTCTACAAGGCCGCCATCATGGAGACCGGCCTGCAGGTGCAGGTGCCGCTGTTCATCGGTCCGGGCGACAAGATCAGCGTCAAGACCGAGGACAACAGTTACCTCGGCCGCTCGAACTGAGCGGGCAAGGACGGTGGAGCGCCGAGGGCACAGTGCAGGGAGGCCAGAGGTTTTTCTGGCCTCTCCGCACCGCGTCAGGCTTTCGGGACTGAATGCGCTGTAGGCGGGGGCAGTGACCCCGCGTTCCCGGTCTGACCGCTCGGCCAACCTGAGGCGAACCGCTGATGGGACGCTGATCGCAGATGGAACAGACGAGGAGCCGGTTTGGCCGCAAAGGAACGCAAGGATCGCAAAGGCAGACCCAAAGTTTTGGGAAGCAGGCCTTGGCCAGACAGGAATGGCTCAAGTGGGTCTCGCACGAAGGACACGGAGAGCACGGAGGCGGAACGGGTGGGGCGCTCAGTCCCAGGGCACCGTGATTTCTGCTGTAGGCGGGGGCAGTGACCCCGCGGAGCAGGGAGGTCAGCGCAACTCCTGGCCTCTCCGCCTTGGCTCGATGCCTCGCCGCAGTGGCGGGTGGGAAGATGGAGGGCAGAAAGATTAGGTCTACAAATCCTTGCATTTTGTGCAATCTTTTGTAGAGTTGTGTCATGCAACCCATGAGGCATCTCGCCCAAACTCTCCAGTCGCTGGCCGACAGCGAACACTGTGTGTTTGCGTCGACGGACCTGGCCGCCGCGGTCCCTGGGTGCAGCCAGTTGGCGGTGCTTTTATCGCGGGCGACCCAGGCCGGCCTGCTCAAGCGCATCTGTCGCGGCATCTACCTCTATCCGGTGGCTGGCTACTTGCCGGGCAACCTGCTCTTTCATGCAGCCGCGCGGCTCAGGGCAGGCGAGTTCAACTACATCAGCCTTGAAACCGCACTCAGCGACATCGGTGTCATCTCCCAAGTGCCGATGAACTGGATCACTCTGATGTCCTCCGGGCGCAGTCACGTCGTCAACTGCGGTGACCACGGGCACATTGAGTTCGTGCACACCGAACAGCGTCCCGAGAATCTGGCGGGTGAGCTGTCTTTTGATGCTGACAGGCATTTGTGGCGGGCCTCGGTCAGGCAGGCGATGCGTGACATGAAGGCCACACGACGGAATCTGGATCTTGTCGATGAGGAGGCGGTGCATGAGCTTGCTTGACCTACTGGTGGACGAGGCATTGAGGTCACGTGGTGATCTCACCACGCTGAGGCCGGTCGTGGAAAAAGAACTTCTCCACCACGACATCCTCCGTGAGATGAACGAGGCTGGACTGTTGGCAGGGCTCACCTTCATCGGCGGAACCTGCCTGCGAGCCTGCTATGGATCAGCCAGGCTCAGTGAGGATCTGGACTTCACCGGAGGCCGGGGGTTCAAGCGCAGCACTCTGGCCAGCCTGGGGTCCGTGCTGATCAAGCGACTGCAGACCCGCTACGGCTTGCCCGTGAGCGTCAGTGAACCGATCCAGACAGGTGGGAAGGTTTCGAACTGGAAACTCACCCTTGAGACACGGGGTGAGAGGAAGCACCTGCCGGCGCAACGCATCCATCTCGACATTTGCGCGATTCCAAGTCACGACCCGCGCCCGATGATGCTGCGCAACCTCTACGGCGTTGACCTCGGCACCTCCGGACTGATCCTGCAGGCGCAGAGCCGGGAGGAAATCCTGGCGGACAAAATCCTGGCACTGGCTTTTCGCGACAACCGCGTCAAGAACCGTGACTTGTGGGACATTGCATGGCTCGTCCAGCAGGGGGTGGTGCTGCCTGCGCACCTCATTCCCCTGAAGATTCAGGACCATCATCGCACCGATGCCGAATTCAGGCGGCTACTGGCGGAGCGGCTGAAGGCTTTGAAGGAGCTGCCCGCCATACGCAGTGCGTTCATCGCAGAGATGCGCCGCTTTCTTCCCGCTGCCACCGTGCAGGGCACACTCGAAAACGCGGGCTATTGGGATTTCCTGAATCAGACGCTTCGCGAGCAGAGCACGCTGGCCATCCAGGCGCTGAAGTGAGTCGTCTTCTGCTCGCAGCAACCCCATGCGTTCCTACTCCGCCACCGGCACGAGCACCTCATTGCGGCGCATCGGACCCGGGGTCCACGGCGGGTCGTAGGAGGCGCTGAAGGCTTTGCCGGTCTCCTTGAGCCCCTGCCGGGCCATCCAGGCGCGCAGTTGAACCAGCGCGGCGGCGTCCGCCTCGGCGGAGCGCTGGCCGCTGAATCGATGCACCGCGACATGCCCGGCGGGGCGTTTTTCGAGGCGGACATCTTTGGAGGCGGGTGCGGGGGCCTGGCTTTTCTCGGCCGGCAGCACGAAGGCCATCCGGTTGTCGACCATGAACACCGGCGTGGTCATGGCGATCTTCTCCTGGGTGGCGTTGGCGCCGCTGATGTAGCGGAACAGGCGCATGAAACTGCCATCGGCACCGTCGTTGCCGGTGGTGACCAGGGGCAGCTCCGGGTAGGCGCGCAGTTCGAAGGCCCCCTCGCTGCGCAGGACCTCGTAAGGCGCGGTTTCATAGCCGGCCCGGGTTGCCGCGCAGGCGGCAACACCGAGGGCGATGGCCAGGCCAGCGACGTGCAGGATGGATAAACGCTTCATGATCAAAGACTACGCCAAGCAGGAAGGGTTGGGGGCAAAAACGTCGAAATCCGAGGGTTGCGAAAAGTTTGACAAAGAAATATATACGATACGTATATTTTTCGTCATCACGCCGTGTTCATGGCGTGATGCCCCCTCTTCAACCTCCCTTCGATTCATGAAACTCCCATTTTGCGACCGACTCAAAGTTTTCGCCGCCTTGCTCGCCGCTCTGCCTGCTCTCGCTGCTGATTCTGGTTCAGGCCGGGAAAATTTATTGCCCAACGCGCAGCCCACCGAAGGCCTCTATGGTTGGAAAGTCACGACCCAGGAGAACAAGGGAACGGTGGCGGTGGATCATCAGGTCAACCGTGGGGATGCGCCCAGCATTCGAATCGTGAATGCGTCCGCTGCCGACACCTTTTTTCAGCAGGAAGTCTCGGTCAAACCGGGCATGCGGTATCGACTCACGGCCTTCATCAAGACGGACAACGTGGTCGCCCCAAACAATCAGGGAGCGAATCTGTCCATCGGTGGCACCTACACCCGGTCGGAATCCCTGAGCGGCACCAAGAGCTGGAAAAAAGTCGACTTTGAATTTGAATCCGGGGCCCTCGACAAGATGACCCTTGGTTGTCGCCTCGGGGGTTGGTATGCACCGGTTTCAGGCACCGCTTGGTTTTCCGACCTGAGGTTGGTGGAGATTGGCAAAAGCAGGAAGCGCTGAGTCTGGACCGCTCGATGAAGAGCGTC
>JBIJBO010000183.1:0-6652 GCA_044345215.1 Prosthecobacter sp. | reverse complement strand
CGTGGCTTTGGTCGGCGATGGCGACCGTCTGAGCGTCCCACTTGAGCGGCAGGCGCGGCAGGAGTTGTTTCAGCACGGAGTTTGACTCCGGCGTGCCCCAGAGGATGAGGCCCTGGTTTTGGCCGGTCGCGATGGCATCGCCAAGCTCGGAAGCCTTGACGACGCGGACGTCGCCGCGCATCAGACTGCGCCAGCGCTGCAGGAAGTGCGCCGACTCGGCCTGCACCCAGGCGTCGACCTGCGGGTGCGACGACTTGCCATCGGGCAGGACGACGAGGAAGCGCTTGAGGAAGGCTGCGTCCATCGGGCCGGGGTGCGAGGAGGGTTTGCCGCCCTCGGGACCGGTGTGGGCAAAGGGGGTGGGGCCGTGTTCGGTCCAGCGGCCGTCCTTTTTCACCAGGCGGATGAAAGCACCGCCGGAGTTCGGCAGGCGCGGGCCGGGCTGGTGAAAGTTTTCGAAGGCCGGCAGCACCGGGCCGAGCGCGACGCGGATCTTCATGCCATCGACGACCAGGTCGAGTTGGCGACCGCCGGCGCGCGCCTGCGGCGGCGGGTAGAGGACGATGCGGCTGACGTTTTGGGTGGTCAGTTCGATGCTGCGGCCGCTGGTCACGCGGGCGTCGAGGCGCGCCTCCTTCCAGCTCTCCTCCAGGCCATGCAGATTCAGCCAGTGGACGCGGCCATAGAGTGCGGTCTTTGCCTGGATGTGAATTTTGTCGGGGAAGCGGTTGCGCCCCTTGGCGACCGCGGTCTCGATCTCTGCCTGAACGGTTCTGATGACTTCGGGGTGGTACTTGTGGCCCATGCCCGGGCCAATATGGTGGCTGAGCTTCAGTCCTTGGCCGGCGAGCACCTCCTCCATGTAGGCGGCGGAATCGCGCTGGCTGTCGTTCTCTCCACTGTAGGCGACCAGCGGCACGTTGAGCAGGTTGCGCACTGCGTCGGGCACGTCATAAAACCCCCAGAGCTTCTGCTCGTACCAGACCGGCATCTTCTCGGGCGTCAGCTTCTGGTAACGTTTGACATCGACAAAGCCGGCCCCGGCGTGCACGCAGGCCCACTGGTCGGGGTAGTGCGCGCCCAGGTGCCAGGCACCGGCGCCGCCCATGCTGAAGCCGGCCAGCGCGATGCGGTCGCGGTCGATGTTGAAGCGGGCGATGGCGTTGTCGCGCGCCTCGAAGACATCGACCTCGCCGCCGCTCTTCCAGCCGTTGCAGTAGCGGCCAAAGGGATGGATGATGATCGTGCCCTTGGGTTGGAACTGGCCGGGCTTTGTGCTGCCGAGCTTGCCGGCAATGAAATGCAGGTCGGTGGTGGTGTCGCCGCGCCCGTGCAACCAGATCCACATGGGCACCGGCTTTTGGCCGAGGCGCAGGCCTTCGGGAATCTCGACGCCGTAGGGCTGCGGGCTGTCGTCGAGCCGCGAGTAGTAGCCGAGCACCTTCCAGCCCGAGCCGTCTAGCCAGGGTGTGCGGTTTTTCTTCAGGCCGTCGATCCGCGCGCGCGCCTCGGTCAGCAGCTTCTGCGCCTTCTTGATCCCGTCCTCGGCCTTCTTATCGTACCACTCGTCGAAGTCGAGGGCGTAGCGCACGGCCTTGAGCAGGATGTCGGCATCGGCGGCGCGCGGGTGCTTTTTCACGGCGGCAAAGTCGGCGGTCAGGGCGGCGAGCTCTTTTTCCAGGGTGGCCTCCTGTTCGGCGGAGAGGGCGGCGACCGGCTGCGGCGGCAGGCTGCCGCGGAAGGAGGCGGTGGCGCCGTCGGAACGCAGCTGGGCGTGGGCGGCGGTGGCCAGCAGGAAGAGGGCGAGGCTGGGGAGAAGTTTCATGGGCGGGCGGGAAGGGGGAAGAAACGGGCTTGCGCGGGCGTTCTTGTCCGTGCTTTTTCCGCACTTCATGAAGCTCCACCTCGCCCTCGCCGCCCTCCTCGCCGCCTCCGTCCAGGCCGGCACCTTCACGATCGAGAAGACAGCGACCGGCGGCGCGGTCGTCAAGCTCGACGGCAAGTTCTTCACCGAATACGTGGTCGACCAGGCCAACAAGCCCTACCTCTGGCCGATCATCGGTCCGGATGGCACCGACATGACCCGCTCCTATCCGATGAAGACGGTGGACGGCGAGCAGCATGATCACCCGCACCATCGCGGCCTGTGCTTCGGTCACGAGAGCATCGGCGGCTACGACACCTGGGCCGAGCGCCAGACCTTCGGCGAAAAGCCGACCGAGAAGACCGCTGAACGCGTCAAGCACCTGGGCGCCATCAAGCATCGCAGCTTCAGTCAGATGCAGGACGGCGCGAAGGCCGTGCTCACCGCCGTTTCCGACCATGTTGATGCCAGCGGCAAAAAGATCCTCGAGGAGATCCGTCGCCACACCTTCATCGACAACGGGGCTAGCCGCATCATCGACGTCGACATTGAGCTGGTCGCCACCGAGGGCGACACCGTGGTCGATGACAAGAAGGACTCGGGCCTGAGCATCCGCGTGCCTTCGGAAATGGCCGTCGACAAGGGCAAGGAGGGCAAGGGCACCGGACACATCATCACCAGCGAGGGGCACACCGACGCCGACGCCTGGGCCAAGCGCGCCAAGTGGGTCGACTACCACGGCACCGTCAAGGGCGCCCACGTCGGCGTCGCCATGCTCAACCACCCGAAGAGCTTCCGCCATCCCACCCCCTGGCACGTGCGCACCTACGGCCTGTTCACCGCCAATCCCTTCGGTCTGCAGTCGCTCGACAAGACCTCCGACTCCGGCGCCTTCACCCTGAAGAAGGGCGACAAGGTCAGCCTGCGCCACCGCTTCATCTTCCACACCGGCGACGAGAAGGCGGCGAAGATCGCCGAGGCCTGGGAAGAGTATTCGAAGCAGCCCTGACGGCAGGCTGCTGCGGGCGCATCCAAACGCTTGCCACCGCGCGTTTCCGGGTGGAAAGAACATCTTTACGCCCCCAACGCCATGTCCATCTGGAACCACGCCAACCCGCAGCTCAAAGACCTCGTCGCCTACGAACCCGGCAAGCCCATTGAGGATGTCGCGCGCGAGCTCGGCCTGAGGCCGGAGGACATCATCAAGCTGGCCTCGAACGAGAACCCGATTGGGCCCTCGCCGAAGGCGATCGAGGCGATGAAACAGGCGGTCGAGGAGGTGCATCTCTATCCGGACGGCGCCTCCTGGAAACTGCGCAACGCCCTGGCCGCGAAGTTCGGCCTGGAGATGGGCAATGTCATCGTCGGCTGCGGCAGCAACGAGATCATCGAGTTCATCGGCCATGCCTTCCTGCAGCCGGGCGACAACATCATCACCGCCAAGCACGCCTTCCTGGTCTACAAGCTGATGGCCAAGGTGTTTGGCGCCGAGACGATCGAGGTCGAGGACCCCGGCTACGTGCATGATCTCGACGCCATGGCCGCCGCGATCACGCCGCGCACCAAGGAGATCTTCATTGCCAACCCGAACAACCCGACCGGCACGCTGGTCAGCCAGGAGGCGATCGACCGCTTCATGGACAAGGTGCCGGAGCATGTCGTCGTCGTCTTCGACGAGGCCTACCACGAGTTCCTCGACAACCCGCCCGACACGCTCAAGTACGTGCGTGAGGGTCGCAACGTCATCATTCTGCGCACCTTCTCGAAGATCCAGGGCCTGGCCGGCGTGCGTGTTGGCTACGGTCTCGGCAACAAGGAACTGGTCGACGTGCTGCAGCGCACGCGCCAGCCTTTCAACGTCAATCTGGTCGCCCAGGCCGGCGCGCTGGCGGGCCTGCTCGACGAGGCGCACCAGGCGAAGACCAAGGCCCTGACCGACGAGGGGCGCGCCTACCTGCAGGAGCAGTTTGCCACGATGGGCCTGGAGTTCATCCCGAGCCACGCGAACTTTGTGCTGGTGAAGGTGGGGGACGGCAATGCCGTGTTCAAGGCGCTCATGGAGCGAGGGGTCATCGTGCGCGCGATGGCGGCCTACAAGCTGCCTGAGTGGGTGCGCATCTCCGTCGGCACGATGGCGCAGAACCGGCGCTGCATCGAGTTGCTGCGCGAGCTGCTCGGCCGCTGAGGCCCGGCCTCAAAGATGCTTTAGCGCCCAGGCGAGCACCAGCGGCGTGCTCGCCAAGCTCACCACCGTGGTGGCGATGACCACCTGCACGGCGGTGGGCGCGTGACCGCCGTAATGGCGGGCGATGACGATGTTGAAGACCGCACTGGGCATGGCCCCCTGGATGAGCAGGACGTTCTTCAGCTCAGGGGTGACCGGCAACCAGGCGGCGGTGGCGAGGAAGGCGAGCGGCAGCAGGGCCAGGCGCAGCACGGGGGCGAAAAGGGCCACCGACCAGCGCACGGGCTCCTGGCCCCAGACATCGTAAATCGAGGCGCCGATGAGCAGCACGGCCAGCGGGACGGCGCAGGTGCCCATCATGTCGAGCGTGTTGCGCAGCACGCCGGGCATCCAGGCGTGCAGGCCGCTGAAGTTGAGCGCCAGCGAGAGCAGGATGGCAAGCACCGGTGGGTTGACGGCGAGTCGCCAGGGCGCCTGGCCGAGGCCGGTCATCAGGCCCACACCGGCCGTCCAGCAGGCGAGTTCGACGCCGAGGGTGAAGGTGAAGAGCACGCCGAGGGTGCCGGAATCAGGGAACAGGGCGGTGACGATGGGGATGGCGACGAAGCCGTAGTTCTGCAGGCCGCAGGAGACGGCGAAGGTGCGGCGCCCCTCGTGTTTTTTCAGGCCGATGAGCGGGGCGGCGAAGTAGGACACGGCGATGCCGAGAGCGACCAGCGCGTAGCCGAGGCCGGCGGCGAGCAGGACGGCCAGGGGCTGCATGACCGAGGGGTTGCCGACGACGCGGCCGAGGATGAGGCAGGGAGTCAGCAGGGTGACGGCGAGTTTCATCAGGCCGGCATCGGCCTCGCCGGGCAGGATGCCGGCATGCCGGGCGGCGGCGCCCGCGCCCATGGTCAGGTAGACGGGCAGGACGACCGTGAGGATGCTGGCGAAGTCGGTCATGAACGCCCCTTCCTAGTCCCGGCGGGTCGCGGATGCAAGGCGGCGCCGGCTCAGTGGCTGAAGCGCGTGGCCTCGGCGAGCGCGCTGGGCTCGGAACTCTCGGTCAGCCGGCGGGCGTAGTCGGCCAGGGGTTCCTCGTCTTGCGGCGACAGGGGGCGCTCGGTGGGGCGGGCGAGCAGCCAGGCGGCCCAGCGATGGGCGAGGGCGTCCGCGGGGTCCGACTGGGCCGGAACGGCCTGCAGGGCGGCCTGGACTTCGGCGGGATCGAGAGTCTGCGACTTGCCCTCGTCGTTGAGCCGGCGGCTGGCGAGGGCTTCGGCGAGGCCCAGGAACCACTCAGGCAGGGCTGTTGGTTCGGGAGGCATTGGCAGGGAGAACCAGCCCTCGGTGCCAGCGAGGAATTGCAGGCGACTGCCGTCTTCGGAAACCGCCACCCGGCGGATGTCGCGGCCTTGGCGGATGCCCGGAGTCAGGCAGTTGCCGGTGGCGGTGTCCCAAACCCGAATCTCGCCGTCGTCGGTGAGGGTGACCAGCCGCCGGCCGTCGGGGCTGAGTGCCAGACCGGGAACAAAGGTTTTCAGCCGGATGGAAATGCCCAGGGGGGCGCCGGTGGAAGCATTCCAAAACAGGATCTGCTGGTCGCGTCCCGAGCTGATGGCAAGACGGCCGTCCTCGGAGACGACCACGGCACCAACTGCGGGCGGATGTTCGAAGCGGCAGCGCGTGTGCCATTGGTCGTCGAGCAGACGCACGCTGCCGTCGCGACCGGTGGCGGCGAACCATCTGCCGCTCTGGCTGGCGACCAGCAGGCGGCTGTCGGCCAGTTCTTTCGGCGGCTCCAAGGCTGGGGCTTTGGATGCCAGGGTTTCGTCGTTTTCCGGTGCCAGCCAGCGACGTGTGGTCATGCGTTCGTGAATGCTCCAGACCTGCAGGCGCGGCTGCAGGGCGGGGGCCGCCACGAGTTGCGAGCCGTCGGCACTCAGGCCGGCCTCGGCAATGTTGTGAGGCAGCCGCAGGCGGGTGCGGTCACCATTGCGGGTGTCCCAGACATGGATCTCGCCGTGGCGGGAAACGGCCGTGACCAAGCCGGCGCCGGCTGCGAGGTGGGTGGTGATGATCTCGCCATCGTGGCGTTCCGCTGGATGCAGCGGCCGGCCGTCGCGCAGGTCCCAGCCGTGCAGGTAGCCCTGACCGTCGCCCACATGCAGGACGGCGCCGTCCTGGCTCAGGCTGAGGCTGAGGATGGCCCCCGGGTGCACGAGCGGTGGCAGCAGCTCGGTCTGGGCGTGGAAGTTGCCGACATGGACGAGGCCGGAGTGAAGGCCGACGACGAGCATTTCCTGCTCGCGATGCAGGGCCAGGGTGGCGATACCCTGTTCGGTTTCGAAGGCGTCGCCGGCGACCTTCTGCTCGAGCAGATCCCATACCAGGGCGCGCCCCCCGCCGTTGCCGCCGGCAATTGGGCTGCCGGTGGCGGCGAGGGTTCCGAAGAGGTCGAGCGCGATCACCTGTACGGGTTCTCCCTCGAGGGCGGGATCACTCAGGACAACGGCGGGCGTCTCCGGGTGGCGCAGATCCCAGAACTGCAGACACCCGCCTTCGCCACCGGCGGCCAGGATCTGTCCGTCGCCGGACAGCGCGAGGCAGAGGGCCGCCCC
>JBIJBO010000182.1:0-6663 GCA_044345215.1 Prosthecobacter sp. | reverse complement strand
CCGCGCTCGCGGCCGTGGCTCGTGTAGCGGACGGTGGCGACGGTGAGATGAACCGAGTTCGGGTGGGCGCGCTGGCTGCTGCTGATCGAGTACAGGCGGATGTTCAGCTTCTTGAGCAGGCCGATGAATTCCGCCGGTTCAAACTTCGCCGTCGGGTTTTCCAGCAACAGGTCGATGACGAAGCGGCCCCAGAGGTAGTTCTTCAGGTCGTCCTTGCGCTCGGGCTCAAGCAGGCCGTTGAGCGGGCTGTTGCCGCCGGTCTTTTCGAGGATGGCCTTGATGAGCTTGTTGTCGACCTCGGTGATGAGGCTGCCCTCAAGAAGAGCCTGGCGCACCGGCACCTGCTCGGTCGGGCGCTTCGGATGGGCGACGATCTCCTCGCCGGTGAAGCCGAGCACCTGCAGCATCTCGTCGACCAGCTTCGGATCGTTGGTCGGCTGCACGGCGAGGGAGTCGCCCGGAGTGTATTCCAGGCCGCTGCCGGTGAGGTCAATCTCGTAGTGGCGGGTGTTTTTCGGTGCGCCGGGGCCCGAGAGATCGAAGGCGGTGGTCACCCGTGCGATGCAGGGATTCTTGACGTTGTAGACGGGTTTGCCGGGCGCGGGGGTGCTCATGAGAGGGGGAAAACGAAAAAAGGGGGGGAATCAGGCTGGCAAGATGAGACGGCTTGTCAATGCCGGGCTGGATCACGATGCATCGTGCACAGCATGAGGTGTGCCGCGAGGCATCACGAGTTGTCGGGTCGGGGCAGGCGGCACTCCCCGCCCGGCTTCAGCTTTTTTGCCGCGCGCCGAGGCCGAGGCGGTAAATGATGGTGGCTGAGACCAGCATGGAGCCGCACAGGTAGTAGAGCCCGCCCGAATAGGAACCCGTGAGGGCCTGGACTTTGCCCATGATGGTGGGGCCGAGAAAGCCGCCGAGATTGCCCACCGAGTTGATGAGGCCGATGCTGCCGGCGGCTGCGGTTTCGGCCAGGAACAGGTTGGGCAGTGACCAGAAGGCTGGCATGTAGGCCTTGAAGCCGGCAAAGGCCATCATGAACAGGACCACGGTCAGCACCAGGTTGCCCTGCGAGAGCGGCATGATGCCCAGAGCGCAGGCTCCGAGCACGATGGGCACGCACGCATGCAGCCTGCGTTCCTTGAGCCGGTCCGAGTTCCAGCCCGCGAACAGTTGCCCGGCCACGGCTATCAGCGGAGGCAGCATGATCAGCCAGGTCAGGCTGTCGAGGCTGAGGGCATACCAGTCCCTGAGGATGCTGGGCATGAAGAACTCCACGCCGTAGCTGCCTGTCACCGTGCAGAAGTAGGCCAGAGCCAGCAGCAGGACCTTCGGATTTTTGAAGGCCTCGGCCACCGTCATCTTGCGGCCCCGGGTGCTGTGGGCACGTTCTTCCGCCAGCTGGTTCTCCAGGGCTTCGCGCTCTTCTTGGGTCAGCCACTTGGCCTGACTTGGGCGGTCGGTCAGCAGGAACAGGACCGCGATGCCAAGCAGGATGGCGGGAATGGCCCAGAAAACGTAGACCCACTGCCAGCCCGCCATGCCCAGCACCAGGGGATGCTCCACCGTGCGCCCCTCGATCACCTCGGTGGTGCCGATCTTCAGCAGGGCATTGGAGATTTTGGGGCTCGCGACTTGCGCGAAGGGTGTGGCAATGAGGAAATAGGCCAGCGCCTTGGCCCGGTCGCGACTCGGAAACCAATGGCTCAGGAACACGATGACGCCGGGGAAAAAGCTCGCTTCCGCGAGTCCTAGCAGAAAGCGCACCGTGTAAAACTCCCAGGGGCTGCGGACGGCCGCCGTCAGGCCGGCCATGAGGCCCCAGGTCACCATGATTCGGCAGATCAGTTTGCGCGCGCTCCACTTTTCCACCATCAGGGAGCCGGGGATCTCGAGCAGAAAGTAGCCGAGGAAAAACATCCCTGCGCCCAGTCCAATGACCGCGTTGTCAAACCCCGGCAAGTCCTTCACCATGGTCAGCTTGGCCACCGCCACATTCTGGCGGTCGACATAGGCGATGACGTAGCTCAGGAACAGCACGGGCATCAGGCGCAGGAAGGCCTTTTTTCTGGCGGAATCCAGGGCGGTTACGGTGGTGTTCATGAGTGAGGGGCGCGTTTGTCCGAGCCATTGGATCAGACACCGTCCAGTCCATAAGCAAAACCGTTGAGGTCGTCCAGCGCCATTCCTGGCCGCCCGGCGGTTCGCCGGTCCTCAGCGTGCCGCCTCGTAGGCATCCTGATAGCCGCGCTCGAAGCTGCGCCGCTGGCGCGGATCGTAGCGGCCCGCATGGGCGGCGGGATCGGCGGGGCGACCCGCAACGCGGTCGCGCAGGCCGAAGTCATAGCCCTGGCTGTAGGTCGGGTCGGCCGCCGGGGTGGCTGTGGCGCCACGGGCGTACCCTTCGTTGTAGCCACCCTGGTAGGCCTCGGACTCGCCGCCCGGCAGGCTGCGGCCGATCCGCCAGGGGTCGCGTGTGGCACCGGCGGTGGCATCGGCCAGGCCGTCGGCTTGCCCGCGCTCGTAGGCGGCGGTTTGGCGCTCTCGATCCTGCTCGCGCTGCAGGCTGCGCTGCTGCTCGCGGGCCTCGGGGTAGGCGGGCACGCCGCGCCGAAAAAGCGATTGCTCGCCGGGGCTGCCGCAGTGCACGAGCAGCAGCGGGACCAGCAGGGGCAGGAGCCGCGCAAACATGGTGTCAGTCTTCGAAGCGAATCACGTATTCGCCTTTCTTGTGCATGTTCTCGTGGTCGCGGGCGCGCACCTCAAGGTAGCCGATGTCATTCTTGATCCAGTCGACCTGGCGCAGGAGCTTGTCACGTTCGTCCAGCAGGCTGTCGCGCTCGCGCTGCAGGCCTTCCAGCTTTGCCCGCATGGCCTGTTGCTCGGCCATGGGGCGTTGATGCAGGTGCACGATGCCGGGCACCACCGCAAGCAGGAGGGCGAACTTGCCGGCGCGGATGAACCGTCGCAGCCAGCGCTCGAGGCGCTGGCTGGACAGGTCATCGGTGGCGTAGTCGTCGTCGATCATGGCGGTGCCGGCGTGCCGTCGGACGGTCAGACCTTCATGCGGCCGCCGAACACCGCGCTGTCGCCAAGTTCCTGCTCGATGCGCAGGAGCTGGTTGTACTTCGCGATGCGGTCGCTGCGGGACAGGGAGCCGGTCTTGATCTGGCCGCAGTTGGTGGCGACGGCGAGGTCGGCAATGGTGTAGTCCTCGGTTTCGCCCGAGCGGTGGCTCATGACGGCGGTGTAGCCGTGGCGGTGGGCGAGGTCGACGGCGTCGAGGGTCTCGGTGAGGGAACCGATCTGGTTCACCTTGACCAGGATCGAGTTGGCGATGCCCTGGTCGATGCCCTTCTGCAGGAACTTCGTGTTGGTGACGAAGAGGTCGTCGCCGACGAGCTGGGTGCTGCAACCGAGTTCCTTGGTGAGGATGGCCCAGCCGTCCCAGTCGTTTTCGGCGCAGCCGTCCTCGATCGAGACGATCGGGAACTTCTTCTTCAGCTCGGCGTAGTAGGCGACCAGTTCGGCGGCGCTGCGCTCGGACTTGTCGCTCTTCTTGAAGACATACTTGTTCTTGGCCTTGTCGTAGAACTCCGAGGAAGCCACGTCGAGGGCGATGCAGATGTCCTCGCCAATCTTGTAGCCGGCCTTCTCGATGGCCTGGGCGATGACTTCCAGCGCGTGGTCGGCGCTCTTCAGGGTCGGGGCGAAACCGCCCTCGTCGCCGACGGCGGTGTTGAGGCCGAGGTCGTGCAGGATCTTCTTGAGGGCGTGGAAGACCTCCGCGCCGTAGCGCAGCGCCTCGGAGAAGGTCGGCGCGCCCTTCGGCATGATCATGAACTCCTGGAAGTCGATCGGGGCGTCGCTGTGGGCGCCGCCGTTGATGATGTTCATCATCGGCACCGGCAGAACCTTGGCGTTCGGGCCACCCACATACTTGTAAAGCGGCTGGCCGAGCGCCGTGGCGGCGGCCTTGGCGGCGGCGAGGGAGACGCCGAGGATGGCGTTGGCACCGAGCTTCGACTTCGTCGGCGTGCCGTCGAGTTCGAGCATGGCGCGGTCCAGGGAGACCTGGTCGGAGGCGTCACTGCCGATGATGCAGTCGGCGATCTCGTTGTTGACGGCTTCCACCGCCTTCAGCACGCCCTTGCCGAGGTAGCGCTTCTTGTCGCCGTCGCGCAGTTCCAGGGCCTCGTGTTCACCGGTGCTGGCGCCGCTGGGCACGGCGGCGCGGCCTATGGCGCCACCCTCCAGCATCACGTCCACCTCGACGGTGGGGTTGCCGCGCGAGTCGAGAACTTCGCGCCCGGTCACTGCTACAATGGTCAGATCGTCCATGAGTTGATTGGTTAAGTGTACTTAAGTTTCGGGGTTTTGGCAAGCGGGATGGGCAAAAAGCCGCCCGCGCGCCTGTCCGATAGCAGGAAACCCCGCCGGCTCAACCGGAGATGTGACCGGGCAGGTAAGGGTGGAGAAGTTTGCGATGGCTGCGGAGGCATCGCAGCGTGTTTCGAAGGTTTTCCAGAGGTGTTCGAATGGTCTTGAAGGGCCGCGCGTCTGAGGTTCTCATTACCCCATGAACGCGTTGCGCTTCCTCGCACTGGCCCTGCTCCTCGCACCACACCTGCCGGCCCAGATCCCCGCCGCCACGGCCACCACCGGCAAACCCAACGTGTTTGGTGAAACGAAGACCCTCATTCGCGATGGCTCAGGTCGGGTCACCGGAACTGCCACCACCAGCAAGCCCAACGTCTTTGGCGAACAGAAGACGGTGATCCGCGATGCCTCGGGGCGTGTCACCGGCACCGCCACCACCACCCAGCCGAACGTGTTCGGCGAGCAGAAAACGGTGGTCCGTGATGCCTCGGGCCGTGTCACCGGAACAGCCACGGCGGCCAAACCGAACGTGTTTGGCGAAACCCGGACCACCTTCCGGGATGACACGGGACGCATGACCGGCACGGGCACCACCACCAAGCCGAACGTCTTTGGCGAGACGCGGACCACGTTCAAGGATGCCAGCGGGCGTCCGACAGGGACCTCCACCAGCCCGCAGCCGAACGTGTTTGGGGAGCGCCAGACCCGGCTTCAAAGCAAGGCTCCGACCGGCTTTTGGAAGCCCTGAATGGCCTGCGTCCTTCCGGACGGCGACACGAAGGCTGCTCTTTTCTCCCTTGCGCGCCGCGGCGGGCGTGCCACCTTCGCGGCCCTTTCCCCCATGGCCCTCATTGTCCAGAAATACGGCGGAACCTCCGTCGGCAACCCGGAACGCATTCGCAACTGCGCGCGCCGCATCCTTGAAACCCAGCGCGCCGGTCACCAGGTGGTTGCCGTGGTTTCGGCGATGTCGGGCGTGACGGACAATCTGATCAAGCTGGCCCGCGAGGTGTCGCAGGCTCAGGAGCCTGCCGAGCGCGAGATGGACGTGCTGCTGGCCACGGGCGAGCAGACGACGATTGCCCTGACCGCGATGGCGATCAACGACCTCGGCGGCAAGGCGGTGTCGCTGACCGGTGCCCAGGCGGGCATTTCGACCGACCGCGTGCACACCAAGGCGCGCATCGTCAACATCACTCCGGATGCGGTCCACCGCATGCTCAACGATGGCAACATCGTCATGCTGGCCGGTTTCCAGGGCCAGACTGACAGCGGCGAGATCACCACGCTCGGCCGCGGTGGCAGCGACCTGACCGCCATCGCCATGGCGGCGGCCATCAAGGCCGATCTCTGCCAGATCTACACCGACGTCGACGGCGTCTACACCTGCGATCCGCGCGTCGTCAAGGCGGCCACCAAGATTCCCGAGATCAGCTACGATGAGATGCTGGAAATGGCCAGCAGCGGCAGCAAGGTCATGCAGAGCCGGAGCGTCGAGTTTGCCAAGAAATTCGGCGTCCGCTTCGAGGTGCGCAGCAGTTTGAACCACAACCCAGGAACCCTTGTGAAAGAAGAAACCCCCGGCATGGAATCCGTCGTCGTCCGCGGCGTCAGCCTCGAGCGCAACCAAGCCAAGGTCACCATCGACGATGTGCCCGACCGCCCCGGCGTCTCCGCCGTCATCTTCGGCGCCATCGCCTCCGCCAATGTCGTGGTGGACATGATCGTCCAGAACGTCTCCTTCGATGGCGAGACGGACATCTCCTTCACTCTGGCCGCCGCGGATCTGCCCAAGGCCGAGGTTGCCCTGCGCGCCATCCTTCCGGCGCTTGGCGACAAGGTCACCCTGCGCACCGAAAGCGGCATCGCCAAGCTCAGCGTCGTCGGCATCGGCATGCGCAGCCACAGCGGCGTTGCCGCGACGATGTTCCGCGCCCTGGCCGACGCGAACGCCAACATCCTCATGATCTCCACCTCGGAGATCAAGACGGCGGTCATCGTCAAGGAAAGCGAGATCGAAAAGGCGGCCCAGGCGGTGCACACCGCCTTCGGCCTCGACGCCGCCCCGGCCGCCTGACGCGGCGGAGGCCAGGGGCGGCGCGCCGCCCCTCGCCGAGCCTGCATGCCAGTGCGGCTGCCGTCCTTCAAGGCAGCTCTAGCCAGGTCTCGTAGGCCTCGTTGATGAGGCAGTCGTCGCCAAGGGCATCCTTGAGCGGGTCGATCTCCCGGGCGCTGAAGCCCAGGTGCAGATGCCGGCGCCAGCCTTCGGCATGCTCGAAGCGC
>JBIJBO010000181.1:0-6693 GCA_044345215.1 Prosthecobacter sp. | reverse complement strand
CGTTGCGAAGATCAGCCCGGAATATTTCCTGTAAAACGTCTGGTAGGACGCAGCATCGCGCTCGGCAATGCGCCGCAGCAGCTGAATGTCTTCCTCAATCTGACGCTGCACTTCTGGATTCGTGAGATCGGTCATGGGGGTGGGAAGGTGGGGATTCGGGTCCGGCAATTGACACCGAACTTTGACGAATCTTCGACAGAAACTCGAAACCGTCAAGGTTTTGTCGAATATATTTCCATTTCTGTCTAAATTTCGAAGTCGAAATTAGACATTTGTCGCCAAAAAATGAGCGTGCGTCGAAATTTTCGACGCTTTGCCTGAGCTCGGGTGTCTGCTTGAGGCCCGATCACTCGCTGCCGCGCGCTGGCGTCAGTCTTCCTGAGGCAGCCAGCTCTCCGGAGCGCCGGCGCGCAAGAGGACCTCCCGGAGACGCACACTGCGCCCACCCTGACGCTGACTCTCCTCGGCCGCCTCCATGAACGCGTAGATCTGTAGGGTCTCGCGCGCACTCAGGGGCGCCTGACGGGTCTCGAAGAAGCGCACGATCTCGCGCAACAGCGGCGTGTAATCGCCCAGGCTCTTTTGCTCAACCACCGATTTCTCGCCAAAGCGCACCAGCTTGTACTGGGTCGAATCCATCGGCAGGCGGTGCAGGGCATGAAGGGTGCCGACCCGGCCGCCGCGCCACAGACCCGTCACCACGCTGACATCGCGGCCGCTCGTGCGCCGCACCTCCAGGCAGTCGCCGCCCATGACGGTGAACAGGGCCTCGGTGGCATGGATGCCGTAGAAAAACAGGTCAGGGTGATGCGCCAGGATCGGCGCCGGGCCGTAGGACAGGGCGCCCTGGGCGGGCGTGCTCTCGGCGCTCGCCACTTCGACAACACCCGGAAACCAGCGCACGGCGGACGCGCTGAACATCGGCACACCGGCGGCTTCCGCGGCGCGATAAAGGGCCACCGCATCGGCCAGCGAGGCCGCCACAGGTTTGTCGAGAAAGAAAGGCTTGCCGGCCGCCGCCACCCGGCGAGCCTGATCCAGATGCGGCCTGCCATCGACGCTCAGGATCATCACCGCGTCCACCTCGGCGCAGACCGCCTCGACGCTGTCGAAGATCCGCACGCCGAACTTGTCGCGCAGCAGTTCGGTGTAACCGGCGACGCGACCGGCGCTTTCCGGCAGATCAGGGCTGCCGCCCGGAAAGGCGGCAACCACACGCGCGCCCGGAACGTGGTTCGGATTGGCAGGGTCGTTGAGCCTCAGGGTGAACTGTTCACAATGCGAGGAGTCGAGGCCGATCAGGCCCACGCGGAGAGATTCGGCCATGGCGATACTGGACAGGAAAAGGGCGCAGGCCGTCGTCCGCAGGACGGCGGTCAAGGAGGGGCGCCGGGCGATCATCCAGCAACAAGCCGCAGACCGCCGCCTCAGGCAAGCAGGGAGTGCGCCGAAGAAGCCCGCCCGGGCCCGGTCAGGGCCGTTTTTGCAGTGGCAAAGCCGGCGGATGCGGGTAAAGACCCTGCCCGCCATGCACGAGACCGAACCCACCGAATCCGAACTGCTCCACTTCCGCCGCGCCAAGCTCGAGGAGCTGCAGAAACGTGGCATCGCAGCCTTCGGTGGCAAGTTTGAGGTTTCACACGACCCCGGCGCCCTGCGCGCCCATTTCATCGCCGGCGACATCGCCGAGGGCGCCGCCGTGCGCATCGCCGGCCGCGTGCTGTCGCGCCGTGACATGGGCAAGGCCACCTTCTTTGACCTTGGCGACATCAGCGGCCGCATCCAGTGCTACCTGAGCAAGGGTGACGTCGGCGACGAGGCCTACGACCTCTTCAACCAGCAGATCGACATCGGCGACTTCGTCGGCCTCGAGGGCAAGACCTTCGTCACCCGCCGCGGCGAGCGCTCGGTCCATGTCGACCGCCTGACGCCGCTGTCCAAGGCCCTGCGCCCCCTGCCTGACAAATGGCACGGCGTCACCGACAAGGAGATCAAGTATCGCCAGCGCTACCTCGACCTTGTCTCCAATGACCGCAGCCGCGAAATCTTCGTGCTGCGCAGCCGCATGATCGCCGAGATCCGCGCCTACCTCCACGGCCGCGACTTCCTCGAGGTCGAGACGCCGATGATGCAGGACGTGCCCGGCGGTGCCGCCGCCCGCCCCTTCGAGACCCACTTCAACGCCCTCGACCAACAGATGTTCCTGCGCATCGCGCCGGAACTCTACCTCAAGCGCCTGCTCGTCGGCGGCTTCCCGCGAGTCTTCGAACTCAACCGCAACTTCCGCAACGAGGGCCTCAGTCGCCGCCACAACCCGGAGTTCACCATGCTCGAGGCCTATTGGGCCTACGCCGACTTCGAACAGATGGCCGACCTCGTCGAAGGCCTGATCTGCCACCTCGCGGAGAAGTTCTGCGGCGGACTGGTCATCGAGCACAAGGATGACGAGGGCAACGTCACCCGCACCATCGACCTCACCCGTCCCTGGAAGCGCGCGCCCTTCCGCGACCTCGTGCGCGCGGCCGCCGGCGCCGACTGGTTTGAGCTCGACAAGGCCGCCAAGGTCGAGCGCGCCAAAAGCCTCGGCCTGCAGGAGGTCGAGGCCCGCGAGGAGCACTACGAGCTCGACCAGAAGGTCTTTGAAAAACTCGTCGAGGAAAAGAGCTTCAACCCGCTCTTCGTCACCCACGTGCCCAAGGAACTCGTGCCGCTCGCCAAGCAGAACGCCGGGGATCCCTCGGTGGTCGATGTCTACGAGCTCGTCATCAACGGCCAGGAAATCAGCCCGGGGTACTCGGAGCTGAACGACCCCATCGTCCAGCGCGAGCGCCTCGAGCACCAGGCCGGCGAGGAAGTGCAGAAGATCGACGAGGAATTCATCCTCGCCCTCGAGCACGGCATGCCCCCGGCCGGCGGCATCGGCGTCGGCATTGACCGCCTGATCATGATGCTCACGGGCGCGGAAAGCATCCGCGACGTCATCCTCTTCCCGCAGCTCAAGCGCCGCGACTGAGGCGCGCAAGACCGGGCGCAGGCGCGCCAGGATCGGCGCAGTCATTGTTGCATTCCAAATGCAAATTCAAACGGCCCCGGCCGTTGACTCTGCATGCGCCTCAGCCTGTTCAGCGATTACGCCCTGCGGGTGATGATGTTCGCCGCCCTCAAGCAGGCGCCGTTCTCCCTCACCGAGGCGGCCGAGGCCTACCGCGTGTCGCGCCACCACCTCGTCAAGGTGGTCAACCACCTGGCCAAGCTCGGCTACCTCGACACCCGGCGCGGCCGCGGCGGCGGCATCGCCCTGGCCTGTCCCGCGGACGAGGTCCGGCTCGGCCAACTCGTGCGCCGCACCGAGACCCAGACGACCCTCGTCGAATGCTTCGACAAGGTTCACAACACCTGCCCGATCGATGGTGCCTGCCGCCTGAAGGGCCTGCTCGCCGGGGCGGCCGAAAGCTTCTACGCCAGCCTCGACCGCCACACGCTGGCCGACCTCGTCGCCGGCGCATCGCGCGCCCGCCTGCGCCGCACCCTGCTTGATCTGTCATGAACCGCCTGCTCGCCACGCTGCTTGCGCTCGCCGCCACGGCCGCCATGGCCGAGGATCCCTTCGAAGAGGCGCCGATCTTCTACTCGGAGAGCCAGCCAAATGACCCCGCTCAGAAGCTGGAGAAGCTGCTGCGCAGCGGCAAGGCCAAGGTCGACCGCAGCGATGCCTGGACCGTGCTGCGCGACCTGATGCGCCACCTCAACATCCCCGAGGAATCCCAGGTCATGGTCTTCTCGAAGACCAGCAAGCAAAACGACCTCATCCACCCGCAGACTCCACGCGTGGTGTACTTCGGCGACGAGGCCTACATCGGCTACTGCCTCGGCGGCTCGATCGAGGTGGCCACGGTCGACCCTCGCCTGGGCCCGGTCTTCTACCTGCTCGATCCCGATGTGCCGAAGGAAAAGCCCCTGCACTTTGAGCGCGACCAAAGCTGCCTCAGCTGCCACGGCGGTGTCTTCTCCCCCGGCGTGCCCGGCGTGCTCGTGCGATCGGTCTTCCCCGGCCCCGAGGGGCACCCGATCATGAGCCAGGGCAGCACGGTGGTCGACAGCACCACACCCTTCGAAAGCCGCTGGGGCGGCTGGTATGTCACGGGTCGCCACGGCGACGCCCTGCACCGCGGCAACGTCACCGCCGTCGAACTGCCCGACAACAGCTGCGAACTGCCGGTCGACAAGGGCGCCAACCTGACCCGCCTGGACGACCTTTTCGACTCCTCCCCCTACCCGCGTGGCACCAGCGACATCGTCGCCCTCATGGTGCTCGAGCACCAGACCGGCGTGCAGAATGTCCTGACCCGGGCCAACCACAGCGCCCTGCGCGCCATGCACATGCAGACCAGCCTGCAGCGTGAACTTGGCGAACCTGTGCAACTGCAGCCGGTCGGCACCGCCCGCCGCATCATCGATCACAGCGCCGAGGACCTGCTCGACGCCCTGCTGTTCAAGGACGAGGCGCCCCTGCCCGAGGGCGGCATCGAGGGCGACGGCGCCTTCGAGGCCGCCTTCGCCAAACTCGACCCGCACCGCCGCGAGGGCCGTTCGCTGCGCGACTTCCAGTTGCACACCCGGCTGTTCAAGCACCGCTGCAGCTACATGATCCACTCGCAGACCTTTGCGCACCTGGAGCCGTCGCTGAAACAGACCGTGCTCGAAAAACTCGCTGCCGTGCTCGACGGCCGTGACAGCAGCGGCCGCTACGATCACCTCGGCGCCAGCGAACGCAGGCACATCCGCGCCATCCTCGGCAACTTGCTGCCGCCCGGTTGAGGCCAGGCACCCGTGCAGCATGACTGCGGACGCGGCACAACTTCCGCGCGCTCCATGGGTTGCAGTTCTGATGCGCCGCCTCCTGATCGCCCTCGTTTTGCCGCTGACCCTCGCGGCGCAAACTCCGAACGCCGCCCCCTACGAGGCGGCTGCCCGCTATCTGGAGTCCTGCAACGGCCATGCCCTGCTGGTCTATGAACGGGGCCGGCTCGTCTTTGAACGCTATTTCCACGGCCACACGGCTGAAACGCCGCACCTGCTGGCCAGCGGAACCAAAAGCTTTGTCGGCGTGCTCGCGGTCACCGCCCAGGAGGACGGCCTGCTGCGCCTCGACGAAAAACTCAGCGACACCCTCACCGAATGGCGCAGTGATCCCGCCAAAAAGGATCTGACGATCCGCCAGTTGCTCAGCCTGAGCAGCGGGATCGCTGGTGGCGGCATTGGTCAGGTGCCCTCCTATCGCGAGGCCGTCGCCACCGCCCATGTCACCGCCCCGCCCGGCCAACGCTTTCTGTACGGACCGATCCCCTACCAGGTCTTCGGCGAGTTGCTGCGCCGCAAGCTCGCCGCCGCCGGCCGCGCCCGGGATCCGCTCGACTACCTGCAGCAGCGCCTCTTCACCCCGATCGGCCTGCGCTACGATCGCTGGCGCGAGGATGGCGACGGCCTGCCGCACCTGCCCAGTGGCGCCTACCTGACCGCGCGCGAGTGGGCGAAGTTTGGCCTGCTCGTCCTCAACCAGGGCCAGTGGCAGGGCAAGCCCGTGGTCAAGGCGGTGTCACTCGCCGAGTGCTTCAAGAGCTCGCCCGCCAACCCGAACTACGGCCTGACTTTCTGGAAGGCAAAGCCGGACGATCCGGAGCCCGATCTCGTCATGGCCGCCGGTCTGGGCAAGCAGAAGCTGTTCATGCTGCCCTCGCGCCAGCTGCTCATCGTCCAGTTCGCCGATGCCGAACGCCGCTATCAGGAGCGGCGCTTCCTCGACCTCGCGCTTGGCCGCACGACGCCCGTGCTGAAGGGAGGTCGGGACAACTAGGCTGCCTATGCCATCACCGCCCGCGCGACTTTTTCACGTTCACCGGCGCCGAACAAAAAATCAATCAGGGCAAGACCGAACTCGAGCGCCGTGCCGGCACCTCGACTGGTGACCAGCGTGCCATCGACGACCACCGGCTGGCTGCCGCGCGCGGCGTCGAGCACTTCCCGGGTCGAGTCATGCGCGGTGTAGGCTCGTCCCGCCAACAGACCGGCATCATGCAAGACCAGAGGCGCCGCACAGATTGCCGCCACACCACGGCCGGCCACGGCGAAATCGCGCGCCAGTGACGCGGCGCGACCATCGGCACGCAGAACCTGCACCCCGGGACCGCCCGGCAGCAGCAGCAGGTCGAAACCGTCCGGATCGATGTCAGCCAGCCTGGCATCGGCATGCAGGACGATGCCGCAACGGCCGGTGCAATGAATGCCGTCGCCCAGCGCGGCCAGCACCACCTCGGCACCGGCGCGGCGCAGCAAATCGACCGGGGTGACGGTCTCGATCTCTTCAAAGCCTTCGGCCAGCAGGCACAAAACACGCTTGGACATGTCCTCATTCTAAGGTCGGCACCGCCATGCAGGCAAGCCGGCAATGGCTCTCGCACCCTCACTCCTTGAGCGAAGGCTTGCGCAGCGGACCGCCGGGCCTGGCGCCGGTGAGCCGGCCCTGCCGCAGCACAGGCACGCCGTCGACCAGCACGTCGCTGAAGCCAACCGCATAGTGATGCGGGTCCTCGAAGGTGGCGGGATCGGCGACGATATCCGGATCGAACACCACGAGGTCGGCCCAGGCCCCCGGGCGGATCTCGCCCCGATCCGCAAGGCCAAAGGTCTGCGCCG
>JBIJBO010000055.1:0-21738 GCA_044345215.1 Prosthecobacter sp. | reverse complement strand
GCGCTTCAGCACAACGTAAAGGCCGCGGCGGTAGGGTTCGGTGCCGGGACTGACCTCATACTTGTATTGCTGACCGCCGACCTTGGCCCACAACCCGTCCGGCTGCGGCGGATAGATCGGCGGGCCGCCCTGCTTGGGATTGAGCAAACCGGCAATGGCAAGGGCGTTGTCGCGGATGCCCTCGGCATCGAGCCGGAAGCGCGCCATGCGCCCGAGCAGCAGGTTTTCGGGATCGGCGGCCAGCGCGGGCGAACCGGCCGGGGCATGGCTGCTCTGCCGGTAGGTCTGCGAGGTGACCAGCAGCTTGAGGAAGCGCTTCAGGCTCCAGCCCTGATCCATGAACTCGACGGCCAGCCAGTCGAGCAACTCCGGATGAGTGGGTGGCGCGCCCTTGACGCCAAAATCCTCGACCGTGGCAACCAGGCCGCGACCAAAGATCTCGTTCCAGAGACGGTTCACCGTCACGCGGGCGACCAGCGGGTTATCGCGGCTGACCAGCCAGCGGGCGAGAGTCAGCCGGTTCGGCGGTCCCTCGGGCTGGCGCTCAAACACGGCGGGCACGCCGGCCGTGACCGGCTCGCCGGGGTTGGTGTAATCGCCCCGCTTGAAAATGGCCGTCATGCGCGGTTCAGCAAGCTCGCGCATCACCTCGGAAGTGGCGGGTGACAGACCGTCGAGCTTGCGCTGCAGGGCCTTCCGCTGGGTGACCAGTTTGGCGAGGACCGGATCCTTCGCGTTCTTGTCCGCCGCCTCCGCTTTCGGCAGATGCTCCTCGACGGGCGCGGTGAAGGCCCGCACGCGCAGCTTGCCGATGACGCGACCACCACCGAAGTGCTGGACGAGCTTCAGGCCGAGGCGGGCGCCGGGGCCGGCGGCCAGGGGTTCCGCCAGGGCCAGCGCCGCCCAGTGCGGCTGGTGGAACTTGGGATTGATCGCCCAACCGGTGGCGGGATCGGCATCGACGAGACCGGCCACCTGAAAGTTCGACTGTGAGAAGCTGGCGTGGGCGCGTGCGAAGGTCAGGGGCGCGGATCCGGCCGGATCCTGGCCTGGCTGCAGCAACTCCGCCTGAAGTTGCTGCAGGACAAAATTGGGACGCCCCGCGTCACCGCGTCCGGGACCGTCACCGGGCAGTGCGGGGTCGGTCAGCGCCTCGATGAGCAGGCCGTGAATCGGCACGGCAGGCAGGTCAAACTCGAGTGTGTAGGTGTCGACGTCGGGCACTTCGCCCCGAAAGAGAATGCTGGCATCGTCGCGCACTTCGGCTTCGGCGGCCGATTCGGTGTCAACCCGGCGCGGCTTGAGATTCACCAGCACCTCGGTGACAACCTCCTTGACCGGCGGGGCATCCCCCTTCCGATGCGCCTGCATGCGGTCCTCCAGCGCGGCGATCTGCTTTTGCAATTCCCGGCGCTCGACCTCCTTGAAGGCATCGGCAAGCGGCATGGGTGAACCGCGGAAGGCGATCGAACCCGGCACCTTCGGATTGGCGCGCTCGGCCTCGGCCTCGGTGCTGTTGAAGTAGGCGAGCAGACGGTAATAGTCCTGCTGGCTGAAGGGATCATACTTGTGGTTGTGACACTGGGCGCACTCGAGAGTGGTGCCGAGCCAGACGGCGCCGGTGGTGTTGACACGGTCGATGACCTGGTGGATGCGGCTCTCCTCCGGCTCGGTGCCGGCCTCAACATTGGTCGGCGTGCAGCGGTGAAATCCGGTGGCAACCCTCTGCTGAGGCGTGGCGTTCGGCAGCAGGTCGCCGGCAATCTGCTCAAGGCTGAACTCGTCGAAGGGCTTGTCGGCGTTGAGAGCGTCAACCACCCAGTCACGCCAGCCCCAGATCTGTCGCAGGTCGTCGCGCTGGAAACCGTGGGAGTCGGCATAGCGTGCCAGGTCAAGCCAGTGACGCGCCCATTTGACGCCGAAGTCGGGTGAATCGAGCAGGCGCCCGGCGAGCTGTTCGACCGCCCGATCGGGATCAGCGGCATGCTCCCGCACGAAGCGCTCCACCTCGACGGGTGCCGGCGGCAGGCCGGTCAAATCGATGTGGAGGCGGCGCACCAGCGTTTCCGGCGCCGCGGGTGGCGAGGGGGCCAGGCCCTCGTCCTTGAGCCGGGTCGTGATGAAGGCATCGACCGGATGGGGTGCATCGGCCGGCACCGGCGCTTTCACCGGCGGCTGGTAGGCCCAATGCCGGGCCACCGCCGCGTTTGCCGGCCACTCGGCACCGGTGGCGATCCAGGTGCGAAGGCGCTCGATCTCGGCGACCGTCAGTGGCGTGCCGCGGCGCGGCATGGCTTCCTTGTCGGTGCGCGGCAGCGACACCCGGCGCAGCAGTTCACTCGCTTCCGGCTGCCCCGGCACGAGAACGGCCCCGTGCTTGCCACCGGCCTGAAGGGTTGCCGCCTCGTGCAGGCGCAAACCGCCGCGCGCTTCCTCGGCGCCGTGGCATTCAAAGCAGGCGCGCTGCAGCAAGGGCAGGATCTCGCGGGAGAAATCCAGGGCGGAGGCCGGGGCGGCAGCCAGCAGCAATACAGACAAAAGGCGCATCACGCCCTCAGAACGCCGCCGCAACCGCCGGGCTTTCCACGGGAAACGCCACACGCGGCGGCGAGTTGTGGACCTCAGCCGGGAAACTCGACGAGCAAGGCCGTACTGTTGTCACGCCCGGATTCCGCCACCGCGGTTTCGACGATGCGGAAGGCCTTGGGCTGGTCGCAAGGCTGGGTGGCGAACTCCTCCAAACGATGGTCCCAGAGACCATCGACCACCCCGTCGGTGCAGAGCAGGAAGCGGTCGCCCGGCTCGCAGCCGACGCTGCCGAACTGCGGAGTCACGATCTGATGACCGGCGCCGAGGGCCTGGTTGAGCACGTTCTTGCGCGGGTGCACCCGCGCCTCGCGCTCGTTGATCTGCCCCTGGCGACGCAACCAGCCGACGTAGCTGTGATCGTGGGTGATCTGGCGCATGCCACCCGTTGAGGGCAGATAATAGATGCGGCTGTCGCCGACGTGGCCGAAATGCATCCAGCCGGGCGAAAAGGCCGCGAGGCTGAGGGTGGCGCCCATGCCCGCGCATTCGGCATAGGACTGGCCGAGCTTGCAGAGCTCGGCGTGGACGTGATGAAAAATCTCCTCCAGGGCGTCGCAGACTCCGCTCGCCAAGTTCTGGGCCGCCAGCCGGTAGATGCGCGGCATCAGCCGGGTGAGCCGCTCCACCGCGATCCGACTGGCAAACTCGCCGGCATTGGCCCCACCCATGCCGTCGCTCACCGCGAAAACGAAGTCGCCCTGGTCGAAACCCGCCTCGCCGGTCTTGCCGAGGTAACGAACCTCGCGGTCGTTGTAGGTGAGCGCCAGGAAGGCGTCCTCGTTGTTCTTGCGCACCCGGCCGACATGGGTCATGCCCGACCAGGACAGGCGCTGGGGCGGCTCGTCAGAAGGGGCTGGGGGGTGCATCAGGCGCGCATCCTGTGGCCAGAAAAGACTGGGCGGCAAGGGGAAAGCGCGGTCCGGGCGGCGCCGGCCGGCGGGGCTTTTTTTCCCGGACACGGCGGAAACCTTTGCCTTCCGGCAAAGTTGGAGTCGCTTGAACGTTCCCTTGTCACGCCCATGAACGCCCTTCGCTTTTCCGCCCTCCTTGCCATCACCGCCTCCGTCCAGGCCGCCGACTGGCCCACCTTCCGGGGTGCCGACCGCACCGACATCTCCCAGGAGACCGGCCTGCTGAAAAAATGGCCCTCGGCCGGCCCCAAGCAGGTCTGGCTCTACCAGGACGCCGGCCTCGGCTACGCGGGTTACGCCATTGTTGGCGACAGCCTCTACACGATGGGGGCACGCGACGCGGTGGAGTTCGTCATCGCCATCGACGCCGCCACCGGCAAGGAGAAGTGGTCGGCCGAGGCGGGCGCCCTGCTCACCAATGGCTGGGGCGACGGCCCGCGCAGCACGCCGACGGTCGACAGCGGCCGCGTTTACGCGCTGAGCGGCAAGGGCGTGCTGGTCTGCCTGAACGCCGCCGACGGCAAGGAAGTCTGGCGGGTCACGATGGAAAGCCTGGGCGGCAAGGTGCCGGGCTGGGGCTACTGCGAAAGCCCGCTGATCGAGGGCAACCTGGTCATCTGCACCCCCGGCGGCCCGCAGGGCACCCTGGCGGCCTTTGACAAGGCCACCGGCGCCAAGGTCTGGCAAAGCGAGTCCTGGACCGATCCCGCCCAGTACGCCTCGGCGATTGCCGTCGACCACAATGGCGCGCGCCAGCTCATCCAGCTGACCATGCAGAGCATCGCCGGCGTCAACGCCGCCGATGGCAGTCTGCTCTGGAAAAGCGAGTTCCCCGGCAAGACGGCCGTCATTCCGACACCGATCTTCCACCAGGGTCAGGTGTTTGTCACCGCCGGTTACGGCGTCGGCTGCAAGTCGATCCAGGTCGGCCCGGGCAACTCGGTCAAGGATCTCTATGCCAACACCGACCTGGAGAACCACCATGGCGGTGTCGTTCTGGTCGACGGCCATCTTTACGGCCACTCCAACCGCGGCGGCTGGACCTGCATGGAGCTGAAGTCCGGCGCGGTGAAGTGGGCCGAGAAGGCCAAGCTGGGCAAGGGCGCCATCCACTGCGCCGACGGCATGCTCTATCTGCTCGAGGAAAAGACCGGCACCGTCGTGCTGCTCAAGGCCAGTCCACAGGGCTGGGACGAGCAGGGCCGCTTCACCCTCACACCGCAGACCCAGCAGCGCAATCCCAAGGGCATGATCTGGACCCATCCGGTCATCAGTGGCGGCCGCCTCTTCCTGCGCGACCAGGAACTGCTGTTCTGCTTCGACGTCAGCGGCAAATAACCGCCGCATCCGCGCCTTGCCGACACCCGCTTCCGGTGGCATGGAGGGGTCGTGCAAGGCACCGCCAGTTCCCGTCCGCCGCGCGCCACCTGGCTGCAGGAGGGACGTGTGCTGCGGATCGAGGGCCGGTGGCACCGCGATGCCCCCGCTCCGCTGATCGAGGGCATGGCTCCCGCCGGCTTGCCGGAGCGTTTCGACTGCGCGGGGCTGGAAGCCTTCGATTCCACCCTGCCCGCCTTCCTGCTCGCCCGTGCGCGTGCCGACACCGCTGCGACCCCCTGCGCCTGGCAGGGCCTGCCCGACAACCTGCGCGGCCTCATGCAGCTCGCCCTCGGCGTGCCCGAGCAGAGCGACGCCCGCGGCGCGCCCGCCAACGGCTCGGAATTGCGCGCGCTGGGCGAATGGACCCTGCGGACCTGGGCGGCGACCCAAAGCACTCTCGGCTTCCTCGGCGAATCCGTGCAGTCGGTCGGCCGCTTCGCCACCGGCCGGGCTCGCTTCCGCGGCCGCGACTTCTGGGAAGTCCTGCAGCAGTGCGGCGCCGAGGCCCTGCCCATCGTTGCCCTCATCAGTTTCCTCGTCGGCCTCATCCTCGCCTTTGTCGGCAACGTCCAGCTCGCCAACTTTGGCGCCAACCTCTTCGTCGCCGATCTCGTCGCCATCGCCATGGTGCGCGAGATGGGCGTGATGATGACTGCCATCATCATGAGCGGCCGCACTGGCGCCGCCTTTGCCGCCCACCTCGGCAGCATGAAGGCGAACGAGGAGATCGACGCCCTGCGCACCTTCGGCCTGCAACCCTTCGACTTCCTCGTCCTCCCGCGCCTGCTTGCCCTGGTGCTGATGATGCCGCTGCTGACGATCTACTCGAACCTCATCGGCATCCTCGGCGGCATGCTCGTCGGCATCAGCGTCGGGATCCCGCCCGTGCTCTACTGGAATGAAACCGTCGAGTCGATCACCCTGACCACCGCCAGCCTCGGCGTTCTCAAAAGCTTTTTCTTCGGCGCCGCCATCGCCGTCGCCGGCTGCATGACCGGCATGAACGCCGGCCGCTCCTCGGCCGCGGTCGGCGAGGCGACGACCCGCGCCGTGGTGGCCTCGATCACCACCGTCATCGTGCTCGACTCGGCCTTCGCCGCCATCTTCACCCTGCTCGACATCTGAAGCCATGAGCGCTCCGCCCGCCGCCAAGATCTCCGTGCGCGACCTGACTCTGGCCTACGGCTCCTACGTGGTGATGAAGGACCTTGAGTTCGACATCCACGACAGGGACATCTTCATCATCATGGGCGGCAGCGGCTGCGGCAAGAGCACGCTGCTGCGCCACCTCATCGGCCTGCGCGAGCCGGCGCGCGGCGAGGTCTTGTACAACGGCGAAAGCTTCACCGGGGCCGGCCCCGCCGAGCGCGAGCGCTTCATCCGCCGCTTCGGCGTCATGTACCAGTCCGGCGCGCTCTGGTCCTCGCTCACCCTGGCGGAAAACATCGCCCTGCCGCTGGAGGAATTCACCTCCCTGCCCGCCCGCACCATCCGCGACATCGTCTCTTACAAGCTGTCGCTGGTCGGCCTGGCCGGCTTCGAGGACTTTTACCCGAGCCAGGTCAGCGGCGGCATGAACAAGCGCGCCGGCATCGCACGCGCCATGGCGCTCGATCCCGACATCCTGTTTCTCGATGAACCCAGCGCCGGTCTCGACCCCCTGAGCGCACGCCGCCTGGACGATCTGATCCTGCGCCTGCGCGACAGCCTTGGCTCAACCTTCGTCATCGTCACCCATGAGCTGGCCAGCATCTTTGCCATCGGCAGCAACGCTGTCTTCCTCGACACCGTGACGCGCACCCAGGGCGCCATCGGCCCGCCTTGCCACTTGAGGGACCACTCCGAAAGTGCCACTGTGAGAAGCTTCCTCAACCGCGGTACCGAGCCCGCACCGGAGACCCGCCCATGAGCCGCAAAGCCAGCCCCATCCTGATCGGCGTCTTCACGCTGATCGCCCTCATCGCCGCCGGCGTCTCGGTCGTGCTGCTGGGCGCCGGCCAGTACTTCCAGCGCACCCACCGCATCCTGCTGCACTTTGACAAGAGCGCCATGGGCCTGCTCGTCGGCTCCGACGTGCGCTTCGGTGGCGTGCGCATCGGCCGGGTCGCCGAGATCAGCGTGCTCGTCGACCACCGCAACAACCGCAAGATCATTCCGGTGATCGTCGAGCTCGAGGAAAAGGACCTGCGCTCGGTGCGCACCACCCACGGCGACGGCCTCGACTTCACCACCGCCGCCGGCGTGAAGGCGGCCGTCAACCAGGGCCTGCGCGCCGGCATGGTCCAGCAGAGCCTGCTCACCGGCATGCTGTACATCGAGTTCGACATCGTGCCCGACCAGCCCGGCTTCATCTACGAGGGCGCCAGCCCCGGCGGCCTGCCGGCCGTGCCCACCATTCCTGCGGAGTTCGACAAGCTCATCTCCGACGTCGCCGACGGCCTCAAAAAGATCAACTCGCTCGACCTCGACGGCATGCTCGGCGATGTGCGCAAGCTGCTCAACAACGCCGACCGCCAACTCGCCGCGCTCGACATGAAAACGATCAGCGACAACCTCGTGCAGGTGACCGCCGATGTGCGCGGCATCACCGGCAACGACAAGGTGCGCACCGGACTGGACGCCTTCGAGAAGGCCCTGGTCGAACTGCGCGCCCTCGCCGCCAAACTCAACCAGGGCGTCGATCCGGTGCTGGTGGACGTCAAAAAGGTGCTCGCCCAGGCCGAGGCCGGCATCGCCGAACTCGGTCGCGCCGCCGCGGAGTTGGCCAAAACGAGCAACCCGCGCGGCCCGGTACTGCTGCGCCTGCAGGCGGTGCTCGACGAGACCGAACGAGCGGCGCGCGCGATCAAGGAACTGGCCGAGGACCTCAAACGCCACCCGAACTCGATTCTGGTCGGCAAGGAACCCAGGGGGGAGACACGATGAACCGGCGCCGCCAACCGTGGACATGCGCGGCCATCAGCCTGCTCCCCCTGCTGGTGACCGCCTGCGCCCTGACCCGACCGGTGCGCGACACGGCGGCCCGGCATCTCCTCGACACCGCTGTGCCGGCCCGTGCGGCGACCGCCGTCCAACCGGCCGTGGCCGTGGCCAAACCCGCCCTGCCCGCCTACCTGGACCGCCCGCAACTCGTCCAGCGCGGAACCAACGGCGAGATGCGTGTGCTCGAAGATCAGCTCTGGTCCGAGCCGCTCGATGCCGGCATCGCCCGCGTGCTGGCCGCCAACCTCGCGCGCCTGACCGGCTCGGGCTCCATCCTGCCCGCCAGCGGCTTTGTCGCCCTCGAGTATGACCGCCTGCTGGAACTGCGCATCGACCGCTGCGAACCCGCCCCCGACGGCAGCCTGATACTGGAAGTCACTTGGAAACTGCAGCCGGTGACCGGGCCCGACACCGCCTTCCGCAGCTTCCGCACCCTTGTCCCCTCTGCCGACACGGCCGCCGGGCAGGTGGCCGCCACCAATGAGGCCCTGGCCCGCCTTGCGCGCGCCATTGCCGGCAGCCTCTGATCCGCGCTCCACGGCAAGGCCTGCACAGCACGCCAGGCACGGACCCGCACGCCGACCGAAAGAACGGCCGCACCGACATCGATGACCTCTGCCGGCATCGCACGCCGCACTGTTGTCTCTCCCGACCATGTCCCACCGCACGCTGCCGCCCGTACTGCTCGCCCTGCTGTCCTGTCCAACCTTGCTGCAGGCAGCGGAAACCGCACCGGCAGCACCGCGCCACGGCCTCATCTGGATCGACTGGGTGGTGGTGGCCTTGTACATGGCCACCACGCTATGGATCGGCTGGCGCTGCTCGCAGGGCGACCGCACGACGAGCTCCTACTTCATCGGCTCGGGCCGGATGAATCCCGTCCTCATCGGCGTCTCGCTGTTCGCCACCCTGCTCAGCACCATCACCTACATGTCCCTGCCCGGTGAAACCCTCGGCAAGGGGCCCGCCTTCATCACCAACTACCTCTCCTACCCCTTCGTCTTTGCCGTCGTCGCCTTCGGCCTGCTGCCGTTGTACATGCGCCACCGCGTGCAGAGCGCCTACGAACTGCTCGAAGAGCGCCTCGGCCTCAGCGTCCGCCTGCTCGGTGCCAGCCTCTTTCTGCTGCTGCGCCTCGTCTGGATGTCCCTGATGATCCATCTCACCTCGAGTGCCATCGCCATCATGGCCGGCGTCGGCGAGGAATGGGTGCCGCTCATCTCCCTGGTCAGCGGTCTGGTGACCATCATCTACACTTCCATGGGCGGCCTGCGCGCCGTGGTCATCACCGACCTCATGCAGACCGTCCTGCTCTACGGCGGCGCCCTGCTCGTCATCGGCACGGTCACCTACAAGATGGGCGGCTTCTCCTGGTTCCCGACCGAATGGCGGGGCAACTGGGATCGCCAGGTCATCTTTTCCTGGGACTGGTCCGAACGCGTGACCGTCGTCGGCTCCATTCTGTCCGTGTTCTTCTGGGTCGTCGCCACCATGGGCGGCGACCAGGTCTCGGTGCAGCGCTTCATGGCCACGGAAGACCTCCGCGCCGCACGCCGCGCGCTCGCCGTGCAACTCGGCCTCAGCGTGATCGTTGGTCTCACCCTCGCCTGCGTCGGCTTCGCCCTGCTCGGCTACTTCGAGACCTTTCCCGAACGCCTCGGCGAGGGACTCGACCTCAAGCAGAACGCCGACAAGGTCTTCCCGCACTACATCGCCTTCCACCTGCCGCCGGTGATCTCCGGCCTCGTCGTTGCCGGCCTGTTTGCCGCCGCCATGTCGAGCCTCGACTCCGGCGTCAACTCGATCACCGCCGTCGTCATGCGCGACTTTCTCGACCGCTTCGGCTGCGGTGCGAAGAGCGACGCCGAGCACTTCCGCCTCGCCCGTTGGATGGCCTTCGGCATCGGCGCCGTGGTGGTGGCCGGCAGCACGGTGATGGATCGCGTGCCCGGCAACTTCACCGCCGTCACAGGCAAAACCGTGAACTTCTTCACCGTGCCGATCTTCTGCCTCTTCGTCTTTGCTCTGGTGGTCCGCTTTGCCTCCCCCATCGGCGTCTGGATCGGCACCGCCTGCGGGGTCACCGCCGCCGGCCTGATCGCCTTCTCCGGACCGCTCTTCGTGCCCGGCTTTGATCCAAAGACCATGAACGACCCGGTCAGCTTTCAGTGGATGCAGCTCGCCGCCTTCCTCGCGACGATGACCGGCGGCTGCCTCGGGAGCCTCATCTTCCCGCGGCGCGACCGCAGGCACGGCTGAAATCCGTGTCCAGCGAGAGCGCCGTGGCACGCCCGCATGCGGGCGGCAGATCGCCCTCCACGGCACACGGGAGCCGCCGTGCCCCTGAGCTTGCCAGGGCTTGTCACCAGCCGCGCGGCCCCTGCTCAAACGGGTCCGGCGGCGGCGGCGGCGGCCCCAGTTCGGGCTGTGCCAGGATGGTGGCAAATTCAAAGTCGATCAGGCAGAAGCGGCCATCCGACGCCCGGTAGGTGACGTTGCGCAGGTAGGGATCCTCGTGGCGCACGCCATACTGCTCGAGTTCGGCGTAAAGCTGGCGCAGCTTGTCCTCGGTCATGTGATCCACACGCTGTCCGCAGTTGGACGTCACCAGGTACAAGCGCTCCGGGTCTGCCTCAAGCACCCGTGGCACAAACGGGCAACCCATCTTCTCGAGATACTTCAGGACCCGCAGTTCGTGTTCGAAGCGCTCGCGCGCCTGATGCCCCTTGAACGTCTTGTGGACCCGGCCGTCGTAGCCCAGGCGGACCGAAGCGCGGGCGGTGTTCTTGGCTTCCTGCATGGAAAGCTCACTAAGGCGGCGGCCAGGCATCGCGGCAAGCGCCCGGGACTGGAAAAAACTTCCCAAAAACCTTTCGCTTTTGGCACAACACGTGCTTTTTCCTTCTAGCGCGCGTCCGGACTTCCGTTCCGGCCCAACCGAACCCCGAACTCAACAACCATGGCCAAATACAAACTCGAATACATCTGGCTCGACGGCTACACGCCGGTGCCGAACCTGCGCAGCAAGACGCAGATCAAGGAATTCGCCAGCTTCCCGACCCTTGAGCAGCTCCCGAACTGGGGCTTTGACGGCAGCTCCACCCAGCAGGCCGAAGGTCGCAGCTCCGATTGCGTGCTCAAGCCGGTCGCCGTGTATCCGGACAGCACCCGCAAGAACGGCGTCTTGGTCATGTGCGAAGTCATGATGCCGGATGGTGTCACCCCGCATCCGTCGAACAGCCGCGCCACCATTCTCGACGACCCGGACGCCTGGTTTGGTTTCGAGCAGGAATACTTCCTTTACCAGGATGGCCGTCCCCTCGGTTTCCCGGAAGGCGGTTATCCTGCTCCCCAGGGCCCCTACTACACCGGTGTCGGCTACAAGAACGTCGGTGACGTCGCGCGACAGATCGTCGAGGAGCACCTTGACCTCTGCCTGGACGCCGGCATCAACCACGAGGGCATCAACGCCGAAGTGGCCAAGGGCCAGTGGGAATTCCAGATCTTCGGCAAGGGTTCCAAGAATTGCGCCGACCAGGTCTGGGTCGCCCGTTACCTGCTGCTCCGTCTTTGCGAGAAGTATGCCGTGGACGTCGAATTCCACTGCAAGCCGCTCGGCAAGGACCTCGACTGGAACGGCTCCGGCATGCACGCCAACTTCTCGACGAAGCATCTTCGCGAAGTCGGCGGCAAGGAATACTTCGAGAAGCTCATGGCGGCCTTCGCCAAGAACCTCAACGAGCACATCGCCGTCTACGGTCCCGACAACCACCTGCGCCTCACCGGCCTGCACGAGACCCAGTCGATCGACAAGTTCACCTACGGCATCGCCGACCGCGGTTCCTCGGTGCGCGTCCCGCACAGCTTCGTCAACAACGGCTACAAGGGCTACCTTGAAGACCGCCGTCCGAACTCGCAGGGCGACCCCTACGCCATCGCCTCGCGCATCCTCCGCACCATCGCGGAAGTGCCGACCGCCTGAAGCCTGTCGTCAGACCTCTGACTCCCACGAACGCCGCCTGGAAACAGGCGGCGTTTTTTGCGCCGTGGCAGCTGGTTTCCAACCGCGGCGAGCCCGCCATCTGCCGTCTCTCCCCTGCCAAAATACAAGCCATCCCGCCATTCCCGCAGGCCAATGCCCGTTCTGTAGGCGCGGGCAGTGAACGCGTGGATCCCACGGGGCAATGCACCTTCTGTAGGCGCAGGCAGTGACCGCGTGGATCCCACGGGGCAATGCCCCTTCTGTAGGCGCGGGCAGTGACCGCGTGGATCCCACGGGGCAATGCCCCGCGCTACAGATCGCCCCACCTTGACAATCCGCCCGCCCCAGCGATCATACCCCACCTCCACGCGGGTGTAGTTCAATGGTAGAACACGAGCTTCCCAAGCTTGATACGTGGGTTCGATTCCCATCACCCGCTCCACATTGAGGATCAGTCTGAAACCCAAAGCCGGACCCAAAGACTCCACCGGCGTCACAACACGGGCTCAACAAATCGTCGGGCGACGACCCTGCCTGCTGCCAGATTGCCCAGGCGGTTATCCGCGCCAGCCTCTGCCAACCTTCCACATGGGCTGGAAATCGCCCTGTCTTGAACGCAGCCTTGCACAAGGTCAGAAAAACGGTGCATCTGGCATCCAGCGAACCGCGCCGTGGCTTCAACGCACTCTCTCGGCTTGCCGTTGGCGAACGAGTTCGACAAAGCACTGCACTTGGGCCCGTTCTTCAGTGGCATTGAGGCTTTCTTTTTCGGCCCGGATCCGCTGCAGTTCGCCGGCATCCAGCCAGACGCCCCCGCATTGCGGGCAGGTGTCGATTTCCACCTGGCGCTGCGGGCTGAAAAAGTGCCGGCGCAGGCGCACGCCGGCACAGCGGGGACAAGGCCGCTTGGGGGCATCCCCAACCTGGGCCGCCAGATTGAGCTTCGGGCGCAGCAGTTCCTCGTCGGTCAGCTCATGAGACTCATCGACCTTGGCAAGCTCAAAGGCGTCAAACCACAGCCCGCCACAGCCGCCGTGACAGATGTCGACCGGGATGCCGGCGAGGCGGCGACTGGAGAGCACGTGGTCACAGGCGGGGCAGTTCATGGTGCATGTTTCCTGCAGTTGCGGCAGCGACAAGCGGTTTTCTTGTTCGGGCATACGCTTTGGGCAACCCACCGCAGGAAGCCGCAGCCTTGACATGGCTGGAGTGCGCGCTGGGTCGAAGGTGAATCGCCGCAGGACTGGGCCGCTGAAAGGCCATGGCAAACGTTGGAGTTTTTGTAGACTCGATTGACACAGCCGAGACCGTGAACCGGCTCCTCGCCGAGCGCACCCTCCTGACCCTCTGCAAGGACGACGACCTGTGAACCTTCACCCCAAGCCACACCTGTCATGAACCCGGAAACACCCGCCTCCTCCCACGCCGAATCCGCACCCCTTGCCGCCAACCTGCCTGCCGCGACGGTCAGCCCGCCCCCCATGGAAGATGACCTTGGCCTGGACGGCGAAACCTTGGGCGAACGCCAGCCAGAGACCCTGCAGCCCATCACCTGTTCGGGCGGCTGCGAGTGAGCAGAGGCCGGCCGAAGGAACGACGCCACGGCTGGCGTTGAAGGGTACATGACACGGGAAACCTGGGGCAAGTCGCTCGGCATCGCCTTCCTCCTGATCTGGGGTGCCTTGGCGGTGGCGCCTCTGCACCGCCAGGACTGGGTTCTGGAAAACCTGCTCGTGCTCGCCGCCGTGCCGGTGGCGCGCGCCGCCTGGCGACGGCACCTCTTTTCCTCCACGGGCTGGACCCTCCTCTTCCTGTTCATGGTCCTGCACCAGATCGGTGCCCACTACACCTACTCGGAGGTGCCCTACGACACCTGGTGGCGGTGGCTCACCGGCGATTCCTTCAACACGATCTTCGGCTGGCAGCGCAACCACTTCGACCGCCTCGCCCATTGCCTCTACGGCGTTCTGCTCGCCCTGCCCTTCCGCGAAACCGTGCAGGGCCTGTTTGGTGTGCGCGGCTTCTGGAGCTACCTGCTGCCGCTCGACTTTGTCCTGTCGACCTCGGTCTTCTATGAACTGGTCGAGTGGCTGGCGGCCACTGTTCTTGGCGGTGACGCCGGCATGACCTATCTGGGCACCCAGGGCGACATCTGGGATGCCCAGAAGGACGTCGCGCTCGCCGCGTTCGGCGCGCTGCTGACGCTGGGCGCAGTGGCAATCCTTGAGGCACGCCAGAGAGGCCGAGAGACGCGAATGTAAAGTGCCGCCAGCTCAATCGTTCCGCCAAGCCTGCTCCAGGACGATTTTGCCGTCCCCGCGCCGCCGATAGCGGGCGCTGAGGCATTCTGCACCGGACGAAGGTTCACGGCGCAGGAGTCGATTGCCGCCGACCAACACCTCCGTCAGGCCTTCCCCGCGGGCGCGCAGCGCCGGCAGTTCGTCCCAGGAGCCGATGCCGAGGCCGGCGATGACACTGCCGGGTGGCAGCGGGGCGGGATCCAGGCACCAGGCGGGGGCCACGCACTGCTGAAGGTGTTGCGCGTGACCGGCACGCAGACTGGCGATCCAGAAAGTGCGCAGGGCCGGCAAATGCAGCAGAGCCTGCCAGCGCGGGTCGCCGAGGGCGGGCAGAGGCGCGGCGGCGATCCAGTCGCCCTTCAGGGCAAGCTCGAAGACCTCCGGCAGGGAACCCGCGGGATCACGCGGCAGCCAGCGGTCCAAAAACGCCTGCAAAGGCGCGGCCCAGGCCTGCTTGCGCCACCGTGTCTGCAGCAGCGTCATGGCATCGAGCCACCTGCTCGCCTCGTAGCCGAGCGAGGCGAGATCGCGACGGGCAGGATGATCCTCTGGCAACTGGGGGGCGTCTGGCATGGGCCGAGCACCTTGGCGGCGCGCCCGGTCTGCGCCAGCAAAAACCTCAGTCTCGATTGCGCCGCAGGGGGATCCGGGCCGGCGCGTTGTCGCCGGATTTGACATCCTCGGTCGGCGGGCTGCCGGCCTTCTTCTTGCCGGCGAGCAGGGAACCGCTGGGCAACTCGAGGTAATCGGCGGCTTCCAGGTATTTCACCGCCTCTCGGGGATCCTTGAGGGTGCTCGCAGCCTGCCTCAGCAGCGGTGCACCGGCAGCGTCGCCCAGAACCAGAACCCCGTTGAGGGCGGCCGCACGCACCTCGGCCTCGGGATGGATGAGGTAGGGCTGGATCTTGGGCAGTTCCCTGGCTTCATAGGAAATCGACGCCTCCTGGATGGCTTCGAGGATCTGTGGAACCGCGCGATCCATCGCCCCACTGCCCGGTGTGGTTGGAGTCGCCATGGCAACCTGACTGCGCGGAAGATCCTTCGGACTTGCCAAACGCCCCACATCCTGGGGCTTCCGACCTTCTGTGCCACCCTGCGGTTCACGCATGACACGCTCTGGACCTCCCGCCAGAAAGGCGTAGATGGCGAGAACCAATCCCCCTGCAGTAAGGGTGATGAGAAACAAGCGCGAGTTCGTCATGTCCACCGGCGAAGATCCCGAAACGGGCCAACTCCAGGAGCGTCAGCAAGGCCTCAAAGCGGAGGCTCGACAGCCGCTTCAGGGAAGACCACCGAGATGTCGCTCCAGAGCTTGCCGGCCACGGCGATCCACTGACCGCCGATGACAGCGCGTTGTTCCTCGGGGTCCTCGCCATACAGCGGTCCTGAACCCGTGATGGATTCCAGCTTGCCAGGCCCACACTGGAACACGTCGAGCTTGGTTTTGTCAGCAGCTGTCACCGTGGTCAACTTCTCCTGCCGCGAATACTGTCCCTGGAATTGTGCCAGACTGCTGGAGCCATCGCCCTCCTCGAGAACACCGGTGAAATCCATGCTGAGACGCACGAGATTGATCGAGGAACCCGCACTCGTGAACGTGACGTCTTCCGTCTCTTGCACCAAATCACGCTTGGCGGTGTATTGCTCCGTCCAGCTTTCAGCCTGCGATCCGCGAACCAGCAAATCGATGGCAATCACCTCACCGCTGAGCAACACGGCCGTGTTGGACGCCGCATGGTAAGCGTAAAAGGTCGGCAGGTTCGCAATTCTGGGTTCGTTTTCCTGCCCCCCAACCGTGCCGGTGACTTCGACAATCGTCCAGCCTTTGATTTCCGGGTCCGCATCAGCGATGCCTGGAAGCAATCCGGCATCAAGGAGATCGATCAGCAACTCTTTGTTGCCATACTTCTCAGTGAGCATTTTGGAGACGTATTCCTGACGGAACAAGGCGGAGACAGGCACGCCATCCCTGCCGTTTTTGGTGATCGTCCACTGATTGCCAAATGCCGGACCACCCAGCGGGTTCCCTTGTGGATCCTTGCCGGTGATGGGCTTGCCGGTCAGGGGATCTTTTTGCACGGTTCCTTCCACGGTCCGCGTCAGTGTCAGATTGAACGTCAGGCCGGAAACCGAGCCGGGAACCTGGGCCAGGGTGGCGGAAGCGCTGAAGAGAAGGCCAGCGAGAAGCAGGGATGTTTTCATGGCAGTGGCAGGACTGGCAGAGGCTTGTGGAAGCCTGGCCATTGCTTCAGTTTAGCCTGTCCGCTGTGTCGTGGACAGTTTTTTTGCAACACGCCATTTTTCTTGCCCGGCGGGGCAGCTTCTCCATGGTAGGTGCCCCGCCATGAGCAAAGCCCCCCTCACCGTTGCAGTCACCGGCGCCGCCGGCCAGATTGGTTATTCCCTCCTCTTCCGCATCGCCTCCGGCGCCCTCTTTGGCCCGGACCAGCCGGTCAACCTGCGCCTCATCGAGCGCAACGACGAGAAGGCCTTGAGCGCGCTCAACGGCGTCTGCATGGAACTCGACGACTGCGCCTTCCCGCTGCTCCACGGCGTCACCCCGACCGCCGACCTCGACGAGGGCTTCAAGGGCGTCAACTGGGCCATCCTGGTCGGCTCGGTGCCGCGCGGCCCCGGCATGGAGCGCAAGGACCTGCTGAAGATCAACGGCGGCATCTTCACCGGCCAGGGCAAGGCGATCGAGAAAAACGCCGCCGGCGACGTGCGCGTGCTGGTCGTGGGCAACCCCTGCAACACGAACTGCCTGATCGCCATGAACAACGCCAAGGGCGTGCCCTCCGACCGCTGGTTCGCGATGACCCGCCTCGACGAGAACCGCGCCAAGAGCCAGCTGGCCGCCAAGTCCGGCGCCCATCACAGCACGGTGACGAACATGACGATCTGGGGCAACCACAGCGCGACCCAGTATCCCGACTTCTTCAATGCCCAGATCGGCGGCAAGCCGGCCACCGAGGTCATCGCCGACCACGACTGGCTCAAGGGCGAGTTCATCAGCACGGTCCAGCAACGCGGGGCCGCCATCATCAAGGCGCGCGGCCTCTCCTCGGCCGCCTCGGCCGCCAATGCCGCCTGCGACACGGTCTACAGCCTGACTCGCCCGACTCCAGCCGGCGACTGGACCAGCGTCGCCGTCTGCAGCGACGGCAGCTACGGCATCGCCAAGGGCCTGATGTTTTCCTTCCCGATCCGCACCGACGGCGCCAAGTGGGAAATTGTCCAGGACGTGCCGGTCAACGACTTCAGCCGCGCCAAGATCGAGGCGACCGAAACCGAGCTCAAGGAGGAGCGCGCCGCCGTCCAGGAACTCGGCCTGATCTGAGTCCCTTCAACCCGAGCCCGTGCCGCACCCTGCTGCGGCACGGGTTTTTTGTGCCAACCCACGCGAGCCGCGCCACGTTTCCCCAGCATGCCCTCCAACGTTCTCGGCACCCCCCTGCAGGGCTGCTGCCAAAATCCCCTCACCGGCTTTTACCGCGACGGCTACTGCCGCACGGGGCCGGAGGACCGTGGCCTGCACACGGTCTGTGCGGTGATGACCGCCGACTTCCTGACCTTCAGCCGTGCCCGGGGCAACGACCTCAGCACGCCGGCGCCGGAATACGCTTTCCCCGGTCTGCAACCCGGCGACCGCTGGTGCCTCTGCGTCGCCCGCTGGGCCGAGGCGCTGGAAGCCGGTTGCGCCCCGCCTGTGGTGCTCGAAGCCACCCATGTGCACGCGCTGGAATTTGTCTCGCTCGAGGACCTGCGCGCCCACGCGGCGGTCTGAATCGCGACCCCCTGACACCGCCAACGGGCAGGCCCAAGCGGGTTCAAACCAAGCCCAGAATCCAGCCTTCCACCTGGGCCTGGACGCGTTGTTCAGGCAGCAACTCTGGCTCAAACCAGGTGTCGAGCCGCCCCTCCGCATCGGCTTGCGCCAAAACCTGCGCCAGGGTCCAGGCATCGTGCTGGTCAGGGGTTCGGCCGTTGCGCGGCCAAGCCCGGTTCCACAGCGAGGGATAGCCCTCCGCCAGCACGCTGACACCTTCGGGAGGTTGCCAGCCGTCGAATGGCCACCCCTGCAGGCGCGGCACCGTGGTCACCAGATGCCGCAGCCAGGGCAGGCCGGCATGGGTCGAGCTGGCGACGCTGCCCGGCACTCCAAAATGAAAGGGCGACTTCGCCCGCGCCTGGCGGTCGCAAAGCCGCCGCCAGCGCGCCTCGCCGCCACGGCGGCGACCGCCTTCAGCGCATCGCAGATCAGCGACCCGCGCGCCCCGTTCATGGGTCGGCCAGTGCCGGGCGAAGTCGTCGAGCAGCGCCCGCCAGCTGGGCAGCAGGCGATGTGCGTCAAGGTAGGCCAGCGGCAGGGAAAAGGCGTGGTCGATGGCGACCAAGGTCGGTGGTCCGTTGCGCAGTTCCGCTTCCAGCCACTCCGCCAATCCGCGCCGGCTCCAGTGGCGCCCGTCCGCGGGTCGTTTCTCGATGGCAGGGCTTCCGCTCACCGCCTCATACACCCGGAGTCCGGCTAGTGGCGCCTCGGGCGTGGCGGCACCCGAGTAATCGATGCCGAAGTGGCGAACGAAGCGGGGCATGGTTCAGACCGGCTGCCAGGTTTCGCCAAACTCTTGGCCGGACAGCCAGGCATCCTCGACCCGCGAACGCCGCAGGCCGTCGCCAACGTAGTGCAGGCCGGGCGGCAGCGGCGGCGGTTGCAGCCCTCCCTGACTGCGGGCATAGCGCCAGCGGTGGCCGAGCCCTTCGACAAAGGCCTCGGCGGGCACCTGCCAAACCGCCTCGACCGCACCCCGCAGCAGGCCGGGGATCTCGGCGGCAGGGCGTTCGAGATGGGCGCGACTGAAGGCCTCGCCGGCATGGGCGACAAAGACCGTGCAACCCGGGGCGATGCGACCGGGCTTGTGGTTTTCGCAGGCACTCCAGGCGAGGTCGGCGACAGGGTCGCGCACCGCGTAGGCGTCGCGCGTGCGGCCCAAGCCGTCGCCACGATAGACCAGCACGGCGGCCAGGCAGGGAATGTCGTCGGTCGAGGTTTCCAGGCCAAAAAGCTTGGCCGTCTGCGGCCAGGGTGCAGTGCTGATGACGGCATCGAAGTCGCCTCCCCCGGCCCGCAGCAGGGCGCGGGCGTCGGCCACCGTCGTTTCGGTGCGGATGTCCAGCCCCTCGGCGAGGCCGCGCACGAGCCGGCTGTTGCCCTCGCGGTGAAACCAGCGGCCATCGTCAGGCAGAACCTGGCCCTTGCCGTCGAGAACCGGCGCTTGCAGACGCTGCAGAGCCTCGCCGCAGGCGGCGCGCGCGGCGTCCGCAAACCGCGGATCGCGCAGGGTGAAAAACTGGGCTCCGGAATCCACCACCTGACCTTGCCAGCGCTTGGTGGCGCAGCGACCGCCGCAGCCGCGCGATTTTTCCAGGATCGTGACACGCGCGCCGCGGCGCGACAGTCCACGCGCGGCGGCGACTCCGGCGAGGCCGGCGCCGATCACGGCGAGGGAGAGATGGTGGAGATCCTTCATGCGAGCAGGGTGTAAAGCAGGCCGGTGCGCAGCGTCCAGGCAAGGGTGCGCAGCCAGTTGGAGCGCACGAGCCGGAGATGGCTCGCAGGATCAAACCCGCGTGCCAGCCGGTTCTGCAACGGAACTTGAACGATTGCCGTGGCGATCCAGACGGTGGCAAGAGGGGCCAGGCTGGTCAAAAACGCCGGCTCGCGATGACCTGCCCAGCCCACCAGCCAGAGGGCGCCGCACAATTCAACGAGCATCAGCGGCGCCACCACCCGGGTGATGGCCGCGGTGTAGGCGGCATGCCAAAGCGGGAAGGCGTCGCGGCCCACGCGGTCGAACAGCGGATACTGGACGATTTGTATCGTCCAGATGAGACCGGTGAGAGCACAGGTGACGGCGAAGTGCGCAAGCATGCAGGGCTTACGCCGCCGCTGCCGACTCGGAGTCGGTCGGCAGCCAGCCGGGGAACGGATCGTCCAGCCGCGCCCAAGCTTCCGGGCCGGCCCCGAACTCGGCTTCCGTCAGCAGGGCCGCCTCAAACAACGCACTCAGCGCCGGCTTGTCGAGGCCACGACCAATGAGCACGAGCTCGGTCCGGCGATCCCCATACGGCCCGTGCTGCTGCGCGCGAATTTCCGCCCGCGCGGTCTCGTCGTCAGGCCACTCCGCCTCGTCGACCGCGCTCCAGAAGAATCCAAAGGCGCGGGTGTCGCGCAGCACACCGGCCTGCGAAACAAAGCCGGCCAGCTCCATGCGCGTCGCCAGCCAGAACAGGCCCTTGGCGCGAATGACCCCCGGCCATGACGCGCGCAGCAGATCCTGGAAACGCTGCGGATGAAACGGCCGGCGCGCCCGAAACACAAAACTGCCGATGCCATATTCCTCGGTTTCCGGCGTGTGGCCATGCAGCGAGTCCAGCCAGCCTTCGCTCTGCTCGGCCTCACTCAAGGCAAAGAGCCCCGTGCCCAGAACGGCCTCGATCGGCACCTTGCTCTGACAGGTCCGATGCACCCGTGCCTTGGGATTCAAGGCCCGGATGATGCCCTGCACCTCCTCCAGTTCATCCGCGCTGACGGCATCGGTTTTGTTGATCAGGATGACGTTGGCAAACTCGATCTGGTCGGTCAACAGGTGAGCCAGCGTGCGGCCGTCGTCCGCCCCCACACCCAGCCCGCGATCCTGCAGATCCTCGGTGCTGTGGTAATCCTCCAGGAAGTTGCGCGCATCCACGACCGTGACCAGGGTGTCGAGCCGGGCCAGGTCGTTGAGACAGTGGCCCGATTCATCGGTGAAGGTGAAGGTCTCGGCCACCGGCATCGGCTCAGAGACGCCCGTTGACTCAATGAGCAGGGCATCGAAGCGTCCCTCCCGGGCAAGCCGGGCCACCTCGCGCAGCAGGTCCTCGCGCAGCGTGCAACAGATGCAGCCGTTGCTCATCTCGATCATTTTTTCCTCAGTCCGCGACAGCTCGGCACCACCGTGCGCGACCAGGCGGGCGTCGATGTTGACCTCGCTCATGTCGTTGACGATGACCGCCACACGCCGGCCCTCGCGGTTGCGCAGCACATGGTTGAGCAGGGTGGTTTTGCCGGCTCCAAGAAAACCGGAGAGAACGGTGACAGGCAGGGGTGTCATGGAGCGGCACCGATCCACCGAATCCATTTAAATGCAAGTTTTTTGCGTTATTAAGGAACGGCAATCCTTACTGTCGTCAGGCCATCTCCCCCGACCCGCCAAAGAACCGCCGATGATTGTCCGCAAGCTGCGCCTCGAGGACGTCCGCGGATTCGGGACGCACCCGCGCGAGCAGTTCGAGACTCAGGCGCAGGTTGCCAGGCCGGTTCAGGCCACCTGGCAGCGGCTCGCCATCGAGCTCCATCGGCGGAGCCATGTCGGGGGCATCGGTCTCGATCAGCAGCCGCTCCAAGGGCACCTGCCGAAACACCGCCAATCGGTCGGCCTTGGCCGGGTGGCCAAACCAGGGCGAGACCGAAAAATAAGCGCCGAGGCGGGCGAACACCGGCACGAGCTCGACCGGCCCGCCGTAGGAGTGCAGCAGGAAGCCGCGCCCGGGT
>JBIJBO010000054.1:0-21744 GCA_044345215.1 Prosthecobacter sp. | reverse complement strand
GGCGGCCTGGGGCGGCCTGGGGCGGCCTGGGGCGCGACAGCCGGCCGAATGGCGCCGTGCACCGGCAAAAACCGCGTTGCACGGTGCCCCGATGTCGCCTATCGATCCATCTCGTCTTTGACCATGAAAGCCCCCGCCTTCGCCGCCCTCTCCCTCCTGCTTTGCTCCGTCTCCTGCGACAAGCATTCCTGGGACAGCACCCAGGTGCTGCACGAAGGCATGCACAAGGCCCACGGCGAAGCTCATGGCGACAACCATGGCAAGGACGCCCACGGCAAGTCGGCCGAAGGTCATGGCGACAAAGCTGCCAAGCCGCATTGAAGGCTCCGCGGAGGATCCGGACAAGCGATTATCCCAAGGGTCGCGGGCCGAATGCCCCACACGCCCCACCTTCGTGGGACGGTCAAACTCAGCGCGCCAATGCGCACAGCAGTTCCTGATTGAGACGGATGCCTGCCTCGAAGTTGGCGACTGGGAAATTCTCGTTCGGCGCGTGCGCTTGGCAGTCGGGCAGGGCAAGGCCGAGCAGCAGGGTGTCAGCCCCTAAAACCTCCTTGAAGGCCTGCACGATCGGGATGCTGCCGCCTTCACGGATCAGGGCCACGCGGCCGCCAAAAGTCTTCTCCAAAGCTCGGCAGGCCGCCTGACCGAGCGGGCTCTGCGGATCGGTCAGGTAGGCCCGACCAGTGTGACCCCGCACAATTTCCAGACGCACGCCGGCCGGTGCCTGGGCGCAAAGGTGCTGCTCGGCGAGACGCAGCACGGTCTCGGGATCCTGGTCGGGCACCAGCCGGAACGAGACCTTCACAAAGGCCTCGCGAGGAATGACGGTCTTGGAGCCGGCGCCCTGCCAGCCACCGCCAATCCCGTTGACCTCGGCGGTGGGCCGCGCCCAGCGGCGCTCGCGTTCGCTGAAGCCCGGTTCGCCGAACAGGGCGGGTGACCCTGTCAGTGCCAAGGTCTCAGCCTCGCCGTCGCCCAACTCCGCCCACGCGGCGCGCTCCCAATCCTGCAGGGGACGCACCGCGTCGTAGAAGCCCGGGATGGCGACACGGCCCTCGGCGTCGTGCAGCGAGGCGGCCAGGCGGGCGGCAATGGTGGCTGGATTGGCCACGGCACCACCAAAGATCCCGGAATGCAGGTCGATCGAGGGGCCATGCACGCGCGCCTCCAGGCAGGCGATGCCGCGCAGGCCGTAAGTGAAGGTGCCGACACCCGGCGCGACCATGCCGGTGTCGGAGATGGCCACGACGTCGCAGGCAAGGGCGTCGCGGTGGGCTTCCAGAAAGGGACGCAGGTTCGGGCTGCCGATCTCTTCCTCGCCCTCGAAGAGGATCGTCAGGTTCACCGGCAGTTCGCCGTGGCTGGCGAGGGTTTCCGCGAGGCCGGCGACATGGGCCATGAGTTGGCCCTTGTTGTCGGTGGCGCCGCGCGCATAGATGCGGCCTTCGCGCAGGGTGGGTTCGAAGGGTGGCGACAGCCACTCGCCGAAGGGTTCCGGCGGCTGGACATCGTAGTGGCCATACAGCAGGACCGTGCGGCGGCCGGGCTGATGGGCATTCTTCGCCACCAGCACCGGGTGGCCGGGTGTTTCGTGCAGGGCGGCGTCAAGGCCGAGCGAGCGCAGTTTGGTGAGCAGCCAGTCGGCGCAGGCGCGCACGTCGCCGCGGTGCTTGGGATCGGTGGACACGCTGGGAAAGCGCAGGCAGGTGAAGAGGTCGTCGAGGGCGCTCATGGCAGGGGCAAAGGGTTACGTGGCGGGGGCTTGTCTCAGTCGCGGCCAATCATCCAGGGCACCTGGGGCTGGCCCTGCAGTTCCTTCCAGTTGTTGAAGGCGAACATGCTGAAAAAGACCGTGGCGAAGAGGGCGCCGTGCTGGAGGAAGTAGAGGGCGCCGCCGATGGCGCAGACCAGGCTGAGGGTCAGGGCGAGGCGCAGGCGACGCGGACCGAGCAGGGCGCGGGCGAGGTGACCGCCGTCGAGCGGGATGATGGGGAAAAGATTGAGAATGCCCCAGAACAGGCTGACGTTGATGAAGGCACCTAGGAAGGTGCGCAACAGCAGCGGTGCCGGCTTCCAGACCTCGTGCAGTGCCAGTAGCAGAACGCCGGCGGCGATCTGCAGCAGCGGGCCGGCGGCGCTGACGACGAAATCCTGGCGGCGGTTCAGACCGCGGCTTCCCTGGGCGACACCACCGAAAGCATAGAGCAGAATGCCGACATGGCGGTCGCCGTAGCGGCGCATGGCCAGCGCATGGCCGAGTTCGTGGATCAGGATGGAAACGAACCCGGCAAGCATCCACATCAGCAGGGCACGCATCGCCTCGGGCGTGCTGGCGCCAATGGCGCCGCCGAGCAGGGCCATGTTGACCCAAAAGAACCAGTGGACGGCGACCGGAAAGCCGAGAAAGCGGAAGCGCAGCATGAGAGAGGCACCTTGCCGACAGGGTGCAGCGCGACAAGTGGAAATGCCCGTGGTCCGGTGATCCAGCCGGCCTCCGGCTTCGGCAGCCGCGCGGCGTTTGAAATCGGAGATCCCCATCGTGCGCGGCTTATTCACAGAGTTGCTCAGATTGACGCCCCCGCTTTCCTGCCTCAGGTAAGCTCCTCCCATGGCTGAATCCGCTTCCCATCTCGTTCAGGTTGCCGCCGCCCCCGGTGAGTTGCCCGGCCGGCCGGCCGCCGTCCCGCAAGCCAATCCCTTTGGCCGCAAGCGCAACGAGATCCCGAGCGCCGAGGAGCTGCTCGCCAACATCAACCGCGCCCTGCCGTTCAGCGACGAGGCGGAAAAGGGGGTCATCTCCAGCCTGCTGCAGGATCCCAACGAGCGGCTTGCCGACAGCCGTGTCACCCTGCCGGCGGCGGCCTTTTATCACGAGGCCAACCGCACGGTCTACGAGATGCTGCTCGAGTTCGATGACAAGCACCTCGCCATCGATCCGGTCACCCTCACCAACGCCCTGCGCGGCCAGGGACTGCTCGATCGCGTTGGCGGACCGGCGGCGATCAGCGAACTCTTCACGTACGTGCCGGTGCCGGCGCACTACCCGTACTACAAGAAGATCGTGCTCGACAAGCACATCCTTCGCCAGCTCATCCACGCCAGCTCGCTGAACATCCATTACGCCTACGAACACGGCAAGGAACAGATCGACGAGGACGTCGGCACCCTCGTCGACCATGCCGAGCAGCGCATCCTCGCCGTGCGCGAATCCTCCGGCAAGGAGGATGGCATCAAGAGCCTGAGCGCCCACGTGGCCGATGCCATTGACAGCATCCAGTACATGATTGAGCACCCGGGGCAGCTGCGCGGCCTCTCCACCGGCTACAGCAAGCTCGACAGCATGAGCAGCGGCCTGCAGGGCGGGGAAATGTTCGTCATCGCGGCCCGACCGTCGATGGGCAAGACCTCGCTGGCCATGAACATCGTCGAGCACATCGCTGTGGACTGCAACAAACCCTGTGCGGTGTTCAGCCTGGAAATGAGCGCCACGATGCTGGTGCGACGACTGCTTGTCTCGCGCGCCCAGCTTTCCATGCAGGACCTCTCGCGCGGCCTGCTCTCGCGCGCCCAGCAGGAGGCGCTGGCCAAGGCGACACGCGAGCTGCAGCGGGCCTCCATTCTGATCGACGAGACACCCGGTCTCGATGTGCTCGAGATGCGCGCCAAGGCGCGCCGCCTGAAGAAGCTGCACGGCATCGAGATGATCATGATCGACTACCTCCAGCTCATGACCTCGGGCAGCAAGCGCGGCAAGGAGAACCGCCAGATCGAGATTGCCGAAATCTCCGCGGGCGTGAAGGGCCTGGCCAAGGAGCTCAATGTGCCCATCATCGTTCTCGCCCAGCTCAACCGCGCCGTCGAGTCGCGCAAGGGCCAGCGTCCGGTTCTCTCCGACCTGCGCGAATCCGGCTCCATCGAGCAGGATGCCGACATGGTCGGCCTGCTCACCCGCGAGGACTATGCCGGCGCGAAGATGGATGTCGGCGACGACGAGGAGGAGGCGCGCAAGAAGGGCCAGGCCGTGCTGATTCTGGCCAAGAACCGCAACGGTCCGACCGATGACGTGCCGCTGCGCTTCATCGACCACGCCATGCGCTTCGTCGAGCGCATGCCCGACGAGCAGGAGGCGGAGTCACCCTGATGCGCTGCGCCGGGCCGAGCCTGGCACAGCGGGACATCCGGGCCGGCCTCGGCGCGTTCAGTACAGCTCGACCGGCGAGCGCTTGCCGTTCTCGACGCTGAGAATCTTCGCCCGCTCCTCGCCGAGCGTGGCGACCCGGAGGTCCCAGATCTCGCGGTTGATGGCGGCAAAGCGGTCCAGGCTGAAGGCGTCGGGCGCGCGCAGGCGCTTCTTGGTCTTCTCGATGCGCAACAGGGCGTCGTGCAGCACCGGATGTTCGACGCCTTCGAGGTGCTGGCGGGCGAGTTCGACCATTTCCAGGCGGTGGCAGATCATGACCAGGTCGTTGCCGGCGCGCACCGCCTCCTGAATGGCCTGTTCAAAGGTGACCTCGTTCAGGATGGCCCCCATGTCGAGGTCGTCGGTCATCGCCAGGCCCTCGAAGCCGAGTTGGTCGCGGAGCAGCTTGGTGCAGACATTGTGGCTGAGGCTGGCCGGCCAGCGGCCGCGGTCAGGGTCGTAGGCGGTGTAGTTGCTGTGGCAGGTCATCACGCTGTCGAGCTCGGGCAGCAGGGCGGAGTAGGGCATCAGTTCGCTCAGCTCCATCTCGCGTCGGCTCTTGGTGATGACGGGCAGGAACTCGTGGGGGTCGCACTCGGCCGGACCGTAGCCGGGAAAGTGCTTGGCGCAGGACAGGATGCCCTCCTTGCGCAGGGCGCGGTTGAAGACACCGGCGTTGCTGATGACCTGCTGCGGGTCGCGGCCCCAGCAGCGGCCCTTGAGGGAGTTGTCGGCGTCATCGTCGTAGGAGATGTCCAGCACCGGGCAGAGGTCGAGATTGAAGCCGAACAGTCGCAGCAGCTCGCCGGTGAGCCGGCCGTGCCACTTGATCAGGGCGGGATCGTCCTTGTCGCGCAGCTGCTGCGCATTCGGAGGCTCCTCGCCGATCAGGCGCAGCCGCGAGACACGCCCCCCCTCCTGGTCAATGGTGATGAAGGGCTCGATGTCCGAGAGGTCGCGGAGGTCGTCAATGAGCTTGCGCAGCTGTTCGGGCGACTGGATGTTGCGGCCAAAGAGGATAAAGCCACCGGGCTGCAGCTTCCTGAAGCGGGCGGCGGTTTCGGCGTCGAGCACGGGCCCGGGCACGCCGGTGAGGAGAAGTTGGCCGAGGGACATGGAGGAGATGGGAGATGGGAGAATCTTAGATCTGAAATTTGAGATCTGAGATTCCTCAGCGGGCGAGCTGAGTGAGCAGGGTGTGCGCGCAGGCGGCTGCGAATTCGGGGGCGTTGATTTCGCAGTCCATGTCGATGACCGGGATGTCGCTGCGCAGGTGGGCCTTGAGGCTGGAGAACAGTGCCTCATCGGCCTGCGGATCATGGAAGGGTTGGCCGGGGGCGCTGATGACGCTGATGGCGCGGCGCGGGATGAGGACGGTGACCGGCGCGGTGTAGGCGTTGAGTTTGTCGGCCAGGATGCGGCCCAGCCGGGTGCCTTCCTCCGCGTTGGTGCGCATGAGGGTGACCTGCGGGTTGTGCGGATAGAAACGGCGCCCCTTGAACTTTTCCGGCACGCTGGAGGGCTCGCCAAAGTTGACCATGTCAAGGCAGCCCGGGGTGACGATGGCGGGCACGCCCGCCTTGCCGGCGGCTTCGAGCCGGGTCGGCCCGGCGTTGAGCACGCCGCCGACAAGTTCATCGGCCCACTCGGTGGTGGTGATGTCGAGCACGCCGCTGATCATGCCGCTTTCGATCAGGCTCTCCATGATGCGGCCGCCGGTGCCGGTGGCGGCGAAGACGAGGACCTCGTAGCCGGCTTCCTCGAGGATTTTCTTGGCGGCGTTGACGCATTCGGTTGTGTTGCCAAACATCGAGGCGCAGATCAGCGGTTTGTCGGCGGCGGCGGGCGGTTCGGCCTCGACCATGCCACAGATGGCGCCGGCGGCGCGCGCCAGCAGCAGTCGCGACAGGCGGTTGAGGCCGTTGACGTCGACGATGCTCGGCATCATGACGATGTCCTTGGTGCCGACATAGGGGGCGGTGTTGCCGGCGGCGAGGGTGGACACCATCAGTTTGGGAAAGCCGATTGGCAGGGCGCGCATGGCCGCGGTGCCGATGGCGGTGCCGCCGCCGCCGCCAAGGGAGATGACCCCTTGGATGCGGCCTTCCCCGGCGAGTTGCGCGAGCAGTTGCGCCGCGGCGCCGGACATGGCCGCCACGGCCTCGCCGCGGTCGCGCCGGGCGATCAGGGCGGGAAGATCGAGACCTGCGGCTGCGGCGACCTGATCGCGGGTCAGATCAGGAGTCACCGTGGGCGGGGCTCCTGTGCCGGTGTCGATGAGCAGCGTTTGGTGGCCGCGTGCGCGAATCAGGTCCGCCACGCAGGCGTGTTCGGGTCCCTTGGTGTCGAGTGTGCCGAGGACGGCAATGGTGGCCATGCTTGCTCTTTTAAGCTGGTGCCGCCAGCCGTGCAAGTGCCTGCACAGCTCAGGGAGCCTGGCGGCCAAGGTGACCGTACTTGTCGGCCCAGTCAGCCGGCAAGCGCAGCGGCCTGCCCTGCGGCATCTGCACGAGGGCCAGGGATTGCCGGCAGGTGATCAGCCGGACGTCCTCGCCGACGCGGCAGATTTCGAAGGCCACCCAGAAACGGGCCCGCTCGACGCATTCCAGGCGACCGGAGATCACCAGTTCATCGCCAAGGGTGGCGGGTTTGCGGTAGTCGATTTCCGTCCGCACCACCACCGGGTAGACCTGGGTCTGCGCCATCTCGCGCAGCCGCATGCCGAGCTTCGCGGCCAGGCGGGTGCGTGCCGTTTCAATCATGCGCAGGTAGGCAATGTTGTGGACGACACCACCGATGTCGGTGTCGAAAAACATGACTTCCTCGCGGGTCTCGATGGTGGGGGCGGTTTCGGCCATGACTGCACCTTAGCTTACCCCAGCCTGTGCTGCCTGCCAGTGAATCCGCGAGGAATGATGACGGTGTTGATCGGGTCCGCGTGGTCTGCCGGGCAATTTCCAAGTTCGACAACCAAGTCTCGAGGATGAAGAGGCTCGAGTTCCGAATCTTGGGATCCGGCCTCCCTGGTTGGACATTCGTCATTCCTCCTCAGGGCCGATCTTTGCCCCTCTGCGCAACAGCCCCGCGGCCCGTTTCGTAGTCCTGATATGATCCGATGCCTGAGTCTTCTTGTTGCCTGTTGCCTGCCGCTGCAGGCGGCTGAACCCGTGTTCGAATGGCTGGCCTTTGGTGGCGGTGCCAGGAGCGACAAGATTCGCGCGGTGGCCTTTGATCGCACGGGCAATGCCCTGCTCGCCGGCGAGGCAACGGGCGACATCGCCTTCGGTGTCCTCCAGCGTGCGGGCGCGGGGGACATGGATGTCGTGCTGACCAAGGTCGCCGCCGATGGCAGCGTGCAGTGGCTGCGCGGCTTTGGCGGCGGTCAGACCGATCGTGCCTACGGCGTTGCCACCGATGCTGCCGGCTGCGCCTATGTGACGGGTCACTATCAGAGTCGGGACGCGAGGGTCGCGGGCGCAGTCCTGCCGAACGCCGGCGATTACGATCTCTTTGTCGCCAAGTATTCCGCCACCGGCGAGCTGCTTTGGCTGCGTACCGCGGGGGGTGCCGGTTACGATTACGGGCACGGCATTGCCATCGATGCCGCAGGCGCCGTGGTGGTCGGTGGTGCCGTGGCGGGCGAGGTTCGTTTCGGCGAGACGGTCGTCAATCCCGGTTCGACCACCCGCGCCGTGTTTTGTGCCAAGTTCGATGCCGACGGGGCGCTGCTTTGGGTGCGCGCCAGCGAGGGCAAACTGAACGGCAGCGGCCACGGCGTGGCGGTTGACGGGAGCGGGCACATCTACATCGGCGGCAGCGGCAGTGGCTCGGGTCGTTTTGGCGATCAGGCGCTCGAGCTCGGGGCTCGCGCCAGCCTGGTGCTCAAGCTGACGCCGGCGGGTGAGCCGGTTTGGTCGGCGGTGCAGACTGGCGCGGGGCTGCACGAGATCGCCGTCGATGCCGGCGGCCGGGTCTGGGCGGCGGGCATGTTCAAAGAAAGCGCCGGTTTTGGCGCCGAGACCTTCATGACCACAGGTCCGAAGGACAACGATGGTTTCCTCTGTCACTATAGCGCCGACGGTCGCCTGCAATGGACGCGAGTGCTGAGCGGGCCGGGCACCGACTACTGCCTCGGCGTGGCCACGGATGGTGCCGGGCGTTCCTTCGTCACCGGCGAGTTTACTGCCATGGCCGGTTTTGCCGGCCGCACGCTGACGAGCCGCGGGGCCACCGACATCCTGACCGCGGCGTTTGACGAACAGGGCAGGCTGGAGTGGCTGCTGGACAACGGCGGGCCAAAGGGCGACAACGCCTACACCCTTGTGTGGCATCCCTCCGGGCGGTTGCTGCTCGGCGGTTCCTGCAGCGCCGGTGCCGCGTTCGGCGAGCGGGTCATGGACGGAGTCGGCGGAAATGAGGCCTATGGTGCGGTGCTGCGCCTGCCTTTGGCTGGAGGCAGGCCGTGAGGCCCCTTCGGCAAGCCAGCGACTTGCCGTCGGTTCTTTGAGCGGAGGCTGAGACGCGTGCCTGCCCCGTTTGGCCGCAGGCGGGGCCTTCTTGGCCGCGCCGACAGAGGTTTTAGCCGTCGTGCGGGCATGAGCGGCGGCGAAAGCTGCTGGGTCACGATGGAGAAGCACGTCGAAGGCCTTGGCCACCGCTTCCCCCGTGCTTCAGTCGTTCAGCCCTCCTGCTCCGCTAGAGGATGCGGTTAACCGCGTCACGGCCCGGATGGCCTGCTGGGCCTTGGCGAGCAGGGTGGCCTGCTCGATCTGGTGTCCCACGGCGAGTTTGCCGGCGGTTACAATGCCCGCATGATTCACCAGCACGGTCTTGACCTGCAGGGTGTCGAGGACGGCCAGAAGGACTCACGCTGATCGGTGCTCGCGGGTCGGGCAGCCTTGGGGCGGGAGGTTTTCATGGGGACGGCATCGCACGGAATGCTGACCCACGCCCAGACAATGGCTCATTGTTCCCGGGTTGTTGGACGGTGGCGAGGGTGAATGTTCTTTTCAGTGCCTGCGCCAGTAGGCAGAAACCGCCTCGATCAGGCCGGGGATGCTGTGGGTTTTCGCCTCCACTGCCACCTTCAGCCCGTGCCGGCGGACGGCGGCGCTGGTGACCGGACCGATGCTGGCGATCTTGATGCCGTCGGGCAGGGCGACCTTGAGGTCCATGAAGCAGTCAACCGTGCTGGCGCTGGTGAAAGTGATCATGTCCGCCCCCTCCTCCTTGAGTCGTGCCAGCGCCTCGAGGTTGTCCTCGTTCTCGGGAATCGTTCGGTAGGCGATGGCCTCGTCGACAATTGCGCCGAGTGCGGTGAGGCCACTGGCAATGACCTCGCGGGTCTCCTCGGCCTTCACCCAGAGCACGCTGACATGCTCCAAGTTCTGGTGCTCCTTGAAGGCCTTGACGAGGCCCTCGGCAACGAAGTCCTTCTCGGGCATCAGGTCGACCGCGAGGTGGCGGGCGCGTACCTTTTCCGCCGTGCCAGGCCCGATGCAGGCGATGCGGGCGCCACCGATGCTGCGCGCGTCCTGGTAGAGCTTGTCGAACATGGAGAAGAAGGCATCGACGCCGTTCGGGCTGGTGAAGACGATCCAGTCGTAGGTGTGGCAGTCCTGGACGAGCTCGCCGAAGGCCATGCGGTTGCGCGGCTCGACAATGCGGATGGTCGGCAGTTCGATGACGTCGGCGCCGAGGTCGCGGAGTTTGCGGCTGACGGCGCCTGCCTGCTGGCGGGTGCGGGTGACGACGATGCGTTTGCCGAAGAGGGGGCGGTTTTCGAACCAGTTGATGGCGGCGCGTTCCTTGACGACGTCGCCAACGACGGCGACGGCGGGTGCCTTGAAGCCGGTTTCCTTGACGCGCTGGGCCATGGTGCCGAGGGTGGCGACCAGAGTCTGCTGGCGGCCGTGGGTGGCCCAGCGCACCAGTGCCATGGGCGTGTCAGGATTGGCGCCGTGTTTGAGCAGTTCGCCGGTAATCTCACCCATGCGCTCGACGCCCATGAGGAAGACCTTGGTGCCGTCGGCCTGCGCCAGCTTGGCGTAATCCAGGCTGGTATCTGCCTTGGTGGGGTCCTCATGACCGGTGAAGATGGTCAACTGGCTGGCATGATCACGGTGGGTCACCGGAATGCCGGCGTAGGCGGGGCCGGCGATGGCACTGGTGATGCCAGGAACAATTTCGAAGCGCACCCCGGCCTCGGCGAGTTCGGCCGCCTCCTCGGCGCCGCGGCCGAAAAGGACGGGATCGCCTCCCTTCAGGCGCGTGACGATCTTGCCCTCGCGCGTCAGCTTGACGATGAGGGTGTTGATCTGGTCCTGGGTGAGGGTGTGGGCGCCGGCTTTTTTGCCGACGTAGATGCGCTCGGCGCCCGCGCGGCCATGGCGCAGGTGTTCCGGATTGCAGAGGTAGTCGTACACCAGCACGTCAGCGGCCTCGATGCACTCCTTGCCTTTGAGGGTGAGCAGTCCTGGGTCACCAGGGCCGGCGCCGACGAGATAGCAGATGCCAGGGGCGGGGGAGGGGGCTTTTGACATGGAAGAAGCGCCACTTTGGCGAATTCCGGCTGGCTGGCAACCGCGGCGTGGCGGTCTGCGGATGTCGGGGTGTCAGGGAACCGCGGCATGAACAGGCATGCTGCCGTTGCTTCCGTCAGGACCTGGCGGGGTTCACAAGCTGCGCATCCGCGGCCCCTGACACTCTATTCATAGAACGGCCGGCGGGGTTCGACAAGGGTAAACGGACTTCGAATTTGATGAAAATCCAAACTTCTGAAAAATGCTGTTGTCGAAAAAGCCGGGATTCGGTAGAAAGCGCACGTTAATTCACACATCCCGCACTCTCATCATGGCCTGGAAGCTCCTCTCTGTCCTCTCGGCGGTCTGCCTCGGTGCAGCCTGCTACTTTGCCAACGCGAACAAGCAGCGCGCCGGGCATGAAAAGAACCGTCTGGAGGCGGCGCAGGCCAACCTCAAGGCGGCTCAGGAGCGCAAGACCGAAGGCGAGGCCGCCGTCAAGGCCAAGGAAGAGCAACACGTCGCCCTTCAGAAGGACCGCGACAGCGCCAAGGAAGAGGTCGTCAAGCTTGCGACGGATGCCCAGGAGAAGGAGGCCACCCTCGTGCTGGTCAAAGGCAACCTCGAGCAGGTGACCCGTCAGGTTTCCGAAGTGCAGAAGCAGATCGACGACGCCGGTGACATCGAAAGCCTGGTTGCCCAGATTGAAAAACTCAAGAAGGATCAAACTGACGCCGAGGGCGCGGTGGCCAACCAGAACCAGCGTCTTGCCTCAGTGAAGGAGAGCCTGACCAGCATCAGCGCCCAGATCACCAAGCTCCGCGACGCCGAACTCCAAGGCCGACGCGGCATTGTTGCCGCCGACTTCTCCGCCCGCGTCGCCGAATACTTCCCGCAGTGGGGCTTTGCCATTCTCAACAAGGGTAATTCCCAGGGCGTCTTCGCGAATGCCGACCTTGAGATCAAGCGTGGTCGCGACGTGGTCGCCAAGCTCAAGGTTCGCAGCGTCGAGCAGCACAACTCGATCGCCGACATCATCCCCGGCTCGATTCCCGAAGGGAGCTTCATTCTGACCGGTGACACCGTCGTCGCCTCCGCCAACCAGACCGCTGCCGAGGAAAAGAAGGCCCCGGCTTCCGCCGCGGGCGCGGAGAATGCTCCGGCTGCTGCCCCCGCCGCGGCTCCGGCCGCCGCCCCGGCGATGAACTCGGATCCTTTTGCCGCCCCGGCCGCCCCTGCCGCCGCGCCGGCGATGAATTCGGATCCTTTTGCCGCGCCGGCTGCCCCCGCCGCGGCTCCGGCGGCTGCCCCGGCAATGAATTCGGATCCGTTCGGTGCCCCGGCCGCCCCCGCCGCGCCGGCCGCCCCGGCCGCGAACTCCGATCCCTTCGGAGCCGCGCCGCCTGCCGCCAAATGATGGCCCGCCCGATTCACGCAACCCCCTTTCCGTTCCACGTCCATGACCAAAGTTTTCTTCATCCTCGCCGCCATCGTCACCGCGGTCGCCGCAGTTTTCGCCTTTCAGCTGAAAAATGAGTTCACCCAAACCCGCAATGAGGTCATCGCCCTCAATAAGACGGTCGAGACGGAACTGGCGGCCGTGACGGCCGTGGTGGCCCAGGTCACCAAGGTCAACGGTGACATCGCTGCAGTGCAGCAGGAGCTCGATGTCGAGAGCGAAAAGATCAAGGCCCAGAAGCTGAAAATCGCCCAGACGGACAACGATGCCAAGCGTGTTCAGGATGAGCTCGACGCCAAAAAGAAGCGGTTGGCTGAACTCACCGAGAAGCTCAGCAAGCTGCCCAAGGGCGTCAAGCCGGAGACCCTGGTGGAGGACATCAACAACATGAAGAAGGCCATCGCCGAGTTCCAGGCCCAGGCCGAAATGAAGAAGAAGGAGATGGCCGCCGAGGAAACCAAGGTCGAGGACCTGCGTCGCAGCCTCGACGAGATCAATCGCAAGATCGAGGATCGCAAGCGCTCGTTTGACCGCAACAGCTTGAATGCCCAGGTGGTGGCCGTGAACAGCGATTGGGGCTTTGTGGTCGTCAATGCCGGCCAGAGCCTTGGTATCACGGAAGCCACCAAGCTGCTGGTGACCCGCGGCACCCAGACGATTGGCAAGCTCAGCATCGTCTCGGTGCAGGGCGAGCGCACCGTCGCCAACATCCTGACCAGCACCCTGGCACAGGGCCTTAGCATTGCCCCGGGCGACCGCGTCATCCTGGAAAATCTCTATCAGTAAGGCCGTTCGGCTCAGCATTGCCATGAATCGCCATCGTCTGCTGCCGCTGCTGCTTCTGGCCAGCAACCTTGCCGTGGCTTCCTGCACCACGGAAGAACCGAAGCGTCGTGAACGCGTGCCACCAACGGTTTCCGACAGCACCCTTCCGTGGAACCGCCCGCCGAAGTGGGAGGGCAGTGCCCGCTACGGCTCGATGATGCCGCAGAGCCGCTGAGCCAACGGTCTTGCCGTCGCGCGGTTTGTGGCCACAAGCTGGGGGCGTCATGGATGATGCTATGCAGGACAAGCCGCTTGATCCGTTGCCGCCGGATGACGCGGCCCGCCATCAGCACGGCCTGGAACTCGTCTTTGACGATGCGCCGCTGTTCTGTCTGATCCAGCGCGACGGTCGCGAGGGCGTCGGCATCGAGGCCCTGTGCGCATGGTTGTTCAGGTATTTTCCGTTCGGCTTGCCCATGGTGGCCCGCAGCACCTCGCGACGCCGCTTCGCCATTCAGCGCGAGGCGGTCGAGCGTCCGGACAAATTTCTCAGCGACCTCGTGGTGCACTGCTACTGTGGCACCGAACCCTCACCCTCCCGCGAATGAACCAGCACGAACCCCAGCGCGTCACCGTTCTCTTCACCGGCATCCTTGTCTGTGTGCCCCTGCTGGCCCTGCAGCGCTTCGGTCTCTTCCCCGAGGTCGCCGACCGCCTGGCCGGCCTGCTGCCCCACCTGCTGGTGTTGCGCGCAGAGGAATTGCATGCTGCCCCGGCGCTGCAGTACGCCCTGCAGACCCTGCTGGCTTTTCTCGGTGCCTGGGTCGGCGTGCGCGGCGTGGCACTTTGGCTCAAGTTCGCCTTCCTTCTTGCCCTTGGCTACCTGCTGGCCGGCTTCATGCTGACCCTGGCCTGGACAGGACTGCTCTTCGAACCCTTCTCGGCTTTCCTGGCTGCCTCCACGGCCTGCCTGATCGGCGTCATCTGTGCCGACCTGGAGGGGCGTCAGGAGCGTCCGTTGCTGTCCGAGGGGGAGTCGAACGGTGAGTCGGGCGCGTCCGCTCCGGCTCCATCCGTGGCCAGCGAAGCCACGGCAAAGCCTTGAGGAGCGCACGCTTTTGCTTGCCGGGCCTCATGCTTGCTCCGAATGCTGGGCATGGAATTTTTGGCCTATTACCTGCACGACCTCAGTCCGCACCTGCTCAAGCTGGGTGACCGCCTTGCCATTCACTGGTACGGGCTAGCCTACGTGCTGGGCTTCTGGCTGACCTACCTGGTGATGCGGGCGCTGGCCCGACGCGGCCTCTCGGAGATCCGTCCGGATCAGGTGGCGGATTTCATCACCATGGTCGCGCTGTTTGGCGTCGTGCTCGGCGGTCGACTCGGCTACATGCTGCTCTACGACTTCGACCACTTCGTTCGTGCGCCCTGGACGCTGTTCCTTCTCAACCAGGGTGGCATGGCGAGTCATGGTGGCATTGCTGGTGTCGCGTTGTTCTGTCTCTGGTATGCGCGCAAGCACCGCATTTCGTGGACCGGCATTGGTGACACTCTGGTCTGTGGCGCGCCGCTGGGGATCTTCTGCGGTCGCATCGCCAACTTCATCAACGGTGAACTCTTTGGCCGGGTGACGACGAGTCCGCTGGCGGTGAAGTTTCCCACCGAGTTGCTGCACGAGGACTTCGTTGTTCAGGGCGGCACGCCGGTGGCGTTGCCGGAAGGGGCGATGCACAGCCCGGACATCATCGCCTTCTTTGCCTCCCGGCCCGGCGGCTTGGCGGAGCTGGAAGCCATGCTGCATCCGCGCCATCCCTCGCAGCTCTATGAAGCGCTCGGCGAGGGCCTGCTGCTGAGTGTCGTGCTGATCGCGGTGCGCCTGAAGTTCCCGAAGCTGGGGCATGGCGTGCTCACCGGTTTGTTTTTCCTGCTCTACGCGATCGCCCGCATCGCCCTGGAGTGGGTGCGCCAGCCGGACTCGGGTTCCGAGCCCATCCTCGGCCTGACCCGAGGCCAGTTCTTCTCGCTGTTCATGATCGTCACCGGCGTTGCCTTCCTGATCTACGGTCTGACGCGCGGTCGGAGGACGAGGGGCACGGCCTGATCCGCCTGCGGCACGGGTGTCCATTGGCGAAGGCGCGACAAGCGCGCTGGCACAGCCATAAAAAACCGCCGGCGGGTTCGCGGTGGAACCGGCCGGCGGTGGGAAGGGGTTGGGTGGCTTAGAACTGCACCGAGCCGCCCACGTAGAAGTTGCGGCCGTAGCCCGGGTCGATGCCGTCGTTGCGGACGCGCGAGTAGTAGCTCTCGTCGAAGATGTTGTTGACGCCGGCCATCAGGGTCAGGTGTTCGGTCACCGGCACCTCGGCGGTGAGATCCCAGGTCATGTAGCCGGGGATGCCGAAGTTCGGGTTGCCGTCATCGCGGGCATTGTGGTCGTCGACAAAGGTGCCGAGGAAGGAGACTTTGACGCCCTTGCGCTGGTGGACCAGTCCGGTGCGCAGGATGAAGTCGGGCGCATACTGCGGCGTCGCGCCGTTGTTCGGACCGCCGTACAGTTCGGCTTCCAGCAGGGAGACGTTGCCGTAGAGGTTGAGGGCGCCGAGGCTTTTGCCGAGCTGAGTGCCGCGGGCGGCATCAAGGCCGCCGATGAGGTCGAGCTGCACGGCGCCATCCCAGCCATAGTTGATGCTGCGACCGACACTGCGCAGCTGGCCACCGGCGACCCCGAAGCGGTTGTCGAGATCGATGAGGAAGACACTTGTGTCGAAGGCGAACCACTCGCGAGGCGTGCCGCGGTAGCCGAGTTCATAGCTCCAGCCGAGCGATGGATCACTGTCGGTGGCGGTGAGGCCGGGCTGGGCGACGATCGACTCGGTGAAGATGGTTGTTCGGTAGCTCTGTGAGACGTTGGCGTAGAACTGGCTCTGGTTGTCGAAGTCGAGCGCCATGCCGAGGCCGAAGAGCGGCTGGATTTCGCTGGCACGCTTGCCGACCGAACCGGTGAAGGCGCCGGTGCCCGCGTTGAAGTTGCGGCTGTGGACCTGCTGTTCGATCATTTCCAGACGGAAGCCCGGGGTGATTGAGAGGCGGCCGAAGGTGAACTTGTTCTCGGCGAAGAAGGAGCCGTAGGTCGTGCTCCGGTCGGAGTCGAGGAAGGTGACGCCCTCCTCGGCATCCGGGCTGCTGCCACGCTGATCCTCGCGGGGCGAATCGGCGTAGTAGAATTGCATGCCGGCGGCGAGGGTGTGCTGGCCGCCCCAGGCCTCCCAGTCGTGGCGCAGGCGCGGTTCAATGCCGAAGGTGTAGAATTCCTGGTTCTCGATGTTGTTGGTCAGCGAGGCCGCGCCGGTCGGTCGTGTGCCGAAGACGGGGCCGCTGGTGCGCTGGCGCTTGCTCCAGCGCTGGTAGTAACCGCCCCAGGCCTTCACGTTGACCTCGGTGCCCGGCTGGATGCGGTGCTGCAGTTCCAGGGTGCCTGCATAGCGACGGAGGCGGAACTCGTCGTGGAAACGGGTTGTTTTCTCCGGGTTGCGGGCGAAGTCGCGGCGGGTCAGGCCGCCCGGCTCGCCGTGCTCCTCCTCATAGCCGTCGAAGCCGAAGATGAGACGGGTGTCGTCGTCGAACGACCAGACCAGCTTGCCATGGCCACCGTTGAGCTTGTACTGGCTGTTGGCCTGGCGAAAGCCCTGCCATTCGCGGTGGTTGAAATAACCCAGGTAGCCGAGCTGGCCGATCGTGCCGTCGATGGCGCTGTAGCTGGAGAAGAGCTCATCCGAGCCGTAGATGTTCTGGGTGCGGAAGGCGAAGGGCGACTCGCGCTGAGGCAGGTAGGTGACGTAATTGAAGGCGCCCCCGGGCTGCGGACCGTACATGAGCGAGCCGCCGCCGCGGATGAACTCGATGCGGTCCACGGTGTCGAGCGGCGGGGTGTAGTAGGCCTCCGGGTAGCCAAAGGGATCGGCGTGGATGGGCACGCCATCCTTGAGCACCTGCATGAACTGCATGCGGTGCGGTTCGCCGATGCCGCGGTAGCCGATGCTGACGAGCGGGGTGGTTTCCTCGGAGAAGAGCAGGCCGGGCGTCAGGGCAAGGGCCTGGCGGTAGTTGTTGGCCTGCACCTTGGGCAGGGCGTCGAGGTCGATGATGGTGGCGCGCTTGCCGACGAAAATCTTGTCGCCCTCGACCGCGAGTGGGAAGGGCGGCTGGATGACGGAGTCGTTTTCAGCTTCGCCATACACCGTCAGGGTTTCAAGGACGGCGCCAGGGGCGGGATTGGCGGCGCTGGCGGACGGCGGAGCCGGTTGCTGGGCCAAGGCCAGCGGCGCAAGGCCGCACAAACAAAGAAGGCGGAGGCGGATGTTCATGAGGGGAAGTTAGAAATTGAGATGCATTCGCAGTTCAGGGGCGCCATCATAGGCGGATTGGACGCCGTGCAAGCCTTTTATGCGAATGATTCGCAATTGCGTTTGTTGCAGTGGCCATGAAGTGGCGGCGGTTTAGCGGACGACGGGAAAGTCCGGTTGCCTGTGCGGGTGATTGCCATTTGGATGCCGGTATGGATGATGCACAGGTGCCCATGGCGACCGGCCCTCACCGGCGCAGGGAAGTGCTGGTGCTGGTGGTGTTAATTGCTGTGCTGCTGGCTCCCTTCCTGCTGAGCCCCTCCAGCCCGGCGACCACGGGGAGGCATGGCCGTAGGCTCGTCATTCTAACCCCGCATCCCGAGCGCCTGCGCGCCGAATTCGGCCAGGCCTTTGCCCGCCATTGGCAGGCGCGGACGGGGCAGAGTGTGCGCATCGACTGGCGTGTGCCGGGTGGCACCTCAGAGATTGCGGTGCTGCTGAAATCGGAATACAGCGCGGCCTTTCAGGAGCACTGGACGCGCGAACTCGGCCGGCCCTGGACGGCGGAGGTGGCCCGGCAGTTTCTCAGCGGCAAGGCGCCTGCAGACGATCCCGCCCGACGCGCGTTTCGGGCCTCGCGGGTTGGCATTGGGGTCGATCTTTTCTTCGGCGGCGGTGCCTACGATTTTCAGGTGCAGGCCGAGGCCGGTACGCTGGTTGCGGAACAGGGACCCGGCACCGGCCTGGCGGCGCTGCGTGAACGGCATCCGGAGTGGTTCAGCGAGGCGGGTATCCCGGAGAATGTCAGTGGCGAGCCGTTTCGTGACGCTGCCGACCGCTGGGTGGCCAGCTGCCTGTCGAGCTTCGGCATGGTCTTCAACCGCGACGTGCTGCGCCGTCTTGGGCTGGAGCAGGAACCGCGGCGCTGGCGCGACCTGACGGATCCGCGCCTGTCCGGCCAGCTCGCCCTGGCTGATCCGGGACGCAGCGCCACGGTCACCAAGGCCTTCGAGATGCTGCTTCAGCAGGAGATGCAGGAGGCCTGGCGCCGGCGCTTGACGGCCGGGGTGGCGTCGGAGCTGGCGGAATGGGAGGGGGTGCGCGAGGGCTGGCGCGAAGGGTTGTCAGTCATCCAGCGCATCAGTGCTAACGCCCGCTACTTCAGTGACAGCTCCAGCAAGATTCCCCTCGATGTGGCGCGCGGTGACGCCGCGGCCGGCCTGTGCATCGATTACTACGGTCGATCGACCGAGGAGGCATTGCTGCGGGGCGGGCAGGCGTCAAGGGTCGGCTTTGTCATGCCGGAGGGCGGCAGCTCGGTCAGTGTCGATCCGATCGGCCTGCTGCGCGGCGCGCCTGATCCGGAACTGGCCACGGCCTTTATCGAATTCGTGCTCGGCGATCCCGGTCAGCGCCTGTGGTCCTTCCGTGCCGGTGCGCCGGGTGGACCGGCGCACAGCGCCCTGCGCCGGCTGGCCGCGCGGCGCGATTTCTACACACCGGCGAACCTGGTGCACATGAGCGATGCCGGCGCGATGCCCTACGACAAGGCCCGGCTTTTCACCTACCATGCCGAGTGGACCGGCGCGGCCTTCAGCACCCTGCGCTTCCTCATCCGCGTGCTCTGCGTCGACTCGCATCGCGAGCAGCGGGCCGCCTGGCGGGCCTTGGTGGCGGCCGGATTCCCGCCTGAGGCGGTGGCCGCCTTCCACGATCTCAGCCGGGTCGGCTACGATGACGTCGTCGGACCCCTGACCGCCGTCGTGCGCTCCCGCGACAAGGTCGCCGAGACGCGTCTGGCGCGCGAGTTGGGGGAGGTTTTTCGCGCCCGCTACCGGCGCGCGGAGGACCTCGCGCGCGCTGGTCGCTGAGGATTAGACATCGCAGACCATGGCCGCGTGGCGCAGGGCCAGGATGGGGTCTTCCCAGGTCGGGATGAACTCGTGGGCGACGTAGTCGTGGTAGCCGGTTTCGACGAGCGCGCGCATGACCGCCGGGTAGTGGATCTCCTGGTGCTCGTCCAGCTCGCAGCGGCCCGGGTTGCCGGCCGTGTGGATGTGGCCGATGAACTCCCTGTGCAGGCGCAGGCGGCGGATGATGTCGCCGTTCATGATGGACACATGGTAGATGTCGAACAGCAGCTTGAAGTTCTCGCTGCCGACCTGCCTGATCAGGTCGACGCAGAAATCAACGTCGTCGCCGAAGTAGCCCGGATGGCCCTTCATCGGATGGCTGCTGTCACGGCTGTTGAGGTGCTCCAGCACGAGGGTGATGCCGTTTTTCTCGGCATGGGGCAGCACCTTTTTCCAGGTGTCGAGGCAATCGCGCACGGCCTGCTCGCTGTCCATGCCCTCGAACTTCATGCCGGTGAAGGTGATGACTTTCTTGCAGCCGACAGCGGCGGCAACATCAATCGCCTCGGTCAGCTTGGCGACCACCTCGTCGCGGAACTTCGGGTTGCAGGGGCCGTTGCTGAATCCGTGGCTGCCGACGAGGGAGATGCCCAGCCCGAGCTTTTTCACCTCGGGATAGTGCTTGCGGTCGATGCCCTCAATGCCGATCAGGCCGATTTCCTTGGCGTGGCGCGCCAGCTCCAGAGTCTCCATCGGCTTCCAGCACCAGCCCATGAGGGTGTGCTTGATGCCGTGGTTGCGGATCTTGTAGGCGGGATCGGCGGCAGCCTTGAGGATGGATTGGGCGCGGGCGCGCGGGCTGAGGGCGAGGCCGGCAGTGGCCAGGGCGGCGGTGGAGAGGAGGCGGCGGCGGTTCATGCTGGTAAGAATAACGCCGCCGGCGGCTGCATCTCGCCGGCGGTCGAAGGTTGCGGGTCGGGGGGAGGGGTCAGCCGATCTGGGCTAGCACGGCGGATGCGATCTTGTCGGCCTGCGCCTCCAGATACTCGACGTCGCGGCCCTCGACCAGCAGGCGGATCAGCGATTCGGTGCCGGAGTAGCGCAGCAGCACACGACCGTAGTCGCCGAGCTTCTTCTCGGTCTCCTTGATGATTTTCTGCGCCTCGACCAGTTCGGTGATGGGTGGCTTTGAGCGGACGCGCAGGTTGCGCGAGCTCTGAGGGAATTTTTTCAGGCACTTGCGCAGTTGGCTGAGCGGCTCGCCGGTTTCCTTCATGATTTTGAGCAGCTGCAGGCCGGCAATCAGGCCATCGCCGGTCGTGGCCCAGTCGCCAAAGATGATGTGGCCGCTCTGTTCACCGCCGAAGTTCAGGCCGCGCTCATGCATCTGCTCGAGCACGTAGCGGTCGCCGACATTGGTGCGGATGACCCGGCCGCCGAGGCGCGAAACGAGGTCGTCGAGGCCGTAGTTGCTCATGATGGTGACGGCCAGGGTGTTGTGCCTGAGCGTGCCCTTCCGAAGCATGGACTCCGCGGCCACGGCCATGAGCTCGTCGCCGTCGAGGGCGATTGCCTCCTCGTCGCACAGGGCGATGCGGTCGGCATCTCCGTCGTGGGCAATGCCGGCGTGGGCCTGGCTCTGGCGGACGAGTCGCTCCAGCTCTTCGCTGTGGGTGCAGCCGCAGCCCTCGTTGATGTTGAAGCCGTCGGGCTCGGAATGGAAAAGCTGGACGTCGGCGCCGAGTTGTTCGAGGGCGGTGGCGCTGGTGTAGGCGGCCGCGCCGTGGGCGTTGTCGAGCGCCACGCGCAGGCCGTCGAGGCGGGTGCCCTCCATGCTGGCGACCGCATGGGCGATGTAGCGGTCGAGGCTGTCGGCGAGGCGGCTGACGCGGCCGATGCCGCGGCCCTCGGGCCGGGCGGGCTCGCTGTCACTGCCCAGCACCAGCTTCTCGATCGCCGATTCGGTGGCATCGCTCAGCTTGCGGCCGTTGCCGTGGACGAACTTGATGCCGTTGTCCTCGAAGGGATTGTGCGAGGCGCTGACCACGACGCCAAAGGCGGCGCCGGTCTGGGCGGCCAGCAGGGCAACCGCCGGCGTGGGCACGACGCCGGCCAGAACAGCATCGACGCCAAGGGAGTTCAGACCAGCGACCAGGGCCGCCTCCAGCATTTCACCGGAGGCCCGGGTATCGCGGCCAATCAGGCAGCGGGGGCGTTCAGCTCCACCTGGCGCGGGCGCCAGCACCCTCGCGGCCGCTTGGGCGAGGCGGAGGACGAACTCCGGGGTCATGGGGTGGCGGTTGGCGGTGGCACGGACGCCGTCGGTGCCGAAGAATTGGCGCTTTTGAGACATGCGGCGGGCAATTAGCGCAGGCCTGCGAGGATGTCAAAGCGGCGCGGGAAGTGGGGCTGGTTCCGGTCGCAAGGCCCACCTGTCGGCGGGAAAATCCGGTTGCAATCGGTCGCGGCGCAACCATAGAGCGGGCCGTGCGTTTTTTGAACGTGCGATTGGGCTGCTCTGTCACAGTGAGCTCCCCAAGACAATCAACCCCTCAACCCTGATAGCGACAGTATGATCCAAGTGCAAAACCTCCGAAAAGTGTTCGGCACCAAGGTGGCG
>JBIJBO010000205.1:0-5573 GCA_044345215.1 Prosthecobacter sp. | reverse complement strand
AGTCGATCCGCCACGCGCATGCCGACCTGCAGATGCCGAAGAACGGCGCCAAACTTGACGAGGCCATTCTTGCCGACTTCGAGCGCTGGGTGCGCGAGGGTGCGCCCGACCCGCGCGACATGCCGCCTACGCCCGAGCAACTGCGCCAGGACACCGACTGGAACGCCGTGCTGCAGCGCCGCAAGCAGTGGTGGTGCTTCCAGCCCCTGCAGGTCCAGCCGCCGGCCCGGCCCTTGAATCCGGTGGAACTCGCTGCCGAGATTGATCGCCAGCTTGAGGCGGCCATCACCGCCGCCGGGCTGACACCCGCGCCGCCAGCGGACGCCGCCACTCTGCGTCGCCGCCTCAGCTACGTGCTCACCGGCCTGCCGCCGGAGGCGTCCGATCCGTCGGAGCGGTCGGATCCAGCCGATTTGCTCGCGAGCCCAGCCAGCGCCGAAAAGTGGGCGCGGCACTGGCTCGACTGGGTGCGCTACGCCGAGACTTACGGCAGCGAGGGCGACACCCCCATCCCCTATGCCTGGCGCTACCGCGATTATGTCATCCGCGCCTTCCGCGACGACGTGTCTTACTTCCAGATGCTGCGCGAGGCGATCGCCGGCGACCTGCTGCCCGACCCGCGCGAACGGGATGGCGTCAACGAAAGTGCCCTCGGCATCGGCCAGCTGCGCCTGGTGCTGCACGGGTTTTCGCCGACCGACTCCCTCGACGAACTGGTCACCTGGACCGACAACCAGATCGAGACCGTCAGCAAGGCCTTCCAGGGGTTGACGGTGTCTTGTGCGCGCTGCCACGACCACAAGTTCGACGCCATCAGCCAGGCCGACTTCTACGCGCTCTACGGCATCTTTACCAGTACCCGGCCGGCCATCATCGATGTCAACGCACCCGGCACCGGCGAGGGGGCGCGCGCGGAGCTGCTCCGGCTCAAGAAGCGCATCCAGCAGGCGGTCGCCGCGGCCTGGCTGCAGACCCTGCCCGAAAAAACGGTGGGCGACGTCGCGCCGGCGAAGCTGCCCAAGGTCGCCCAACGCTGGGACCTGCGCCGGGATCACTGGTTCCGGGACGGCAACGGCCTGCGCCAGGGTGTCACGGCGGCGGGCGAATTCAGTGTCGCTCTAGAAGGCGACCGCCTGCTCGCCAACCTGCATCCCGGCGGCCTGTTTTCCGACCTTGTCTCCACCGCCGATCGAGCGGTGCTGATGTCCCCGCGCTTCCGCTGCGAGGGCGGCACACTCTGGTTCCGGGTCGCCGGCGGTGGCGGTGCCGTGGCCAAGTACGTCGTGCAGAATTACCCGCGCACCGGCACCATCCACAAGGCGCGCGAGTTGAAAACCGACAAGGAGGCGCAGCTCGGCTGGCATTCGCTCGATCTCAACTACTGGAAGGGCGACGACCTGCATTTGCAGATCACCACGGTCGCCGATTTGCCAGCGCAGGCGAATCCCGATGCACGCTCCTGGTTTGGCCTCACCGACGCCTTCATCACCCACGGGGATCAGGCACCCGCGGGTCCGGTCATCCCTGCGCAACCCGGCCGCGACGCCGTGCGGGCCTGGCTCGATGGCACCCTCACCGACGCGCAGGCGGAGGCGCTCAATCGCGCCCTGCAGGCCGGCAAGTTGCCGAACGACTTTGCCGCCATCCCTGAAGCGGCAGCGCTGGTCAAAACCTATCGTGAGTTGGAGGCGCGCCTGCCGCGGCCGACGCGCGCGCCCGGCGTGCTGGAGGGCGATGCCCGCGATGCCGCGCTCTTTGTCAGGGGCAACCACAAGCAGCCCGGGGATTCCGTGCCGCGGCGCTTCCTCGATGGCATCGATCCCACGCCCTTCCAGACCCGGCAGAGCGGGCGCCTCGAACTTGCCGAGCGACTCGCCGACCCGCGCAACCCACTGACGGCGCGCGTCATCGTCAACCGCCTCTGGCACCACGTCTTTGGCCGCGGCCTGGTCGCCACAACCGACAACTTTGGCCGCCTCGGCGAGCTGCCCTCGCACCCGCAACTGCTCGATTTCCTCGCCGCGCAGTTCATCGCGGATGGCGGCAGCATGAAGCGCTTCATCGAAGCCCTGGTGCGCACCCGCGCCTTCGCGCGCTCGGCGACGGCGCCGGGAGCGGAGCGCGATCCCGACAACCGTCTGCTCGCGCGCTGGAGCGTGCGCCGGCTCGAGGCCGAGGCGATTCGCGACAGCATTGTGCAGCTTTCCGGGCGACTGGATCCCACCGCCTTCGGCAAGCCTGTGCCCGGCAACCAGCCTCGCCGCAGTGTTTACGTGCAGGTGATCCGCAACCAGCTCGATCCCTTCCTCACGGCCTTTGACATGCCGGTGCCCTCGGCGCCTCGCGGCCGGCGCGATGCCACCAACGTGCCGGCGCAATCGCTGGCCCTGCTGAACGATCCGGTGATCCAGGGCTGGGCCGCCGACTGGGCCACCCGCGTAACGGCGGAGGCTGGCGATGAAGCCAGACTGCAGCGGCTGTTTCGCGAGGCCCTCGGGCGCGTGCCACGCGCCGAAGAACTCTCGGCGAGCCGGCGTTTTTTGGCGGAGCAGACCGCCGAGTTGCAGGCCCGTCAGGTCCGCCTGCAAGAGCTGAGCCGCGCTGGCGAAGCCCTGCGCGGAAAGATCGCAAGCCTGCTGCAGTCCGCGCGTGCGGCGCTCGCCGGAGCGGACGAATCTGACCGCACCGACGGATGGCCCGAGCCTCTCGCCGAATGGACGTTTGAAAAGGATCTCGCCGACACCCAAGGCCGGCTGCCGCTGACGCTCACCGGCAAGGCGCGCCTGGAAAAGGGGGCACTGGTGCTCGACGGCGCCTCCATGGCCCAGTCCGCTGCCCTGCCGAAAACGCTCGCGGCAAAAACCCTCGAAGCCTGGGTGCAACTCGATTCGCTCGACCCGCGCGGCGGCGGCGTGCTGACCGTGCAGGGCAGGGACGGCGGCCGCTTTGACTCGATCGTCTTTGGCGAAAAACAGCCGCGCCATTGGGTGGCCGGCAGCGATCATTTCTCGCGCAGCGAGACCTTTGAAGGGCCTGCCGAAACCGAGGCGGACCGTCGCGTGGTGCATGTGGCGGTGGTCTATGAGGCCGACGGCACTGTGCGCGGCTATCGCGACGGCCAGCCCTATGGCCGCAGCTACCGCAAGGCCCCCGGTGCGGTGTTCGACGCTGCCACCAGCCAGGTCCTGCTCGGGTGTCGCCACGGCGCGCCGAGCGGCAACCGCGGCCTGCGCGGCCGCATCCACCGCGCCCGTGTCTACGACCGCGCGCTCACGCCGGAGGAACTCGCCCGCAGCGCCCGCCTGGAGGGGCTGCCCGTGACCGATCTCGACCTGCTCGCCGCCCTGCCGCCCGCGGAACGCCGCCGGGTGGAAGCCCTGCGCGCCGAATTGGGTCGTCTTGAAGACGAAACCCGTCAGCTCAGCGAAGCCCTCGGCACCAGCGCCCCCGAAACCGCTGCCTGGAACAGCCTGGCTCTGTCGATCCTCAACCTGAAGGAGTTTGTTTACCTTCGGTAAGTTCTCGGTTCATGGTTGATGAGTTCCCTGTTTCACAAGCAGCCACCCGCATGAAAATCGAACGTTTTGAAGACATCGAATCGTGGCAGCTTGCCAGATCTCTCTGCAATCAGGTGCATGGACTTGCCACGGCCAGTCCGTTGGCGAAAGATTTTACCCTCAAGGATCAGATGTTGCGGTCTTTGGGTTCCGTCATGGACAACATCGCCGAAGGATTTGATGGGGGCAGCAATCGCGAGTTCATTCGATTCCTGCAGTATGCCAAGCGCTCTTGCTCCGAGCTGCAAAGCCAGTGCTACCGTTGTCTGGATCAGCGACTCTGCACGGAGTCACAGTTTCAAGAGGTCTTTGCCACGGCCAGCCTGACTCGAAACAAGATCGGGGCCTTCATTCGCTATCTCGGTCAACACCTCGACCGCAAGCCCGGCCCTTCGAACTGAAAACCGAGAACCGAGAACCGAGAACCGCCATGCCCCTCACCCGCCGCCACCTTCTCGCCCGCGCCTCGAACGGTTTTGGCCTGGCCGCGCTTGCCGGCCTGATGGCTGAAAACGCAGCGGCCGCGCCCGTCATCCATCGCGCCAGGCGGTTTGTGCCGCGCGCACGCAGCGTCATCTTCTGCTACATGAGCGGCGGGGTGTCGCACCTCGACAGCTTTGATCCCAAGCCGCTGCTCGAGAAGTTTGCCGGCAAACCGCCGCCCGTGGCGACCGCGCGCACGCAGTTCAACAACGACGGTGTGGTCCAGCCCTCGCACTGGGCGTTCCAGCGCCACGGCCAGTCGGGGCTGCCGGTGAGCGCCCTGTTTCCGCACATGGCGACGGTGGCCGACGAGCTCTGCGTGGTTCGCAGCATGACTGCGAAATTCAGCGAGCACGCGCAGGGCAACTTTTTCATGCACACCGGCTTTCCCTTCCTCGGTTACCCGAGCGCGGGTGCCTGGACGAGCTACGGGCTCGGCACGGAATCGCGCGACCTGCCCGGCTACGTGGTGCTGCAGAGCGGCGGTGCCGTGCCTCCACACGGCGGCGTCGGCCTGTTTGGCAACGGCTTCCTGCCAGCCCAGCACCAGGCCTCGCTGATCCGCGTGGATGAAGCCGAGCCGGTCCGCAACATCCGCCCGCGCGAGCTGGCCGCGTTCCAGCGCCGGCGACTCGACTTCATTGGCGAACTGGACCAGGGATTTCTCGGTGAACTCGGCGCCCAGCGCGAGGTCGAGGCCGCCATTCAGAATTATGAAATGGCCTGGCGCATGCAGTCGGCCGTGCCGGAGTTGTGCGATCTCAGCGGGGAAAGCGAGGCGACGAAAAAGCTCTATGGCATCGATGGCCCGGAGAGCACGCGCAGTGCCTACGGCAAGCAGTGCCTGCTGGCGCGGCGGCTCGTCGAGCGCGGGGTGCGCTTCATTGAACTGAGCTGCCTGCCCCAGCAACTCGGGGCCGGTCAGGCCCCCAACCCCTGGGACCAGCACGGCCAGCTCAAGGAAGGCCACGGCAACATGGCCTGGCAGGTCGATCAACCCATTGCCGGCCTGCTCAAGGACCTGAAATCGCGCGGTCTGCTCGACAGCACGCTGGTTGTCTGGGCCGGCGAATTCGGCCGCACCTTCTTTGCCCAAGGCAGCGACGGCCGCGACCACAACCCCTACGGCTTCAGTGTTTGGATGGCTGGGGGTGGCGTGCGCGGCGGCATGAGCCTGGGCGAGACCGACGAACTCGGCTATCACGCCGTCGAGAAGGTGCAGACGGTTTACGACCTCTGGGCCACCGTGCTGTACCTGCTCGGGGTCGATCACGAGCAACTGACCTACCTGTTCAGCGGCCGCAACTTCCGCCTCACCGATGTCCACGGCCACGTCATGCGCGAGATTCTGGCCTGATAAAAATCTCAGATTTCAAATCTCAGATTTCAGATTCATTTGAGAATACGAATTCATGATTTACTTAAAAGGAATCATGACATATCGACGGTTTGAAGATCTTCCGGTGTGGCAAGAGGCCATTCGGTTGGCGGAATTGCGTGATGTCTTTCTTGAAGCAGTGGGTGACCGGCTTC
>JBIJBO010000077.1:0-16556 GCA_044345215.1 Prosthecobacter sp. | reverse complement strand
TGGAAAACAGGATCCATTGGACCGTTGCTCGTTGAGCGTCAGCAACAACATTGCAGAGGGCTTTGAGCGCGGCACGACCAAGGAACTGCTGGCCTTCCTCTACATTGCGCGCGGCTCTGCGGGTGAGACCCGCAGCATGATGCACTTGTTGGCGCGTGCAACCAGGTTGAGCCCATGGGCAGACCAGATCGATGCGATTGCCATGTCGGCAGAATCCTGCGGTCGACAGCTTCACTCTTGGGCAGGGAGTCTGCAAAACTCAACGATAGCCGGTCAACGGCATCAAACCGTCCCGACTCATGCCGCAGCTCCCAAGTGTCGCCGGCCGCCTCAATCTGAGATTTGAAATCTACTCAAGCCAGCGCGCGCTTGAGGGCATTGGCGGTGATGCGCTGGACGCGATCATCCGGGCCGTGCGGGCGCGATCCGTGGCTCCAGGGGATCATGTGGCCTGGCGGGTCGCTCAGGCCCTGGCTCCAGAAGATGGTGCTGGCATTGAAGACGATGTTCTTTTTCGGCCCCTCAAAGACCGTGGCGGCGTAGCGGCCGAGGCGGGTGCCGCCGGCCCAGACGTTGCCCTCGGCGATCACCTCGAGTCCCGCACGCGCGGTGTCGGGATCGCCATGGAACTCCCAGCCGACCAACCCGGGAATGCTATCGCCCTGCTTCATGCCGGTGCCCTCGAACAGCCAGTGATCGGGCTTGGCGCAGGTCCAGTCGCCGCCGCCGTTGAAGGGCACAACCGTGCGCGCGCCAATGATGTCGCGTTCGTCGGGCCCGGGATTTTCAAAAGGTCCGAGAACCTTGGAATAGGCCTCCTTTTCCTCCTCGCGGAATTCGCCGTAGCAGGTTTCCCGGGTCAGGCGACGGTTCGGCGCGCCCGCGGCGTTGGCGCTGAAGGGTGTGACCATGTAAACATCGTTGGCCGAGAGCCAGAGCACGCTCAGGCCGTCGGCGATGGCCTGCTTGACGTTCTGATACTGGCGCAGATCCCAGTATTCGTCGTGGCCGATGCTGAGCATGGCCTTGCAGCGCGCCAGGTGCGCGGGTTCGAGGGCGTCGACATTCGAACCGTAGGTGACGTCGTAACCCTCCTTTTCCAGCCAGTAGCAGAGCGGGTATTCCCACAGCAGGAACTCGCCGCTGCCCATGCTGAGAGGGTGGTCGAAGATCTGCGGGTACTTGCCATAGGGCCGGTCGAAGCTGACGCTGACGCCAGGTGCGTGTGCCGCGCGCGGATCGGTATAGAGCGATTCGTTGACCGGCCAGCGGTTGTAAGCCTGCCAGGTGTTGTCGCTGCACTGGAACAGGACGTCGGCGGGGCGGTCGTCCTTGACGATGAAGATGACATAGCTCTGCCAGTAGGGCTGGTCCGCGGCGGCCGGCACGGTGGTGAGTCGACCAAGATATACGCCGCTCGGCCAGTCGGCCGGGATGACCAAGGAGGTGCAGGCCTGCCAGCGGCATTCGCGCAGTCGGTTGTCGCCGATCTCAGGCACGGGCTGTTCCACGCCGTCGAAGGGACCGAGTTCGGTCATGCGCCGGGCGCCGGCGCCGCCGTAGTAGCCCATGCGGAAGATCTCGACGGTGAAGCGGGCGGCGGGCTTGGTGCTGACGAACAGCTCCAGGGTTTCACCGGCTTTCAGGGACTGGCGCGAGCAGTAGCCCTCGATGAGGGAGCTGCGATGCGCGTCGCGGCCGTCGGGCATCATGCGGGTGAGCTGGAAATCGTGGCCGGGGAGGGCGTTTTCGGTGCGGATGAGCTCTGGCTGGCGCATGGCCGCGGCGCTGGCGTTGCGCAGGGAACCGGCCGCGAGAGCGGCGGCGGTGGAGGTCTTGAGGAAGTCGCGGCGGTCCATGGAGGAGCAATACGCGAGGCGAAGCGCGCGTATAGCAGGCATGCCGCTGCACCTCGTCTCACGCCGTCAATTCCTGGTCCAACTCGGCGCTGCCGCAGGGGTCTCGGGCAGCCGCGCCGCCGCGCCCGGCAGCACGCTGGTGGCGGTGTTGAACGACACCCACATCGGTGAAAAACAACCGGCCGACTCGGCCGTGCCGGCGAACCTGCGGCGCACGGTCGAGGCCCTGCTGGCGTTGCCCGAGCGACCGGCGGCGGTGGTCATCAACGGCGATCTGGCCCTGAAGGACGGCCAGCGCGGCGACTACGTCCATTTCGCCCGCCTGATCGCGCCGCTGCGGGAGGCCGGGGTGCCGGTGCATTTGACGATGGGCAACCACGATGATCGAGCGGTGTTTTACGACGTCCTGAAGCAGGAGCGACCGGCGGCGCCGGTGGTGGCGTCGAAGCACGCCGCCGTGATCCGGCTTGCGGGCGCCAACCTCTTCCTGTTGGATTCCCTCAAGCAGACGATGATCACCCAGGGGCTGCTGGGCGAAGTGCAGCGCGACTGGCTGGCGCGCGCGCTGGATGCCGAACCCGGCAAGCCGGCCCTGGTCTTTGCCCACCACAACCCGAGACTCGGCGGCGACCCCGTGCATTTCCCCGGCGGCCTGGAGGATTCCGAGGAACTCTGGAAGCTGCTGGCCTCGCGCCCGCAGGTGAAGGCCTACCTGCACGGCCACATCCATCACCGCGAGTTTTACAGGCACGAGGGCATCCATCTGCTCAACACGCCGGCCACCTCCTACGTCGCCAACAAGGCCACCTCGACCACCGGCTGGACCCTGCTGCACATGGGCGACTCCGGCATGCGCGTGACGACGCACACCCACCTGTCCAATCACCCCTGGAACGGCGTCGCGGTCGACCTGGCCTGGCGCGCCTGACCCCATTTGCCGCTGGCCAATTCCGCCACGGTCGGCATCATTCCCTTTCCCCATGCGATCCCTGCTGTTTCTCCTCCTCGTCGTCACGGCCACTGCGGCCGAGGCGCGCACCGGCCATGTCTTTGTCATCAGCATCGACGGCGCCAACTGCGAACTCGTCCAGAAGGCGGCCATGCCGAACCTGCACCGCCTCGTCGCCGAGGGCGCGCACAGCTGGCAGGCACGCACCATCCTGCCGTCGAAGACCCTGCCCTCGCACACTTCGATGCTGACCGGGGTCGACATCGCCCGCCATCAGATCGATTGGAATGACTACTTCCCCATGCGCGGCATGGTCAGGGTGCCGACCGTGTTTGCGCTGGCCAAGGCGGCGCGACCGGAGACCTCGACGGCGCTGTTCTGCGGCAAGATCAAGTTTCGCCACCTGTGGAGCCGCAAGGAGCAACTCGATGTCTTCGACTGCGGCGGTGCCTACGCCTACGGCCCCATCCCCGCCTCCGAGGACAAGAAACTCGTGCCGGCCCCGCAGGTCGCCGAACGCGCCGCCGCCTGGATCGTCGAGAAGAAGCCGCAGCTGTGCATGGTACACTTCCCCGATGTCGACACGGCCGGCCACAAGTTTGGCTGGGGCTCACCTGAGCAGGCCGAGGCCTTCAAGGTCTGCGACCAGGCCCTGGGCCAGCTGCTGGAGGCCATCGACAAGGCGGGCTTGCGCAATGACAGCACCGTCATCGTCACCGCGGATCACGGCGGCAAGGACAAGAGCCATTTCGACCCGATCCCGAACAACACGCACATCCCGTGGATTGCCTGGGGCAAGGGCGTGCGTCAGGGGCATGCCCTGCAGCAACGCCAGCCGATGACCTATGACACCGCGGCCACCGTGCTTTGGCTGCTCGGCGTGGCCCTGCCCGAGTCCGGTTTCGATGGCCGGCCCGTGACCGAGGCCTTCCAACCCTGAGTTTTCCCGCCATGCTCCACCGTTCCCTGCTCTTCCTGCTCCTTGCCCTCGCTCCGGCCCGGGCCGATCTGAATTCCGCCAAGCTTGCGGCCATCCGGCCTGCCATGGAGCAGGCGGTCGCCGCCCGCCAAGCCGCGGGCATCGTGACCCTGGTCATGCAGGGCGAAGCGATCGTGCATCACGAGGCCGTCGGTCACGCCGACCTCGCGCTGAAACGGCCGATGCCGAAGGACGCGCTGTTCTGGATTGCCTCGATGACGAAGTCGGTCAACGGCGCGGCGGTCCTGCTGCTGGTCGACGAGGGCAAGCTTTCGCTCGACGCCCCCGCCGCGCAGTGGCTGCCGGAGCTCGGCAAGGTGACGGTCGCCGGCGGCGGCGCGCCGGAGAAGCCCATCACCCTGCGCATGCTGCTGTCGCACACCGCCGGCATCGCCTTCCCACCGCGCAAGCCCACCGATGGCGCGATCTCGCTGAAAGCCTACGTCGCCTCGCTGCTGAAGACCCCGCTCGCCTTCCAGCCGGGCAGTGCCTACGAGTACGGCTTTGGCCCCACCGTCGCGGGCCGCATCCTCGAGATCGTCAGCGGCATGGCCTACGAGGACTTCCTGCGCACGCGCCTGTTCGAACCGCTGGGCATGCGCGACACGACCTTCCATCCCGACGACGCCCTGCGCGCGCGCATCGCCCGGACCTACAAGCGCGACGAGGACAGCGGTGAACTCGTGCCCGGCTACAACCCGTTCGTCACCAGCGATGCCAGCGTGCGCCACATGCCGGAACCGGCGGGCGGCCTCTTTTCGACGGCGGCCGACATGGGCCGGTTCTACGCGATGATCGCCCAGGGCGGTGTCCTCGGCGGCAAACGCCTGTTCAGCGAGAAGGCGGTGCGCGACATGCTGGAACCGGTGACGGCCGGCGGCAAAAAGCTCAACTACAGCTGCGGCTGGATGCACAACACGGCGACCCAGCGCGTCTGTCCGTCGATGCCGGTCGGCAGCCATGGCCACGGCGGCGCGTTCGCCACCAACGGCTGGATCGACCCGGCCACCGGCCTGGTGACGGTCTACCTCGTGCAGAACGTCCTGGTGCCCGACAGTGGCAAGCCGCGCGACGCCTTCCAGCGCCTGGTCATGGAAGCCGCCGGCGTGACCGTGCCGCCGGTCGCGCGCGGAAAGAAGTGAGCATCACGCCAGCACCGCGCGCACGACCTTGGCGCCCTCGACCCCGGTGAGCCGGGCGTCGAGGCCCTGGAACTTGTAGCTGAGGCGGTGGTGATCGATGCCGAGCAGGTGCAGCATCGTCGCGTGCAGGTCGTAGATGCTGACCGGATCGCGGACGATGTTGTAGCTGAAGTCATCGGTCTCGCCGAGCGTGAAGCCCGGCTTGATGCCGCCGCCGGCGAGCAGGACGGTGAAGCAGCGCGGGTGGTGGTCGCGACCGTAGTTCGTCTCGGTGAGGGTGCCCTGCGAGTAGATCGTGCGACCGAACTCGCCGCCCCAGACGATGAGGGTGTCGTCGAGCAGGCCGCGTTGTTTCAGGTCCTTGATGAGGGCGGCGGTGGGCTGGTCGGTGTCCTGGCACTGGCCGCGGATCGCGTTCGGCAGGCCGCCGTGGTGATCCCAGCCCATGTGGAAGAGCTGGATGAAGCGGACATCGCGCTCGGCGAGCCGGCGCGCCAGCAGGCAGTTGGCGGCGTAGCTGCCGGGGCGGTTCACGTCGGGCCCGTAGAGATCGAGCACGTGCTGCGGCTCATTTTTCAGGTCCGTGAGGTCCGGCACGCTGGCCTGCATGCGGAAGGCCATTTCATACTGGGCAATGCGCGCCTCGATCTCGGGATCGCCGATCTGCTTGTGGCGCTGGCGGTTGAGTTCGCCGAGCTGGTCGAGGGTGTCGCGGCGCAAGGCGCGGTCCATCCCGGCGGGGTTCGACAGGTAGAGCACGGGATCGCCGGTGTTGCGGAATTTCACGCCGCTGTGCTGGGTGGGCAGGAAGCCGCTGCCCCAGAGGCGGTCGTACAGCGGCTGGTCGTCCTTGCGACCGCTGCCAAAGGAGGTCAGCACGACATAGGCCGGCAGATCCTGATTGGCGCTGCCGAGGCCGTAGCTCAGCCAGGAGCCCATGCTCGGGAAGCCGGCGAGTTGGCGGCCGGTCTGGAAGAAGGTGATCGCCGGATCATGGTTGATCGCGTCGGTGTGCATCGACTTGATGAAGCAGAGCTCGTCGGCCACCGAGCCGAGGTGCGGCATCAGCTCGCTGATCCAGGCGCGGCTCTGGCCGTGCTGGGCGAACTTGAACATGCTCGGCGCCACCGGAAAACTCTTCTGCCCGGAGGTCATCGTGGTGAGACGCTGGCCCTTGCGGATCGACTCCGGCAGGTCCTTGCCGAAGTGCGCCGCCATCTGCGGCTTCGGATCGAACAGGTCCATCTGCGAGGGCGCGCCCGACTGGAACAGGTAGATGACGCGCTTCGCCTTGATCGGCCGGTGCGGCCAGTCGCTCAGACCGCTGGCGGCGCGCGCCAGACCGGGCTCCATCAAACTGCCGAGCGCGGCGAGACCGACACCGGTCGAGGCGCGAGTCAGGAAGGCGCGACGACCGAGCGACTGCAGGGAATCGTAGGGAGACATATGCGGGCGGGAATTCGAGGGGTTCATTCGCGCGTCACCACCTCGTCGAGGTTGAGCAGGACGTTGGCGGTCACCGTGTGAGCAGCGAGTTCGATGGCATCAAGCCGGTCGGGTCGCGGCGCATGACCGTGCTGGATCAGGGCTTCCGCCTCGGCGGGCGCGGCGCGAAAACGGGCGAGCTGGCGTTCCAGTCCCGCGGCAAGCACTGTGGTCTCGCGCGCCTCCGGCGGCCGGCCGGTGACGCGGGCGAAGGCCCAGGCGATGCGTTCCGCCGGTGTGGCGCCGCCTTCCAGCAGCATGCGCTGGGCGAGCACGCGCGCGGCCTCGACGTAGGTGACCTCGTTGAGCAGGGCCAGCGCCTGCAGCGGCGTGTTGGTGCGCGAGCGCTTGACCGTGCAGGTCTCGCGCGAGGGCGAGTCAAACAGCAGCATCGTCGGCGGTGCGGCGGTGCGCTTCCAGATCGTGTAGAGGGTGCGGCGATACAGCCCGCCCTGCGGGTCGGGCTTGTAACCGCGCAGGTCGCCATAGCGGCTCGTCTCGTCCCAGACGCCTTCGGGCATGTAGGGCCGCACGCTGGCGCCGCCAATCCGCGGATCGAGCAGACCGCTGACCGCCAGCGCCTGGTCGCGGATCGCCTCGGCCGAGAGCCGCAGGCGCGGCGCGCGGGCCAGCAGGCGGTTTTCCGGATCGCGGGCGAGGAAGTCGGCGGGCAGGTGGCGCAGGCCGGAGTCCTGGCGGTAGGCGCCGCTCATGACCAGCAACTTCTGCAGCCGCTTCATGTCCCAGCCGACCTGCATGAACTCGGTGGCCAGCCAGTCTAGCAGCTCCGGATGGCTGGGCGGATCCGACTGCACGCCGAAGTTTTCGCTCGACTTCACCAGGCCGCGACCAAAAAAGCGCTCCCACTGGCGGTTGACCCAGACGCGGGCGGTGAGCGGATGTTCAGGCGAGGTCAGCCAGCGCGCGAAGGAGAGGCGGTTGCGCGGCGCACCTTCGGGCAGCGGCGGCAGCACGGCGGGTGTGGCGGCCGTCACCTCGTCGCCGGGCTTGTCATACTCGCCGCGCAGCAGGATGCGCGCCGGCCGCGCTGCGGGCAGCTCGCGCATGACCATGACGCTCGGCAGCTGGTCCTCAAACGCGGCCAGCTCGCGCTTTGCCTTGGCGAGAGTGGCGTCGGCGCGCTTCACCGGGCTGTCGAAGCCGGCCCGGTAGAAGGCCTTCAGTCGCGCTTGTTGTTGGGCGTTGCGCTTACCGGGCGCGACCGCCAGCAGGGCGCGGATGTCGGCCGGTGCGGCGCCATCGCCGGCGAGGGTCACGGTTTCCGGCGCGTCGGCGCTGACGGCGATTCGGAAGCGGCCGATTTGGTGGGTGCCGAGGGTGTCGTGGACGAGGCGCACGGTCAGGCGCGCGTCCTTCGGCACCGACACCGCCTCCGCGGTCAGCAGCATGGCGCGGTTCGCCTCGCGACGCGTGTTGCCGTCGACCGCCCAGCCCTTGCCGCGGTTCTTGCCCTTCGTCGCGGCGCGCCTGGCCTTGCGGGCGGTGGCGTCGGCGATGAGCGACTCGATGCCCCAGCCCTTCTGCGAGTAGGCCGCCTCGGCCTCGGTGAAAACGAGGCGCTGCGGCTTGGCCAGACCGGGTGCGCGAATCTCGGCCTCGACGCGGGTGAGCACGAAGTTGCCGTTGCTGTGGCGACCGAGACTGCCGCCGGGCAGGGACGCATCCGGCAGGACCTCGAGGCGCAGGCCGCTGAGCGTGCCGGCGGCGAGCGGCGCTTCAATCACGTAGGTGTCCTTGGCCGGTGTTGGTCCGCCGGCCAGCCAGCTGCCGTCCTCGAGGCGGGTGAAGGTCGTGCCGTTCGTGGCGCGCACCTTTTCCTCCGCCAGCGGCTGCCATTGTGGGCGGCTCTGCGCGAGGCTCTCGCGGAAGCCCGGTTCCCAGGCGGCGAGCAGGGCCGGCAGCTGCGCCTCGCTGTCGCGCACCGCCGCCTCGGCGGTCTTCACGGCGGTCTGCAGGACGGCGAGCTGCTTCTGCTGCTCCGCGTCCGGCACCTTGATCGAGGGATCCGGATTGCCGCCGGTACGGTTCGAGGCGCCGCGGATGACGCCGGTCTCGTCGATGTTGTTGAAGAAGGCGAAGAGCTGGTAGAACTCGCGCTGGCTGATCGGATCGTACTTGTGGTCGTGGCAACGCGCGCAGCCGAGTGTCAGCCCCATCCAGGTCGCGCCGGTGGTGTCGACCCGGTCGATGATGTTTTCGAGGCGCCACTCCTCGTCGATGATGCCGCCTTCGCCGTTGATGCGGTGGTTCCGGTGGAAACCGGTGGCCACGACCTGGTCGAGGCCCGGCTGCGGCAGCAGGTCGCCGGCGAGCTGCTCGACGGTGAAGCGGTCGAATGGCAGGTTCGTGTTGAAGGCCCGGATCACCCAGTCGCGCCACGGCCACATGCTGCGCGAGGAATCGGTCTGAAAGCCGTGGCTGTCGGCGTAGCGGGCGAAATCGAGCCACTGCGCGGCCATGTGCTCGCCGTAGGCCGGCGACTGCAGCAGCTCATCGACGAGGGCCTCGTAGGCGCGGTCGGAAGGATCTGCGGCAAAAGCCTCGACCAGGGCCGGCGCCGGCGGCAGGCCGGTCAGATCGAGCGCCAGACGGCGCGCCAGAGTGCGCGGATCGGCCTGGGGGGCGAAGCCGAGCTTTTCTGTCTGCAGACGTGTGAGCAGGAAGGCGTCGACCGCATTGCGCGCCCCCGCCGGCGAGTCGGGCGCGGCCGGACGAACCGGCGCGGTGAAGGCCCAGTGGCCCTGGTATTCCGCGCCCTCGGCGACCCAGCGGCGCAGGATCTCCTTCTCGGCCGTGGTCAGCTTCTTGTGCGAATCCGGCGGCGGCATGAGGTCATCGGCATCCTCGGTGAGGATGCGCGCCATCACCTCGCTGCGCTCCGGCTGGCCGGGGGCGAGCGCTTCCAGCGCCTCCGCGCGCACATCGAGCCGCAGGCCGGCTTCGCGATGGCTGGCATCGGGGCCGTGGCAGTAGTAGCAGTTCTCCGTGAGGATCGGACGGATGTCGCGGTTGAACTGCAGCCGTTCGGCGGCAAGAGCCGGGCCGGCCAGGGCAAGGGCCGGCAGAAGGACGGATCGGACGGGATTCATCAGGATGTACCCCCTGCAAACGGCCGAACCAGACGTTTTCACTGGCAGAATCTTTGTCGGATTCGGCAACGGGGCGCTGCCTGCCCTTATGGCAGCCGGATGGCCGGGCTCGACACCGTCAGCGTGGAACCGTTTTCGGCCTGCGCGTGCACGGTGAGGAGGTCGAGCGTCTTCACCTCGCCCGTCACCGTGGTCTCGCCGCTGTAGGTGGCGTTGCCGGTCTTGCGCATCGGGGTCGAGCTCCAGGGATCGAACTCCATCGGGATGCTGTAATCGGGATGACGGTTCACGGACCACCAAAGCGTGTTGTCCTGCGGCTCACTGCCGTCGGGAAAGCTGGCTGTCACGGTGAGCCGGCGCGTCTCCCTGTTCCACTCGGTCGTCACGCTCGGCGGAGCCACCATCCGGCGCGTGCCAAAGAAGTGATGGGTGGCAAAGGCGTAGAGATTCTCCTCGACCTCGGGCAGGCCGTTGACGGCTTTGACGAACCCGGCCTCCTTCGCGCCGCCATGCTGGCCTCCGGGCACGATGTAGATCGGCAGTTGGGGGAAGAGACGGCCTAGCTCGACGAGTCCGGGGCTGACCGTGTCGTTCGAGCCCTGGTTGTAGAACACCTCGGTGCCGCGCTGCCGGAGCATCTCGAGGTGCTCCGTCGTGCGGCAGGCTTTCCAGGCGGCATTGCAGGCGGTCTTGATCTCCGCATCGGTCCAGCCGGCCTCGCGGGCCATCTGCAGGGTGATGCGCTCACTGGAGCGAGCCTTTTGACGGACGAGCAGCCGCTCTCTGGCAACGGGATTGCTCAGCGCGGCGATGAAGGCGTCATTCATCCTTGTGATCTCCGGCGGCATCATGCCCTCGACATAGGGACCGCCGGGACTTTCGATCACCGGGGCAACGACGGGCATGATGGCGGTGAAGCGATCATCGGCGATGCCCGCGCCGGCGGTGGCGACGCCGCGCTTCGAGCCACCGGTGGCGAGCACCTTGCTGGGCTGAAACACGTCCCGTTCGGCGGCGGCGGCGGTCAGCGCGCGCATGTCGCTGATGCTCCAGATCCAGGCGGGCGTGTAACGCGTGTTTTTGGTCCGAATGAACTGCTCCTGCATCAGCAGATGCAGTTTCCCAAGCGGCTCCATCGCGTCGATCGGCACCATGCCGATGAAAACGAGCCCGACGCCATGCTCCTTGAGCAGGCGCAGCTTCGCGCCATTCGCGGCGGCCGGCTTGAGCTGCAGGCCGGTGTTTTCGACGACAACATTCGTGCAGACGCCTGTGGCGGGCGCAAGCAACGTCACCGGCAGGCGCACCTTCAGGCCGGGCCACCACTCGCAGACGGTGATCATGACCAGCTTCTGGCGGATCGCCGCATCCTTCGGATTCGGGTGCCAGTCCAGGATCACCTTCGGCTCCAGGGTCGTCGTGTCGCGAATCGACGTCAGGTCGAACGTCCCAGGTGTGATGTCCGCGCGGGCGGCAAGGGCCCACAGGACAAGGGCAAGAAAGGCGGCGCCGGTTTTCATGCCTCACAGAACGGAGTGCTGGGCACTCTTCTGCCAGCCACCTCGTCTGAGGGTTACGCAAAAAAAGCCATGCGGCGCGAGTCCGCATGGCTTTGAGGGATGGCGACGCGGATCAGTTGGCCATGGCGGCGGCAACGTTGCCGACGAGGTCCTTGCCGGGGCGCAGGGTCTTGGCGCCGGGGGTCCACTTGGCGGGGCAGGCCTCGCTCGGGTTGGCCATGAGATGGACGTTGGCTTCCATCTTGCGCACCAGCTCGCCGGCGTTGCGGCCGACGTTGTAGAAGTTCACCTCGGAGGAGACCAGACGGCCCTCGGGGTTGAGGATGAAGGTGCCGCGCAGGGCGAGGCCGGTGGCTGGATCATAGACGCCGAACAGGCGGCTGACCGCGCCGGTCGGGTCGGCGGCCAGAGTGTAGTGCACGTTCTTGAGCAGTCCCTCGCTGTTGCGCCAGACCATGTGCGCAAACTTGGTGTCGGTCGAGACGGCGACGACCTTTGCGCCGAGCGCGGCCAGGCGATCCTGCTCTTCGGCGAGATCGGCCAGTTCGGTCGGGCAGACGAAGGTGAAGTCGGCCGGGTAGAACACGAGGACAGTCCATTTGCCGTCGCGCTTGGCATCGGCGAGCGCGAACTTGCCGAAGTCGCCATGCGAAGGCTCGTAGGTTTCCATGTCGAAGTCGGGCACCTGGGCGCCGACGCTGAGGGGGGAGGTGTTGCAGTCCATGAGAGGTGGGTGTTACGGCGGAAAGCCGCACTCAGGAACCGCAATTTTCAGCTTTTGCAACGGCATTCCGGTGGCCAACCCGCTCGTGCGGCTTCCGGAAGGTCACCCCGGCAGCCTGCCGGCATCGTGGTGGTGGCCTGGGGTGTCACGAGCCGCCCGTGGTGCGCTCGTCAGGAATCGAACCTGAATCTGCGGCTTCGGAGACCACCATTCTATCCGTTGAACTACGAGCGCGGGCGGGAAGGATGGTGTCGCATCATTGCGGCCCGGCGGCAAGCGGGATTTGCCGGGCGGCCCAATCGCGCAGCAACGTGCGCATCGACGCCAGGCCGTTGAGGCGGGTGGGCGACAGCCGTTGGTCGAAACCGCAGCCACGCCAGAGCTCGGGCTCGACGGCGGCGATCTCGGCGGGGGTTTCGCCGTTGTAGAGATGGCAGAGCAGCGCGGCCAGGCCGGCCACCATGGGCGAATCCGCCGCGCAGCGCAGCCGCGCGCGGCCGTCGACCAGCGCGCTGTCCAGCCAGACCCGCGACACGCAGCCGGGCACGAGCTGCGCGTCGCTGCGCTCGTTCTCGGGCAGGTGCACGGCGGCGACGTAGGACGACAGGGCGGCCAGCCGCTCCTGGGCATCCTCGATCAGGTTGAGGTCGGCAATCAGCTCGGCCTGCTTCTTGGCAAGGGGCATGCGTCAGCAGAAGTGGGCGCCGCGGGTGTTGACCCAGACCGAGTACAGGCTCTGGCTGGCGGTGATGAAGAGACGGTTCCGCTTCGGGCCGCCAAAGCAGAGGTTGCTGGTGGTCTCCGGCAGCTTGATGTGGCCGATGAGTTTGCCCTCGGGGCTGAAGACGTGCACGCCGTCATAGCCGTCACCCACCCAGCCGGCACTGGCCCAGACGTTGCCATCGACGTCGCAGCGGACGCCGTCGGAGCCGCCTTTGCCGGCCTTGTCCGCCAGCACTCCCTTGTTCACAGCGAACACCCGGCTCTTGCCGAGCTTCAAGCCGTCGACGACATCGAAAACAAGGATGTTTTTCGGCGCACCGGTGTCGACCACGTAGAGCTTCTTGTAATCGGGCGAGAAGCACAGGCCGTTGGGTTTGACGGGTTCGTCGGTGACCTTCTCGATCTTGCCGGAGGGATCGACGCGATAGACGGCTTCCTTGAGGTGCAGCTCGCCCTTGTTGCCCTCGTAGTCCATCATGCTGCCGTAGCCGGGATCGGTGAACCAGAGGCTGCCGTCGGGGTGCACCACGCCATCGTTGGGGGCGTTGAGGGGTTTGCCATCGAAGCTGTCGGCGAGCACGGTGACCTTGCCATCGAGTTCGTAGCGGACGACGCGGCGGTTGGCGTGCTCGAAGCTGATCTGCCGGCCGTGGCTGTCGAAGGTGTTGCCATTGCTGTTGCCGGAGTTGTTGCGCATGACCGAGACATGGCCGTCCTCGGGCAGGTAGCGCATCTGGGCGTTGTTGGGGATGTCGCTCCAGACGAGGTAGTGGCCGCTGCCATTCCAAGCCGGGCCCTCGGCCCAGAGCATGCCGGTGTGCAGGCGCCGGATCGGCGCGTTGCCCTGGATGTACTGGGCGAACTCCGGTTCCAGGGCGATCACGTCCGGATCCGGGTAGCGCTCCGGCATCTGGCCGCTCCAATCGCGGGCAAACAGGGGCGTGGCGGCGGCGGCACCGGCGAGTTGATTCAGGAAGGAGCGACGAGTGTTCATGGCCTGCCTGTTCTACCGGAGCGCCCGGCACGGTGCAAGCCCCGGCTCACGGGTAGCCGCCGACTCGCGCAGAGACGCCCGCCGGTCTTGGGGGAGTCAAAGCATGCACAGAATGCCAGGCATTTTTTGAGATCCTGCTGCTTGAACGATTGGCATTCCGTCTGTTGCGGCTCAATGCCTGCGGCAGGTTTGCCGCGCGTCTTCAGTCGAGGGCGCGGACGGCGCGCAGGGCCTGGAGGGTGAAGACGATGGGATAGAGCTTTTCGTGGTACCAGAGCCGGGCGAAGTACAGACCGATTGGGCTGGCGGGAAAGACCGTGCCGCCCTGGCTGGCCAGGATCAGCCAGTCGGCACCGCGCCGCGCGGCCGCGCGAGCCTGGGGATCGGCCTGCAGGGCGAGGGCGTGGGTGGCGACCGCCGTTTCCTCGAGGCTGGCCGGCGCGCCGGCGTCGCCGCCCCAGCCGCCCTCGGCCTTCTGCGCGCCGCGCAGGTAGGCCACGCCGCTGCGGATCAGGTCGGCCGCTTCGTCCGCGAGTTCAGCTTGCTGGCTCAGGAAGCCGATGACCTGGGCGGTGCCATACACCGGGTTCTCCTCCTCATGCGCGTGCTCGTTGCCAAACCAGAGCGGGATCCAGGAGCCGTCGGCACGACGAATGCGGCGCAGGTAGGCAAGGGCGAGGTCGGTGCCCTCCCGAACCCGCGCCCGCAGCGCCGGGTCGAGATCGGTGTGCCAGAGATGCCAGGCCAGCAGGGCATGGGCGGTGAGTTCAGGCGTGCTGCGGTCAAAGGGCAGGGCACCCCAGCCGCGGCAGAAGGTCGGCATGCCGCCATCGCGGTTCTGCAGGTCGAGCAGCCAGGTGATGCCCGTGGCGATGGCCGCTTGGGGCAGATGGACGGGGGAGTGCGAATGGCGGTGGGCGAGAGGTTTTGTCAGCGCGATCAGTACGCCCGGGGTGTCATCGGCATCGGGCACGCCGCCGGGCAGGTCGGTCCAGGCCCAGCCGCCGGGGGCGGCGCCGGTGAAGGGATGCACCTCGCGATACTGCTGGCCGAGCAGCCAGTCGGCGGTGGCCGGTTCGATCTCGCCCAACGCCTTGACCGCCAGGGTGGTGCCCCAGGTGGCGAGGTTGGTGTCGATCGGCCAGCTGCCGTCGGGTCGCATGGAGCGGGTGAGAAACCCGACTGCCGGCGCCACGCAGGGGTGATGTTTTTCGCCTGACGTGGCCAGCGCCATGGTGACGAAGCTGGTCAGCGGGGTGGCTTCGAGGTAACCGCCGCTCGACGGCTGCAGGCTCAGCAGCTTGGGCGAGATGCGCGGCCAGAGCGAGGCGCGCAGCCAGCGCAGCGGATTCCAGGCGGCGGGCGGCGCGTGATGGAAGCGGGCGTGGCCGATGGCAATCAGCGCGGGCAGCGCGTAGCTGACCACCGGCAGGCCGATGGCACCGAACCAGGCCCGCGGCAACGCGGCGAGTTCAAACGGCAGCGGCAGGACCTGGCGCCACGGATCTTCCCCCAGCGTGCCGCCGATGGCGCAGAGCATGAGGATGGGCACCGAGAAGGTCTTGTCCTTGCCATAGCGGGCGACCACCGCGCGGGCCACATCAGCCGGCTCCAGAGAGCCCGTGCGTTCGCGAATCCAGGCTTCCGCGCGGGTGCGGGCGGCGTTTGTTTCCGGCGCCACCCGGTGCAGGGCGCTCCAGGCCAGCAGGGTGGTGGAGAGATTGCTTTTGCTGAGAGTCGTGTCACCCCAGCCGCCATCGCCATTTTGATGCCGCACCAACCAGGCGGCGCCGGCCGCGATGGCGGCGGCATGGCGGCCGGGATCGACGGCGTGCAGGGCGACGATGGCCGTGGCGGTGGACAGGGCGCTGCTCGACAGTTCCCCCTCCCAGCAGCCTGCCTCCGTGCGCAGCGACAGCAGGTGCGCGCGGGTGTGGGCGAGGGCGGCGTCGAGGGGGGCAATCATGGGGCGCGTGATTGTTCGTCGCCTGCCGGCGCGTTCAAGGGAAACTCATGAAATGGTTTCTGCCTCTTTTCGTCGCTGTTTCCCTGCCCGCCCAGGACCTGCAATGGTTCAAAGGCAACACGCACACCCACTCGCTGTGGAGCGACGGCAATGATTTCCCCGAGATGATCGCGGCCTGGTACAAGGACCAGGGCTATGACTTCCTGGCGCTCTCCGACCACAACACCCTGCAGGCCGGCGACAAGTGGGTGACGGAGGAAATGATCGAGAAGCGTCGCATCACGCTGGGCCGCAAGGTACTCGACAAATGCCGCGACCGCTACGGCGACGGCTGGCTGGAGACGCGCACGAACGCCGATGGCAAGCTCGAGGTGCGGCTCAAGACGCTGGCGGATTTTCGCGGCAAGCTCGAGCAACCCGGCCAATTCCTGCTCGTCCAGGCCGAGGAGGTGACCGCCTCCTTTGCCAAGGCGCCGATCCACATCAACGCGATCAATCCGCAGCAGGTCATCGAACCGCTCAAGGATGTCGAGTCGATCCGCGAGACGATGCGTCGCAACCTGCAGGCCATCGCCGCCGAATCGGTGCGCAGCGGCCGGCCGATGATCGCCCACATCAACCACCCGAACTTCCGCTGGGCGCTCACCGCCGAGGACCTCGCCCATGTCATTGAGGACCGCTACTTCGAGGTCTACAACGGCCATCCGTCCTGCTACAACGAGGGCGAGCAGGGCCGCGCCGACACCCATCTCGGCCGCGTCTGGGACATCGCCAACACGATCCGCCTTGCCGAGCTCAAGCAGCCGCCGCTCTTCGGCATGGCCACCGACGACTCCCACCACTACCACGGCGGCGCCAACACGCCCGGCCGCGGCTGGGTCATGGTGCGCGCGGCCAAACTCGATGCCGACGAACTCGTGCGGGCGATGCAGCGCGGCGACTTTTACGCCAGCACCGGCGTGCTGCTCGACGAGGTCGCCTTCGACAAGGCCGGTCGCCGGCTGAGCCTGAAGATTCAGGGTCGGCCTGGCGTGAAGTACGTCACCGAGTTCCGCGGCACGCGCAGGGGCTACGACCGCGCGGTGAAGGAGGTGCCGACACCGGC
>JBIJBO010000053.1:0-22220 GCA_044345215.1 Prosthecobacter sp. | reverse complement strand
CGCCCATGCGCGCCCTGCAACTCGTCGCCCCGCAGCAATTCAACTGGATCGAACTGGCCGAACCCGGACCGCCCGGACCAGGCGAAGCCCTTGTCGCCGTCAGGGCCATGGGGGTCTGCGGCACCGACATCAGCGGCTGGCTTGGCAAGATGCCCTTCATCACCTTCCCGCGCCTGCTCGGCCATGAACTCGGCGTCGAGGTGCTGGCCATCGGTTCCGGCGTCGATCACGTGCAGCCGGGAGACCGCTGCGCGGTGGAGCCCTACCTAAACTGCGGCGACTGCCACGCCTGTCGCCAGGGCCGCACGAACTGCTGCGAAACGCTGGAGGTGCTCGGGGTGCACGTGGACGGCGGCCTGCGCGAGCGCTGGCGGCTGCCGGCCCGCCGCCTGCACCCGGACAACTCTCTCGACTTCGAGCAGCTCGCCCTGGTCGAAACGCTCGCCATCGGCTGCCATGCCGTCGACCGTGCCGCACTCACCGCCAGCGAGGACGTGCTCATCGTCGGTGCCGGCCCCATCGGTCTGAGCGTGCTCGAATTCGCCCGTCTCGCTTCGGACTCTGTCACCGTTTTGGAAAACAGCGCCGCCCGGCGCGCCTTCGTCGAACGGCACTACCCCGGCGTCACGGCGGTCGCTGAGCTGGCCGACACGCCCTGTGCCCAAGTCGTCATCGATGCCACCGGCAACACCATGGCTATGGCGCGCGCCCCGCGCTTCGCCCGCTTCACCGGCCGCGTCGTCTACGTCGGCATCACCGCCGAGCCGGTGCCGCTCAACGATCCGCTCTTCCACCGCCGCGAGCTGACCCTGCTGGCGAGTCGCAATGCGCGGAGCGCCGATTTCCCGCGCATCCTCGACCTCATCCGCTCAGGGCGAATCGACACCCGGCCCTGGATCAGCCACCGCGCAGCCTGGACCGATCTGCCGGCCGCCCTGCCCGCCTGGACCAGACCGGGCAGCGGGGTCGTCAAGGCGGTCGTCGAGGTCGGTTGAATTGTCGCTGGCCAGTTCCGACCGTTGGGTCTTGGTTGCGCGATGGCTCAACGCGACTGGTACGACACGCCGCTCTACTACGACATCATCTTCGACGCCGACACGCCGCGCGAGGCCGATTTCCTGGAGGCGGTCTGGCGTCGCCATGCCAGCCCCGGCGGTGGTCGGCGCGTGCTGGAACCGGCCTGTGGCAGCGGTCGGCTGGTGTTCGAACTGGCTCGCCGCGGCTGGCAAGTCGACGGCTTTGACGCGAGTGTGCCCATGCTCGACTACGCCCGGGACCGTCTCGCCAAGGCCGGCCTGCGCGCCCGCCTCTGGCCGGACCAGCTGCAGGATTTTGATGCCCCGGATGCCGGTGGCTACGACCTCGCCCACTGCCTGGTCAGCACCTTCAAATACCTGCTCACCGAGGCCGATGCCCGTGCCTGCCTGCGCCGCGTCGCCGACGCCCTGCGGCCGGGCGGCATCTTCGTGCTCGGCCTGCACCTGAGCGACTACGCACGCACCCGGCCAGATCATGAGCGATGGGTGGCGGAACGCGAGGGTGTGGAAGTGGTCTGCAACACCCGCACCTGGCCGGCCGACCGGCAGGGCCGGCTGGAACACCTGCGCACGCGCCTGCGCGTCCTTCGCGCCGGCCAAACCCAGACCCAGGAGACACGCTGGCAGTTCCGCACTTATGACGTTCGCCAATTGCGCGCCCTGCTGCGCGCGGTGCCCGAGCTGGAAACGGTGGTCTGCCACGACTTCACCCACGATCCCGCGGCCGAGTTCCGCCTCGACGGCCGCCATCTCGATGTCGTGCTCATCCTGCGTCGTCGCTGAGGCGGCGCGGGCCTTGCACGGGATGACGCCGCTGCCAAATCCGATACAACCTTTGCCGGAAAGCCGATTGCATGCTTACGTTACCCATTCAAGAAAACTGCATGCTGCGGTCTCACCCGCATGCCGCGCAGCCCAGAAGCCCAACCTCGCCCCCATGATCCGCACCGTCCTTTTCACCGCCTGGACCGGTCTCGCCCTCGCCGCCGCCGCGCAGGAACCCGCCGCCCCGCCGGCTGCGGCGCCAGAGAAAAAGCGCTTTGAGTTCAAGGAGGGCGACCGCCTCGTCCTTCTCGGCAGCACGGTGCTTGAGCGCGAACAGCGCTACGCCAACCTTGAACCGGCGCTGGCCCTGGCCCTGGGCGACACGAAGATCACCGTGCGCAACCTCGCCTGGAGCGGCGACACCGTCTACGGACATGCCCGATCCTACTTCGGCCCACCCAAGGAGGGCTTGGAGCGACTGGAAAAACACCTCGAACTGCTCAAACCCACCGTCGTCCTGCTTTGCTACGGCTCGGAGATGGGCTTCGACCGCCTCAACGGTCTGCCCGACTTCCTCACCGGCTACCGCAATTTGATCGAGCTGATCCGCCGCAAGTCGCCCGGCGTCCGCTTCATCCTCGCCACGCCGCCCCCGCTGGAAACCCTGCCGCCGCCGATGCCCGACCTGACGGATGCCAACAAGGCGCTGTCGAGCTTCCGTGACGCCTTGCGCAAGTTTGCCGGCGCCCAGAATGCCTTCTTTGTCGACTGGTTCGAACTCATGGGCGGCGTGCCCAAGCCCGGCGTGGTGTCCGCACCGCTCACCGAGAACGGCATTCACTACACGCTCGCCGGCTACGAAAAGCTGAGCCACAAACTCATCGAGGGCCTTGGCTTGAAGCTACCGCAGGTGACCGCCGCGGAACTGGAACCGCTGCGCCGCGAGGTGCTGCACAAGGACGAACTTTTCTTCAACCGCTGGCGACCGCAGAACGAGACCTACCTGTTCGGTTTCCGCAAGCATGAGCAGGGTCAAAACGCCCGGGAAATCCCCATGTTCGACCCGCTCATCGACCAGGCCGACGCCAGGATCCAGGAACTCAAGGCCGGTCTGCTGGACGCCCGCAAGCGCCTCTGAGTCCCGCCCCACCGCCCGCCCACGTAGCTGATTTCACCCCGCCGCCTCGGCCCAATGCCCGCCGCCATGATCGCCCGCCTCATCATCCTGCTCGGAGCCGCTTCCTGCGCCCTCGCCTCCCAGCCCAAATCCGCCGCCGACCTGCCCGACCCGAATCCGGAGGTGCAGAAGGCCGGCTTCGTCGTGCCCCAAGGTCTGGAGGTGAACCTCTGGGCTCAGGAACCGATGATCCAGAAGCCGGTGCAGATGAACTGGGACAGCCAGGGTCGCCTGTGGGTCGTCAGCAGCACGACCTACCCCCAGATCAAGCCCGGCGACGCCGCCAAGGATCAGGTCGTGGTTCTCGAGGACACCGACAACGACGGCCGCTCCGACAAGTCGACGGTGTTCGCTGAAAACCTGCACATCCCCACCGCGGTCATCCCCGGCGACGGCGGCGTTTATGTCGCCAACTCCACCGAGGTGCTGTTCCTGCGCGACACCAACGGCGACCTCAAGGCCGATGAACGCACGATCGTGCTGAGCGGCTTCGGCACCGAGGACACCCACCACCTGCTGCACACGATGCGCCACGGGCCCGAGGGCCTGCTGTACTTCCTGCAGTCGATCTACATCCACAGCCACATTGAGACCCCGCACGGCGTGCGCCGGCTCATGGGAGGCGGCGTCTGGGAATTCCGCCCGGAAACACGCCGGCTGGAAATTCTCAGCAAGGGCCTGATCAATCCCTGGGGCTTTGAGTTCGACAAGTGGGGCCAGAGCTTCGCCACCGACGGTGCCGGCGGCGAGGGCCTGAACTACATCTTCCCCGGCAGCGTCTTCAAAACCTCGCCCGGCGCCACGCGCACCCTCAGCGGCCTCAGCCCCGGCCAGCCCAAGCAATGCGGCCTTGAGTACCTCGACGATCCGCACTGGCCCGAGGACTGGCGCGGTTCCTGGGTGACCAACGACTTCCGCGGCAACCGGGTCAACCGCTTCAAGCTCACCGCAAGTGGCAGCGGCTACCTCGCCAAGCAGGAGGCTGATGTGCTCGCCTCCAACCACCGCGCCTTCCGCCCCATCGACGTCCGCACCGGCCCGGACGGCGCGCTCTACATCGCCGACTGGTACAACCCCATCATCCAGCACGGCGAAGTCGATTTCCGCGATCCGCGCCGCGACCTGGTTCACGGCCGCATCTGGCGCCTCACCGCCAAGGGCCGCCCGCTCAGCGAAAAGCCGAAGATCGCCGGCGCGCCGGTGCCGGAACTGCTGGAGATGCTCAAGAGCGAGCGCGCCTGGACCCGCCACTTCGCCAAACGCGAACTGCGCGAGCGCGGTGCAGCCGAAGTCATGCCCGCCCTGCGCACCTGGTCGGAGGCCCTGCCCAAGGCCAGCGAGGCCGACTGGCACCTGCTCCTCGAAGCTGCCTGGGCGAGCGAAGGCCTGAATCGTTTCTCCGCCAAACTCTGGCGCGAGCTGTGGGCCGCACCTGAGGCGCGCATCCGCGCCGCCGCCCTGCGCATCCTCAGCCACCGCTGGCGCGAACTGCCCGATGCCCTCGACGTGCTGAAGAAGGCGGTCGCCGACAACAACGCCCAGGTGCGCCTGTGGGCGGTCGCCGTGCTCGCCGACATGCGCCGGCCCGAGGCCTTTGACGTGGCGATGCGCGTGCTCGACCAGCCGATGGATGAAAACCTCGATTTCCTGCTCGAACTCACCGCCCGCGAGCAGGCCGACGTCTGGCTGCCGGCCTACCAGAAAGAGGCCATCACCCTCAATGACAATCCGCGCCACCTCGTCTACGCCATGCGCGCCTCCGGCCGTAACGAGGCGCTCAAGCCGCTGTTCGAGGCCCTCAAGGCCGGCCGTCTCTCGGCCGGGGACACCGCCGCCGCCCTGGCCATGGCCGGCGATGTCGCCAACGCCGAACAGGCCGCGCAGATGATCGCCATGGTCAACGAGGCCGCGCTCGCTCCCCACCACGCCGGCCTGCTCGATGCCCTCCTCAAGGCCGCCACCGTGCGCGCGGTTGTCCCCAAGGACGCCGCCACCGCCGTCACCGCTTGGCTGTCCAGCGCGAACCCCGAGAGCGTCCAGCGTGCCGCCCTGCTCGCCGGCGCGTGGAAGGTCGAAGACGCCCGCGACGCGGTCGCCGCCCTGCTCACCGCCGAGACCTCCAGCCCAGCCTTGCGCGAGGCCGCCATGCAGGGCCTCGCCCGCCTCGGCGGGGTGAAATCGCGCGACACCTTCGACCAACTCTTCCAGAGCCGCACCGACCTGCGCAGCCTCGCCGTGCAGGGCCTCACCGCCACCGGCCCGCAGCTCGCCGCCAAGCGCGCCGTCGAGTTCCTCGCCGCCGCCAAGACCAGCGCCGAGGCCGTGCCGATCCTCGACACCTTCCTGCAGAACAAGCAGTTGCCGAACGTGCTTGCCAAGGAACTCGCCGGCAAGACGATCCCGCAAGCCATCGCCCTCGAGGCCGTGCGCCGGGTCTCCACCCGCGGCATCCAGGGCCCGCTCGAGGAAGCCCTGCGCCAGGCCGGCGGCGTCAAGTCGATGGACCAAGCCCTCACCCCCGAACAGATGGCGGCGCTGGTCGAGAAGGTGAAGACCCTCGGCGACCCCAAACGCGGCGAGGACATCTACCGCCGCACCAACCTGCTCTGCCAGACCTGCCATGCCATCGGCGACGCCGGCGGCGTGCTCGGCCCGAACCTCGTCAGCATTGGCGGCAGCGCCCCTGTCGACTACCTGATCGAGAGCCTGCTCAACCCGAGCGCCAAGATCAAGGAGGGCTACCACATGGTCATCGTCACCACCAAGGACGGCAAGGTCGTCAGCGGCGGCCTGGTCCAGGACGGCAGCGAGGAACTCGTCATCCGCGACCCCGCCAACCAGCTGCAGCGCGTGCCCAAGTCGCAGGTCGCCAGCCGCCAGATGAGCCCCGCGAGCATGATGCCGCCCGGCCTCACCGCCAGCCTGCGCGAGGATGAATTCGTCGACCTCGTCCGCTTCATGTCCGAGCTCGGCCGCGAGGGCGATTACAAAATCAAGCCGAATCGGTTCGTGCGCACCTGGCGCGTCATGGGCCAGATGACCGGCGACCAGATCGACCACGTGCGCCATGTCGGCTTGCACGCCCTGCACGAGAAGGACGGTGGGTATCCCTGGGAACTGCGCTTCTCCAAGGTTGGCGGTGAACTGCCGCTCAACGAGGTGACCATGGCGAAGATGTACCCCTGGTTCCCGAAGATCGCCCAGTTCACCCTCAAGCTCGACAGCCCCGGCAAGGTCAAACTCGGACTCAGCAGCACCAAGGCCGTCGAGGTCGTCGTCGGCGACGCCGCCCTCAAGGAGGTGACGCCCGAGCTCGTGCTCGACCTGCCCGCCGGCAGTCATCCGGTCACCCTCGTCATCGGTCGCGACGCCGGCGACCTCACGGGTTTCCACGTCGAAATTTTGGAAGGCGCCGCCCAGGTCATACCCTGAGCGCGCTTGCCCAAGCGCGTCGCCGGCGCCATGCTGGCGACCAACACGCTCCTGTAGCTCAACGGTTAGAGCAGGGGACTCATAATCCCTTGGTTCCCGGTTCGAATCCGGGCGGGAGCACTTTTGCACATCGCCTTCCCAACACAGGCGCAGGATGTGGCACCGCCGGAACGTAGGGCTGGCATGCGTTTGCTCCAATCCTGCCTGCTGCTCTCGATCACGCTACCGCTGCATGCCGCCTACTGGCCGTTGGACCGTCTGGGCGAGCCGGGAACGCACCTGCAGGGCGAAGCCCGGGTGGTGGCCGGCGTGACGGGTCAAGCGTTGCTGCTCAACGGACACAGCGCGCTGGAACTGGAGGATTCCTCCTCGCTCGGCGCGACAGGCGACTTCACCTTCAGTCTCTGGTGCAATCCCCTGCGCCTGAGCGACGGTCAGCGCATGATCGCGGCCAAGAACCGCTACAGCCGCAACGAGCGCGAATGGGGTGTCATGGTGGACGAGGACGGCTGCATCCGGCTCTACATTCAGCAGAACGGCTGGCGAACGGTCACGGCCAAGACCCGACCGAAGCCAGGGCACTGGCATCAGCTTGCCATCGTGCGGCGGGGTCCAAGCTTCGAACTGTGGCTGAACGGCGCCATGGAAGGCCGGACCGTCCTGCAGCAAGCCGTGCCCACCACGGCCGCGCCAATCACCCTCGGCGGCGTGCTCGACGGCGCACCCCGGCAAACCTTTGTCGGGGCCCTCGACGAGGTGCGGTTCGAGCCGCTCGCTCTTGCCGCGACGGAACTGGCCTCGCTCCACCACCCCGTGGCCGCGACACTGCCCGTGCCGGAACCGATCGAGAAGGCGGTGCTGTGGGATCATCAAAAAACGCTGCCGAAGGCGACCGAGCTCCCCCGACTGTCAAACGTGCGCTTCTCGGTCATCAAACCCTACGAGTTCAAGAAGGACGGCTACCGCTTCCTGCACGGCGTCGGCCTTGGCTTTCACAAGGGCAAGCTCTACGCCAGCTTCGGCCACAACAAGGGCGGCGAGAACACCGACACCGAGGAGGCCCGCTTCTGCGTCAGTGCGGACGATGGGCGCACCTGGAGCACCGTGCAAACGATGGACGATGGCGGGCCGGAGTTTGCAGTGAGTCATGGCGTGTTCCTTTCCCACCAGGGCACCCTGTGGTCCTTCATGGGCTCTTACCGCGGCACCATGGTGGGCATCCACACTCGCGCCTACCGTCTGAACGAAACGACCAGCGAGTTTGAAAAGCTCGGCGTGGTCGTGGAAGGCGGCTTCTGGCCCATGCAGGAGCCGATCCGCATGGACGATGGCAATTGGATCATGGCCGGCATCTCGGCCGGCGGCGACGCGCCCGCCGGTGGCAAAAATCCCGCAGCGGTCGCCATCAGCCACGGGGATGATTTTTTGAAATGGGACCTTGTGCCGATCCCACAGGTTTCCGGCCTCGGCAGGGTCTGGGGTGAGTCCACCGTCGTGGTTGAAGGCAAACGCATCACCAACCTCAGTCGCTACGGTGCCGAGGCCAGCGCGCTGACGGCAACCAGCGAGGACTACGGCCGCACCTGGACACAGATGCGCCCGAGCAACCTGCCGATGGCGACCAGCAAGCCCTATGCCGGAGTCCTGAGCACCGGACAGCGCTACCTCGTCTGCAGCACCAGCGCCGATGGCGGCGGGCGGCGCGCCCCCTTGACCCTTGCCGTCGGTCGCCCGGGCGAAACCCAGTTCAGCAAAGTCTTCGTCATCCGCCACGCCGTCTTCCCCGAAGGCCCCGGCGAGTCGCATGAGCGCGTCTCGCTCTCCTACCCGTATGCTGTCGAGCACAACGGCCACCTCTACGTCGGCTACTCGAACAACGGCGCCAATGTTGGCCGCATCGGCGAGGGCCGCGAACTCTGGAACAACAACAGCGCCGAGTTGGCGGTGATTCCGATTGCGGAATTGACTTGGTAGGCGCGAGCGGAGGCAGGCAGAGCCGAACGCGCTCGGTCCGGAGGACAGGGTCTGCGGCGCGTCCACCCTCCCAATCCCGGCTCTCTGGGACAGAGAGCCCTGCCGCCTCACTCGTACTTCAACCAGGCCGTGGCGGTGCAGGCGTCGCTGGACGTGACGCGCAGCCAGCGGGCCTGCACGGCGGGCTCAAACTCAAGGCGTGCCTGTTCGCCGGGCGAGACCTCGCGGTGCCGCCAGGTGACCCAGACGCCGGTGCCGGTGAGGTCGATTTCAACACGAAAATACACCGGAACGTTCTGGTCATGCTCGAGGGTGATCGAGCGCCGGTCATACCCCCACAGCAGGTAGGGATCGCTGGCCTCGCCGGCCTTGACCCGGCTGTCCTTCCACGGTCCACCCTCGCCGCGCGGTTTGCCGAGCTTCCACAGGTCGTCGATGACGCCGGCCCAAAGCGCGGCCTTGCCATCGTCGCTGCGCAGGATGTGCTCGCCCGCCGGCGCGCCGGCCCGCACGCCGCTCATCAGGAAGAGGCCGCGGTAGCCGCCGAAGTCGGTGACGCGCAGGTCATGCGAACTCACCGGCCGGATCTTGGCAAAGCCGTCGGCATTCTCGGCCGGCAGCTCGAAGAAGGTGCCGGCGACGTTGAGCATGTCGCGCTCGGTGGCGACCTCGCGACACAGGCGCAGCTCGCCGGCGCGCGTGGCCGCATCAAGCGCCCGGGTGGTGCGCGGCAGTCGCCAGCGCCGGCCGCGGTCGTCGACGATCAGCACGCTGGCCTCATCGAGGGTGACGACGTCCCTTGGGATGGCGATCTTGCTCTTCACCCAGGCCTGGGCTGCGGGATCTTCAACGCGCCGCAGGTGGAGGTCGCCATCCAGTTCATAGTAGCCGGACTCGGTCGCCAAACTGAGCGTGCGCTTCTCCTCGCCGCGCGGGCGGAACAGGCCGGTCAATGGCGCAGTCTCACCGCTGCGGGCGACCCCGGCGAAGATTGGATCGTTCTGGCTGCCGCGCGCATCGCCGTTGCTCAGCGTGATCACGGCACTGAAGTCGGCGCTGTCCTTCTCGGCGGTGAACGTCAGCCATTCGTCCTCGCCGGCGATCTCCACACGGCGGGTTTCGTCCGTGACATGGTCGATGAGCCAGAGACTTCGATGCGGCCAGCCGGCCACCAGAAAGGGTTCGCTCTTCTGGCCCTTGTTCACCGGCTCGCGCAGCCAGAGCGCGCCGCTGGCAGGGGCGGGCCCGAGCTGCCCGGGCGTGGCGGGATCGGTGAACCAAAGATTGCTCTGCGACTGGCCGATGCTGTCGATGCCGCCCTTGATCCGGCGCTTGTTGAGGAACTCCGACTTGGCCGAGTCATCGCAGCCGAAGACCAGGCGGTCGTTCCATCGGCAGAAATCACCGATCACCTTCAGGTACGCACTGCGCGCGCGGATGCCAGTCGGGTTGGCCGCGGAGAAGGTGCGCGGGAACCGCCAGAAGGCGCCGTGCATGGTCATGAGCAGGTCGTCCTCGCCAATGTCGCGGATGCGCGGCCACTCGGTGTTCCAGCCATGGGCTCCGTCGTAGCTGTGGCTGACCTTCGGCAGGCGGAAACTCTTCCACGTTCCACCGTCGAGCAGCATCAGCAGGAGCGACTTGGCATCCCAGCCCAGGCTCCAGACCGGATCCTCCGGCTTGCTGCCCTCGATCCCGCCCGGGCCGGTGACCTCGGTGAACTGGTTGCGCCGAACGGGCTGCCAGTCGCCTTCACCTGTCCACTCGGCAAGCGCGCCGCTGGGCGTGGTCGGATCCTTCAACGCACGGTCGCCGCGCTCGCCGTTGTTGGCATAGATCAGCCTTCCCTGCCCTGAATACAGACCCTTGCCGTGATAACCGGGCAGTTGCGAGGCCAGCTCGGCGAGCGGCGTCTCAACCTGGAATCCGGCCTTCAAGGGATTGCCGTCGCGGATGAGGTTGCGCACGGCCAGTGTGCGCACGTCGACCTCGTACAACCCCTCCTCCATGCTGGCATGATAGACCTGGTTCGCCGGATCCGTCAGATGGCGCGCCGTGCCGGTCAGGCGACCCGGCATCCGATTCGGCGGCACCACCCGCACCCCACCCTTGGCGTCGATCACGTAGGGCCCGATGAAGAGCTGCTGCGACTCCCGGTGAATCAGCCGGTTCGCCGGCGTGCCGCCGACGCTTTCCGGTCGCACAATCTGCTTCAGCTCCGGGGTGATCTCATAAAGCTTGTCGCTCGACCCAAACGGCAGGTGCGGGCCGTAGGTGATGACCCACAGGCGGCCGGCCCAGGGCACGACGGCACCGGTGCCGCACTCGCCCTCGCGGTTGAACATCGCGAGCGAAGGGTAAATGCCGCTGACCGCGCGCGGTTCCTGCGCACCGAGCAGACCGGCGGAACAGGCGAACACCAAGGTGGGCAGAAGGTTGGACTTCATGACGCCAGCAAAGCCCGCCCGCGCCAGACGGCAACCACGGGGTGTTATGCCAAGAGGAAAAGACTTACATCCCGCAGACTTGCACGCGCGGGTGCTCACGCCCAACCTGTGGCATGATGGAAGGCCTCCACCCCGAAGCCTGGCGCAGCCTGCGCCACGATTGGCTTTGGGTGTACCGCGGCCCGGTGCCGGCAACCGGCCAATGGTCGTCGGCAATCACCGTGCCACCAGGCATCTTCTTCGTGGAGCGCGGCGAAGCGCGACTGCGCGCCGAGGGTCTGGAAAGCCACGTGCAACCCGGGCAGGCCTTCTTCTCGAAACCCGGACTGCGCCGGCAGTGGTTCGCGCCGGGCACGCGTCTGCTGTCGGTCGGTTTCCGCAGCCAGTGGCCGGATGGCTCGCCCCTCCTGAGCGCGGGACTCAACTGTGTACTGGAGGTGCCAGCCCTGCGCAGCGCCACCCTGCGGCTGTTCCGACAGGTGCATCGGGGGCGCCGTGTGGTGACCTACCGGGAGGCCCTTGCACCGGCGACCCGCAGCCTCGTCGACTGGGCCAAACACGACGCCGCCTTTCTAATCTGGCTGGCGGCCTGTCTGCAAACGCTGGCTGACGCCGGTGTCGGACTCGCCACACGCGCGGACCGCAACCGTCGCCTCGCCCATCAATTGCTCGACTGGCTCAACAGCCTGCCATCGGAACAAGCCACGCCGTCCCTGCCGCCCCATTTCCCGCTCGGCCCGCGCCGGGCCGATCAACTCCTGCGCGAAAACCTCGGCCTCGGTCTGCGTGAGTTCATGGAAAATCTGCGCCTGACCCGCGCCCGCGAACGCGTGCTGGCTGGCGTTGAACCACTCAAGGCCATCGCCTTCAGCCTCGGCTTTCGCCACGCCTCCCACTTCACCGCCTGGTTCCGTCGCCACACCGGCCAATCCCCCTCTGCCTGCCGCTCCGGCGGCACGGAAGCGGTGTGACACGCGGGTTCGCGGTTCGCCCGTTGAGCGTTCATCCTTGCTTGTTGGACATTCGATCTTCCCTCCTCCAAAACCACGACCCCGACGCGGCGGGTCCCTACGCTTCGTCATTCGTCATTCGTCATTCGTCATTCGTCATTCGTCATTCGTCATTCGTGTCCTCACACTCGGTCCCTCAATCCAGCGCGGTGGGATCATGATCTGGCGGGGCACGGCGGGCACGCCGCGTTCGTTTTGGGAGAGCTGGGTGACGACCAGATCGACCGCCGCCGCCGCGAGGTGGTCGCGCTGCTGGTAGATGCCGGCCAGGCCGGGCATGCGCGGGGTCCAGTCGTGGGCGACGAAGCCAATGTCCTCTGGGACGCGCAGGCCGAGCCGGCGCAGCCAGGCGGGCACGTGGGTGTCGAAGGTGATCAGCGCATCGGGTTCATGCGCCTTCATCCAGCGGGCGAAGACCTCGTAACCGCGGCTGATGTCGTTGCTGGGGAAGAGCAGCAGCGGCACCCGCTGCGCCTCCGGCAAATCCTGCTGCCAGTGGAACAGGCCGCCGCTGTAACCGAACTGCGAGCGGTTGACGATCCAGCGGGTCACCGCCACGCCGATGCGATGATAACCGCGTGCGGCCAGCTCGTGCGCCGCGGTCTGGATGCCCAGCGTCATGTTGCCGGCGCACATGTGCAGGGCCGGCTCACGCATGGCATAACCGAAAGTGACGGAAGCGAAGGACGAGTAATCAAGGCGCGCACAGGGCAGTTGCAGGCTTTGCGGCGAAACAATCACCCCCTCGATCCCGCGCGCGTGCAGGATTTTTTGCAGCTTGCGCGGCGTCAATCCATCGCGACCCAGCCAAAACTCCTCGACCCCGTACCCGTGCCCGCCCGCGCGCCGGCGGATGTCCTCAATCGGCACATACTGGTAGGAAGGGGTCAGCAAACCGTCCTGCGGCAGCTGCTCGCGGATCACCGCGATGACCGCGCGGATGCGCACCTGCTTGCGCGCGCGCACCAGTCCCATCAGGCGCGCCAGGTGGGGGTCGGGCTGGTAATCGAGCGCCTGCGCCGCGGCGAGGATGCGATCGCGGGTCGCCTCCGCCACCCGCGCCTGACCGCGCAGGGCGCGCGAAACCGTCATCACCGAAACGCCGGCAGCGCGGGCAATGTCTTGGAGAGAGGCGGGCGAAGCTGCCATGCTTACCGCTAGCACAATGCGACAAGGTCGCCCTGGAAAACCACGCGCCCCATCCCGCACTTTGACGAGGGCGCTCGCTCAAAACCGGTCGAGTCGTTCGCGAGAACGCGGCTTCGGGAAAAGCCACCGTCCCTCTCCTTCAAACCCACCGTCTGACGACGGTGGCGACACCGAGGCTCAAACGTTTGCCAATCCGCGGACTCAAGAGGAGGCGCCTTCCCGGTTGATCTCGCGCGGCTGCCGCCTTTGCTGATCATTCATGCCGCTTTTCCCCACCCCTCTTCAAGACCGCCTCCACCAGGCCGGCATCCTCGCTGTGCTGATCCTGGAGGATGCCGACGACGCCGTGCCGCTGGCCACAGCGCTCTTCGAGGGCGGCATCCGCGCCATGGAACTGACCCTGCGCACGCCAGCAGCCCTCGAAGCCCTGCGCCGCATCCGTGCCGAAGTGCCGGACATGATCGCCGGGGCCGGAACCCTCCTGCGTCCCGATCAGGTCGACGCGGCCCGGGATGCCGGTGCCGCCTTCGGCGTGGCACCGGGCTGCAACCCGCGGATGCTGCAGCACGCGCTCAGCTGCGGCCTGCCCTTTGCGCCAGGTGTGTGCACGCCGACCGATATTGAACTGGCGATCGAGGCAGAGGCCCGGTTGCTGAAATTTTTCCCGGCCGAACCCTCCGGCGGACTGGCCTACCTGCGCACGATCGCCGCGCCGTTTGCCCACCTGGGGGTGAAATTCATTCCCCTCGGAGGCATCGGCCCGGCCAATGCCGAGGCCTACCTGCGGGAACCCTCGGTGCTCGCCCTCGGCGGTTCCTGGCTGGCGCCGCGCGAGCTCGTGGAGCAGCGCGACTGGGCGACGATTCGCCACAACGCCCGCGCGGCGGCCGATCTGGTGGCCGGGGTGCGCGGCGAAGCCTCATAAGGCCGTTCTCCCGCATGGGCCGCGCGACGTCGAAGGAAAAGCCCTCGGCAGGCGCTCGAATGCTTGGCCACGGCGCACGTCCATGCTTGACTGCTTGTTCGCATGAATCTGCTGCCCGCCGCCAGCCCCGCCGCCAGCCCCGCCGCCGTCACCACGGCCGGCAAGTGGCTGCGTGCCGGCGGTTCCCGCTGGTCGCTGCGCGGGGTCAGCTACGGCCCGTTTCGTCCCAACGACCGCGGTGAACCCTTCCCGGACGACCAGCGGCTGGCCGAGGACTTCGCACGCATCCGCCATCTCGGCTTCAACACCGTGCGTGTCTATGAGCCGCCCAGCGATGCCGTGCTGGCCGCCGCCCGGCGGGAGGGCCTGCACCTGCTCGCCGGGATCGCCTGGACCGATCATGTCGACTTCCTCCGCCAAGCAGAGTCGCGGCAGGCCATCCTCGCCACGGTGCGCGCCGAGGCCGCGCGTCTCGCCGGGCACCCGGAAATCGCCGCCCTTCTGGTCGGCAACGAGATCGAAAAAACCCTCGTGCGCTGGCTGGGTCCGCAGCGTGTGCGAGATTTTCTCGAGGAACTCATCGAGGCCGGCCGCGCCGCAGCGCCGCAGCGACTCTTCGCCTATGCGAGTTACCCGAGCACGGAATACCTCGTGCCGCGCAATGCCGATTTCATCGCGTTCAACATTTACCTGGAAGATCCCGCCATCCTGCGTGACTACCTGCTGCGCCTGCAAAACCTGGCGGGCAACAAGCCGCTGGTGATCACCGAGCATGGACTCGACGCCGGACACCACGGCGAGGTCGCCCAGGCCGGGGCCCTGGTCGCGCAAAGCCGTGCCTTGCGCAAAGCCGCCGTCGCCGGCGGGGTCTGGTTCAGCTACACCGACGAATGGCAGCGCGGCGGCCGGGCGGTCGAGGGCTGGCAGTTCGGTCTGGTCGACGCCAACCGTCGCGAGCGCCCCGCCTGCCGGGCCTGTCTGGAGCCAGTCGAGCCCACCCCAAGCCCGCGACCGCGTGTCTCGGTCATTGTCTGCACGCACAACGGCGATGCCACCCTGCGCGCCTGCCTGGAGTCGCTCGGCCGGCTGCAGTATCCCGACCTTGAAGTGCTGCTCATCGACGACGGTTCCACCCGGGACATCGCCGCCATTGCCCGCGACTTCCCCTTGCTGCGCCGCCACCGCCAGGAACACGCCGGCCTGAGCGCGGCGCGCAACCTGGGGGCCAAGCTTGCCACGGGCGACATCCTTGCCTACACCGATGACGACTGCCTTCCCGAGCCGGACTGGCTGGACCGACTCGTGGAAGCCTTCGACGATCCGCGGTGGGTGGCGGCCGGTGGCCCCAACATCCCGCCGCCGCCACGCAACCGCACGGAGGCCGTTGTGGCCGCCGCCCCGGGTGCGCCAGTGCATGTGCTGCTCGACGACACCGAGGCCGAGCACCTGCCGGGCTGCAACCTGGCCATCCGCAGGGACGCGCTTCTCGCCATCGGCGGCTTTCGCATCCAGTATGTGACCGCCGGTGACGATGTCGATGTCTGCTGGCGCCTGCGCGAGGCAGGGGGCCGGCTGCGCTACGTGCCCGGCGCCATGGTCTGGCACCACCGCCGCTACCGGGCGCGCGACTACCTGCGTCAGCAAGCAGGGTATGGCCGTGCCGAGGCCCTGCTCATGAAGGATCACCCCGAGCGCTTTGGCGTGCTTGGCGGCGCGCGCTGGAGCGGCGGCATCTACGGCGGCCAGACCGGCGGCGACCTCGCGGCCGGCCGGATCTTTCACGGCCCGGTGGGACTGGGTCTGTTTCAGGGCATTTACCAGACCGGCCCGCGCTGCTGGGGCGACTGGCTCGGCGGCTTGGCCTGGGTGGCGTTCGCGCTGCTTCTCCTGGCCCTGCAGCAACCTGCCGCTGCAGTAGGAATCGGCGCCGCTTCCTGGCTGCAGGCGGCTGCGCGCGCGCGTCATCTGCCACCGGCCCCCTTCCAACTCAGCCTGCGCGAACGCCTGCTGCGCCTCGGCCTGTGCTGGCTGCAACCGCTCGTGCGCGAAACCGCCCGCCTGCTCGGCATGCTCGACCTCGGCGCCGCCCCAGGTCGCGGCGCTTGCTGGACGAGCGCGGTCGCCGAACCGCGCAAGTGGGCGCTGCCGCTCGGCGAATCGAGTTTTTGGAGCGAGAGTGGCCCCGCACGCGAAGCTTTCCTGCGCGAGTTCGAGACCTTCGTGCGCAGCCATCACGGGGCGGTGCGTGGCGACGACGGCTGGCAGGGCTTTGATCTTGAACTGCGGCCCGAGGCCGACCTCTCGCCCGCCATTGTCACAGTCGAGGAATACCACGGTGATGGCCGCTGCCTGCTGCGTGTGCGCCGACTGCTGCGCCTGCCCCCCTTGCTGGCCATCGGTCTCGTCATCGGTCTGGCCTTGCTCCTGTGGCAGTCCCTTGCGGGCAGCGAACTCGCCCACATTGGCCTCGCCACCCTTGGCCTGGGCACGGCCGCTGTCCTCCTCGTCACCCACGGCCTGCTGCACACCGCCAGCCAGCGTGCCGCCCTGCGGAGCATGGAGCGCGGAGCTTAGAGCCAGGAGTGCTGAAATCCACTCTTCGCTGCGGGGTCAATGCCCCCGCCTACAGATCCCCGCCCTCCGCTCTGCGCCCGCCCATGTGCATTCCCGATAGTGCACCGTGCGAAAACGGTCTTCCCAGCCACCGTTCGTTTATCCTACGATTCCCCCACCATGAAACGCCTTGTCCTCGCCTTCACCGCTCTCTGCGCCCTGCTGCCCGCCTCGGCGGCGGAGCCGCTGCGTGTTTTCATCCGCGCCGGCGCCAAATCGCACGGACCGGGAGCGCACGATTTCCCGCAGTTCCTCAAGGACTGGGTGCCGCTGCTCAACGCCCGCGGCGCCAAAGCCGAGGGCGCCCTGGATTTTCCCACCAAGGAACAGCTCGACCGCACCGACGTGCTGATCCTGCACGCCCAGGAGGCGGGCAACATCAAGATCGGCGAGGAGCGGAAAAATTTGGCGGAATTCCTCAAGCGCGGCGGCGGCCTGGTGGTCATCCACGCGGCCTCGGTGTCGCGCGATCACGACTGGTTCAAGACCGTCATCGGCGGCTCCTGGAAATTCGGCCAGACCAAGTGGCTGGAGGCGCCGCTCAGCCTGTACTTCACCGACCGCACGAACCCAATCACCAAGGACATCTCCAACTTCGATCTCGACGACGAGATCTACTACGACATGGAGGTCCTGCCCGAGGTGAAGGTGCTGGCCGCCGCCTACACGCCCAAGGCCATCGACACCGGCGGCAAGGGCAACAAGGAAGCCCAGCAGCGCGCCGCGGAAGCAGTCGCCAAGAAGAAGGGCGTCAACATCTACGACATCCAGCCGCAGGTCTGGACCTATGAGAAGGACAATTACCGCGCCTTCACCTGCATTCCAGGTCACTGGTACAAGAACTTCTCCCACGACGGCGTGCGCAGCCTGATCCTGCGCGGCATCGCCTGGGCCGGCAAACGGGAGAACGTCGACGAGCTCTGCAAGCCCGAGGAAATCGGCGACGCCCTGCGCTACGTCGAGGGCGGCGCGCCGCGGCCGCAGGACCTGCCGAAGGAGCTTGAAGTGCATCCGGAGTTCGAACTCTCGCTGGTCGCCTCCGAACCGCTCATCAACAACCCGATGAACCTCGACTGGGACGAGAAGGGTCGCCTGTGGGTGGTCGAGACCCCCGAATACCCGAACGGCCTGCGCCAGGCCAACGTCGCCGCCTGGCAGGATTCCGGCTCGCTAAAGCCGGGACAGTACCAGCGCGACCCCGAGGACCGCATCAGCATTCTTCAGGACACCAACGGCGACGGTGTCATGGACAGGAAGACCGTCTTTGCCGACAAGATCGAGCTGGCCACCAGCAGCGTTTTTTACAGGAACGGCGTCATTGTCTGCGCCGCGCCGGACATCTGGTTCTTCGAGGACACCGATGGCGACGACAAGGCCGACAAGCGCTCCAAGCTCTACACGAATCTCGGCAACCGCGACACCCACGCCGTCATCAACAACCTGCGCTGGGGTCGCGACGGCTGGATCTATGCCACCCACGGCTACTCCAGCACGGACGACGTCAGGTCCGGCGATGGCAGCAAGGGGTTCGGGCCGATCGGCAGCGGCGTCGTGCGCTTCAAGCCCGATGGCAGCGCGTTCGAGCAGTATGCGTCACGCGGCGGCAACACCTGGGGGCTCGACATCACCTCCAAGGGCGAGGTTTTCTACACCCAGCCGACCAGCGGCAACCACTTCATCCATGTCGTGCTGCCGGAGTACGTGCTCGCCAAGGGCAAGCTGCCGGGGATCATGGGCACGAACGGCCTGCTGCCAAAAGAACCGACGTATCCCGCCATGCACTGGGAGCAGCAGGCCTATGTGCAGATCGACCAGGTCGGCAGCTACACGGCCGCCGCCGGTTGCGCCATCTATGAGGGCGGTGCCTGGCCGGCGAAGTGGAACCACGGCTACTTCACCACCGAGCCGACGCTGAACATCGTCAGTCATTTCATGGTCGAGCCTGACGGCGTCACCTTCAAGGCCAAACGTGAGCCCGGCCGCGAGCAGACAGAGTTCATCCGCAGCAAGAACCTGTGGTTCCGTCCCATCGAGGTGCGCGTCGGTCCGGATGGCGCGCTTTATGTCGTCGATTTCTGCAACCAGGCCGTCATCCACAATGACACCCGCGGCCCGACGCACGGCCCCGCCAACGCCGCCGTCCGTCCCGACCGCGACCACTACTACGGACGCATTTGGAAGGTGCAGCACAAGCAGGCGAAGGCGGCGGCTGCAACGGCGTATCGGAACAAACCCGAGTCAAAGGGTGGTCAAGGCAGTCAAGCCCTGCGTGCTTACGAGGCCGCCCAAAGCTCTGCGAATCCGCAACAACTCCTCAAAGACTACGCCGCCGCTCAAGACGACTGGACCCGCAGCGCCCTCATCGCTGCCGCGGCCGACCAATCCAGCGAAGTCATCGCCGCCGCGCTGGTTTCGCCGGCTTCCGAGTCGCTCGTCAGCTTCGTCAGCGCCCTGCTTCCCGCCGCGCTGCCCGCCAACGCCGAAAAACTCATCGCCGCCTGCGCCGGCGCCGACACCCGGGCGGATCCGGTGAAAATCGCCCTGCTGCGCGGCATCGCCACCGGCGTCAGCGAGGCGCCCGCCATGTCCCCAGTCATGAAGGGTGCGCTGAAACAACTGCTCGCCCATCCCGCGCTGGCCGGCGCGACGCTGCCGCTGGTGACGAAGTGGGACAAGGCCGGCGATCTTGCAGGCGAGGTCAAAGCCCAGCTCGACCTGCTGACCGCCACGCTGGCCGACGGCGCCGCCCCACTGGACGCGCGGGTGAACGCGGGCCTGGCGCTGGCCAGCCTTGGCAGTGACGAGGCAACCACAAAGGTGGTGGCAGCTTTGGCCGCATCCGAGGACTCCGAAGCCCTGCAAGCCGGCCTGGTGACAGCCCTGGAGCAAAACGGCCATGCCCAGAAACTCGTCAATGCCTTGGTTCGGCTGAGGCCGAAGTCACTTGCTTTGGCGTTTGAAGCCATCCTCAAGCGCCCGGAAGCCACACGCGCCCTGCTCGATGCCGTCAGGGACGGCAGCCTGCCGCGCACGGCCTTCACACCTGGCGACATCGCCCGTCTGCGCAACCATCCGAACAAGCCGCTGGCCCAGCGCGCCGCCAACCTGTTCAAGGCCGACACCTCGGCCAAGGAGGCCATCCTCGCCAAGCTGACGCCCGAGGTGGAAAAACCCGGCAATGCCGCCAACGGCAAGGTGCTTTTCAGCGCCGCCTGCGCCGTCTGCCACAAGCTCGGCGACCTGGGTGCCGCCGTTGGCCCGCCACTCGACGGCATGGGCGCGCACGGCCCGGCCGAGTTGCTCATCCACATCGTCGATCCGAACCGCGAGGTCGACCCGAGCTTCTGGGCCTTCAATATCAGCACCAAGAAGGGCGAACTGCTGCAGGGCGTCATCACCAGCGAGAACAGCGCCACCGTCACCCTGGCCACCCAGGCCGGCGTGCGCGAAATCGCCAAGACCGACATCGACAAGCGTGAGAACACCGGCCGCAGCCTCATGCCGGAAGGCCTGGACGGGCTCGGCGCCGAGGCGCTGCGCGACATCCTCACCTTCATGACCGGCGAGGCCTCCAAGCAATTCCGCATCGTTTCCCTCGCCGAAGTGGCCACCGCCGACAGCCGCGACGGCGTCTTCGCCGGCCCGGCACCCAATCAGGGCCGGGTCAGGCTGGCGAAGTTTGGCGACTTCAAGATCGAGGGCGTGCCCTTCTTCATCGCCTCGCCGGAAAAGGCCGCCGCTGGCAACTTCATCGTGCTCAAGGGCGGCCCCGCGCCCGACAACCACTCGCAGAGCTTCCCGGCCCGGGTCGAGCTGCCGCTCAACGTCGCCGCCAAAAAGATCCACCTGCTCAGCGGCATCTCCGGCTGGGGCTGGCCGGCCGTGCGCGACGAGGTGCCGGCGCTGACCGCCACCGTCGTCTACACCAGCGGCGAACGGGAAAGCTTCACGTTCGTCAACGGCCTGCACTTCTCCGACTATGTCCGCCCGATCGAGGTGCCCGGCTCGAAGCACGTCGAGGGCATCACCGAAGGCCAGCAGATGCGCCTGCTGACTCTGGAGCTGACCAAGGCCGGTCCCGCAAAGACGCTCATCCTGGAAAGCCCGGCCGGCAACAAGACCGCGCCGGTCGTCGCCGCCATCACGGCCGACATCGAGGGCCGCGGTCCAGCCGCCCTCAGCGCCGATGTCTCCAAGCGGCCACCGGCGCCGGCGAAGGCCGGCCCGAAAGCGGGTGCCAAGGGCAAGAAGGCCGAGCCGACCGTGCGCGCCGAGGACGCGCCAAAGACCGGTGGCCAGGGCGACGGCCCGCTGGTGCCGGCCAAGCCGGTGCAGTGGCAGGAGGGCAAGACCCGCGTGCTCGTCATTGGCGGCGGTTCCTCGCACAAGTTCGCCGAGTTCTTCGGCACCACCGATGTCGCCACCCTGACCGCCGCCGGCTTCAGCGTCCACTACACCGAGGACCGCGACCAAGCCGCCGCCGAACTAACGAACGCCGACGTCGCAGTGATCAGCGTCAACCGCAAGTTCTTCGACACCGCCGCTTACCGTCGCGCGCTGATGGCCTTTGCCGGCGCCGGCAAGGGCATCGTCATGCTGCATCCCGGCACCTGGTATGGCTACGCCAACTGGCCGGAACTGAACGCCCAGATCGTCGGTGGCGGTGCGCGCGGCCACGACAAGATTCACCCCTTCGACGTCCTCAAGGTCAAGGATCACCCGGTCATGGCCGGTGTGCCGGACAAGTTCACGGTTGAGGACGAGCTGTACTACATCAATGCCGAGCCCGACAAGATCCCGGCGGGCACGGCCGCGATCGAGGTGCTGGCAGATACCAGCCCGAGCGACAAGTTCCAGAAGCCGCATCCGAACGTCTGGATCACGACACATCCGCGCGCGCGCATCGTCGGCCTGGCGCTCGGCCACGACGCTCGCACCCATGACCACCCGGCCTTTCAGAAGCTCCTGATCAATGCCGCGAAGTGGAGCTCGGGCAAGTGAAGCGCTGAGAACACCGGAATCGGAGGCACGAGCGCAGCCTCGCCGCCGATTCCGGAGAACCGCGGCAGAGCCTCCACCTCAACGGCCGACAGCAGCTTACTTGAACAACTTGTTGCCCGCTTTCAGGTGGGCGGCATACTCCTCTCTGCGCATTTCCACACGCTCGCGGATCGTGCGCTCGCCGATGCCGTCATGGCGGGTGGCGACCAGAGCCTTGAGCAGGTCGATCGTTGCGCGGACGTCGCCCACCATGACATGCTCCGGGGCAATGCTGCCGTCTGCGGCGAGGTTGTGGTAGTTGGCGAGCGGCACCGACACGCCGCAGCTGCGGTGGCCGGCGGCCTGCAGGGCGCTGGCTTCACAGGCGCCGGCGTCAAGAAGGCAGCGCTGGACGCGGATGCCCTGCTCCTTGGCAGTGGTCATCAGCACGGCGCAGCCCTCGCTGTCGAAGATTGAAAGGCGGTCGCCGACACGGACGATGGGGCCGCCGCCCATGACCGCTCCATTGACCGGGCGGCTGGTTTCGATGGAGAGGAAGACGTCGTCCTTCCCGAACGGCCATTTTTGGGCGAGGTGCCAGGCACCGAGGAAGCCAACCTCCTCGGCACGCGTGAAGGTGGCGTGAAAGGTGGTGCTGATGCCGAGGGTTCCCAGCTCCCAAAGGGTGGCAACCAGGATGGCGCAGCCGAT